>NZ_MUBM01000294.1 GCF_002154505.1 Streptomyces carpinensis | reverse complement strand
CCTCGGCGCCGAGGGGTCCAACGTCTCCGAGAACATCCACCACGTCTTCGTCTTCGCCAAGCAGCACGGCGCCGACTTCTTCACCGCCGACGGCAAGCCCGACTTCACCAACGACGGCGCGGTGGCCGCCGTCAAGCAGTACGTCGACCTGATGGCCAAGGACAAGGTCATCCCGCAGGGCAACGCCGAGTACGCCCAGAACCAGTCGGTCAGCGACTTCGCCAAGGGCAAGACGGCGATGCTGCTGTGGCAGTCGGCCTCCGCCAACCTCAAGTCCCAGGGGATGAGCGAGGACGCCTACGGAATCGCCCCCGTGCCCGTGCAGTCCGGCGCCCCCGGCACCGGCACCCAGGTCGACTCCATGGTCGCCGGCATCAACATGGCCGTCTTCAAGAACACCCACAACCTCGACGGCGCCACCAAGTTCGTGAAGTTCATGACCAGCGACGACGAGCAGAAGATCCTCAACAAGGCCTACAGCTCCATCCCGCCCGTCAAGGCCGCCCAGTCCGACCCCTCGTTCAACAGCCCGGCCAACGCCGTACTGAAGAACACCCTGGCCACCAGCGCCGCCGCGCTGCCCCAGGTCGCCCAGGAGTCCCAGTTCGAGACGACCGTCGGTACGGCGGTCAAGGAGCTGTTCGCCGACGCCGCGGCCGGTCGCGCCGTGACCACCGACTCGGTGAAGGCGAAGCTCCAGAAGGCCCAGCAGCAGATGCCGGCGAAGTGAGCGAGATGACCAGCACGACCACCGACCTCTCGGCCGAGGCGGGGGCGCGCCCCGTGCGCAAGAGCTCCTCCGGTGCGGCGGCGCCCGGCCCGCGCCGCCGCACCGGACGGATCCGTCGCCCAGGGTGGCTGCGCCGCGCCACCCTGCCCTACCTGCTGCTCCTGCCCGCCCTGCTGCTCGAACTCCTGGTGCACCTGGTGCCGATGGTGATCGGCATCGTGATGAGCTTCAAGGAGCTCACCCAGTTCTACATCCGCGACTGGGGCACCGCGCCCTGGTCCGGCTTCGACAACTACCGCATGTCGGTGGACTTCAACGCCCCGGTCGGCGAGGCCCTGCTGCACTCCTTCCTCGTCACCGTCGGCTTCACCCTGCTCTCGGTCGGCCTGTGCTGGCTGATCGGCACCGTGGCCGCCATCTACATGCAGGACACCTTCCGGGGCCGCGGCCTGCTGCGCGCGCTGTTCCTGGTGCCGTACGCGCTCCCCGTCTACGCGGCCGTCATCACCTGGGTGTTCATGTTCCAGCACGACAACGGCCTGGTGAACCACGTCCTGCACGACCAGTTGCACCTCACCGACAAGCCGTCCTTCTGGCTGATCGGCGACAACAGCTTCGTCGCGCTGCTCGTGGTGTCCGTGTGGAAGGGCTGGCCGTTCGCCTTCCTCATCGTGATGGCCGGCCTGCAGAACATCCCGCGCGAACTGTACGAGGCCGCCGCCCTCGACGGCGCCGGCATGTGGCAGCAGGTCCGCCGGATCACGCTGCCCTCGTTGCGCCCGGTCAACCAGGTACTGGTCCTGGTGCTGTTCCTGTGGACGTTCAACGACTTCAACACGCCGTACGTGCTGTTCGGGCGGGCCGCTCCGCAGGCGGCGGACCTCATCTCGGTCCACATCTACCAGGCGTCCTTCGTCAGCTGGAACTTCGGCACCGGTTCGGCGATGTCCGTCCTGCTGCTGCTCTTCCTGCTGGTCGTCACGGGCGTGTACCTGGCGATCACCTCGCGCGGACGGAGGACCTCCGATGCCTAGCACCCCCGCGTCGCCCACCGCACAGGTGTCCGCGAAGGCACACCCGTCGCCTATGGCGCCGCCCCGCTCCTTCCTCTGGTCCCGGCGGATCTTCCTCACGCTGCTCTCCGGCTTCGTCCTGGTGCCGGTCTACGTGATGGTGTCCAGCTCGCTGAAGCCGCTCGCGGACGTCACCGGCACCTTCCACTGGCTGCCCAGCGGCCTGACCTTCCGCCCGTACGTCGACATCTGGTCGACGGTGCCGCTCGCGAAGTACTTCGTGAACTCGCTGGTCGTGGCGGGCGGCGCCACTGTCTGCTCGGTGGTGATCGCGGTCTTCGCCGCGTACGCCGTGAGCCGTTACGCCTTCCGCGGCAAGCGCGTCTTCACGGTCACCGTCCTGTCGACACAGATGTTCCCGGGCATCCTCTTCCTGCTCCCGCTGTTCCTCCTCTACGTCAACATCGGCAACGCCACCGGGATCGCCCTGTTCGGGTCCCGCGGCGGCCTGATCCTGACGTACCTCACCTTCTCCCTGCCGTTCTCGATCTGGATGCTGATCGGGTACTTCGACTCGGTGCCGCGCGACCTGGACGAGGCGGCACTGGTGGACGGCTGCGGACCGCTCGGCGCGCTGTTCCGGGTCGTCGTGCCGGCCGCGATCCCCGGCATCGTCGCCGTCGCCGTCTACGCCTTCATGACCGCCTGGGGCGAGGTGCTCTTCGCCTCCGTCATGACCAACGACGCCACCCGCACGCTCGCCGTGGGCCTGCAGGGCTACTCCACGCTCAACGACGTGTACTGGAACCAGATCATGGCCGCCTCGCTCGTCGTCAGCGTCCCCGTGGTCGCCGGATTCCTGCTGCTGCAGCGCTACCTCGTCGCCGGGCTGACGGCAGGAGCCGTCAAGTGACCGACTCTTCCGCTTCCGAAAGGGCTTCTGTGACCATCGATCTCGCCGCGCTCCCGCACGACTTCCTGTGGGGCACGGCCACCTCGGCGTACCAGATCGAGGGGGCCGTCGCCGAGGACGGCCGCTCGCCGTCCATCTGGGACACCTTCTCCCACACCCCAGGCAAGATCGACAACGACGACCACGGCGACACCGCCTGCGACCACTACCACCGCTGGCGCGAGGACATCGCCCTGATGCGGCGCCTGGGCACGAACGCCTACCGGCTGTCCATCGCCTGGCCGCGCGTCATGCCGGGCGGCGACGGCCCGGTGAACCCCAAGGGCCTCGCCTTCTACGACCGGCTGATCGACGGCCTGCTGGAAGCGGGCATCACCCCGTCCGTCACCCTCTACCACTGGGACCTCCCGCAGGTCCTCCAGGACCGGGGCGGCTGGCCCGAGCGGGCGACCGCCGAGCACTTCGCCGCCTACGCCTCGGTGGTCGCCGAACGCCTGGGCGACCGGGTCTCCCACTGGGCCACCCTCAACGAGCCCTCCTGCTCCGCCTGGATCGGGCACCTCGAGGGCAAGATGGCCCCCGGCCTCACTGACCTGACCGCGGCCGTCCGCGCCTCCTACCACCTGCTGCTCGGCCACGGCCTGGCCGTGCGGGCGATCCGCGCCGCGGTCCCGAACGCCCGGATCGGCATCGTCAACAACCTCTCCACCGTCCACCCCGCCACCGACCGCCCCGAGGACGTGGCGGCCGCCCGCCGCCACGACGGCCACGTCAACCGCTGGTGGCTGGACCCGGTGCACGGCCGCGGCTTCCCCGCCGACATGCGCGAGGTCTACGCCGTCGACCTCCCCGAACGGCCCGGCGACGAGGAGACGATCGCCGCCCCGCTGGACTGGCTGGGCCTCAACTACTACTTCCCGGCGTACGTGACCGACGACCCCACCGGCCCGGCACCCTACGTCCGCTCCGTGCGCCGCCCGGACGTGCCGCGCACCGGCATGGACTGGGAGATCGACGCGAGCGGCATCGAGACCCTGCTGCTGCGCCTCACCGACGACTACGGCGCCCGCAAGCTCTACGTCACCGAGAACGGCTCCTCCTTCCCGGACACGGTCCGCCCCGACGGCACCATCGACGACCCCGAACGCCAGGACTACCTGGTCCGCCACCTCGCCGCCTGCGCCTCCGCCGCCCGCAAGGGCGCCCCGCTGGCCGGCTACTTCGCCTGGTCCCTGCTGGACAACTTCGAATGGGCCTACGGCTACGACAAGCGCTTCGGCCTCGTCCACGTCGACTACGCGACCCAGAGCCGCACCATCAAGGGCAGCGGCCACCGGTATTCGGAGATCGTGCGGGCGCATGGGGAAGGAGGGAGGAAGGCGGCGTAGGACGTAACCGCCCGCTACGTCGGTGACCCTGCGTGCGTTCGCGCGGGGTCACACGGGTCCCGTGCAGCCGAGTGCCCTTGGCCGGTTCGGGCGCACGAACGCGAACGCATGGGGCGATCACCACGGTCGGACGGTTCAGGCGGTCGGACGGCGCAGGCGCACAGCTCGTGGGCGCCTGCGCCGTCACGCGATCAGGTGATATCGCCCGGCGGGGGCACAAGCGGCGGGGGCGGCTCGTTCGACGCGGTGACGGGATCTTCCGGCTCGTCGGAAATCGAAGGAGACGCACATGGGACTGTCCTTCCACCGCAACCACGACGGCACCGTGACCGGTCGGAACGAGGACACGGGCTTCACCGTGACCCTCGCCGACGAGGAAGATGTCAAGCGGCAGTTGTACGAGGACGCCGGCTGGGAGTACACGCCCCCGCCTCCGCCCGTCCCACCGGGTTTTCACCGGTTCTCCCTGATGGACGATTCCTTCGAGGCCGGCGGGTTGCAGGACGGGCGGTACGCGGTCCTGCGGGCGCATCCGCCCGAGGGCTGTGTACCGGCCGACAGGGGTGGCTTCGCCCTGGAGTGCGAGCGCCCGGGGAAGTCGCTCCTGGACGCCGTGGCCGGCACGGTCGCGGAGATCCGTCGTGAGCACGGTCTCGTGATGAACAGCCTGGGCATCGAGAAACCCCAGGAATGGCTCGGCGACGACAGGAACGGCTATCCGGCGCAGATCGTGGCGCACCTGCTGCTGATGGCCGCTCACCGTGCCTCGTTGCTGGGATACGGCCGCAAGGATCTGGTCCGGCTGCTCGACGCGGCGGGCGTCGTGTAGGCGACCGTTCGACCTGGACGCCAGGGTGTGTGAACCGGAGCGCCGCGCCCCACGTATGGGCCGTGCGTGGGAGGATGCCGCACCATGAGCGCGTCGCCTGCGGTACGGAGTGTGCGTGCCGTGGTGTTCGCCGCGGTGTGTGTGCTGCTCGCCGCCGCCGGACACGGGCTCGCCATGGGGGACATGCCGTCGCTGTGGGCGGACGGCGCCGGCTTCCTCGGTGTCTTCACCGCCGGGTGGCTGCTGGGCGGCAGGGAGCGGTCCCTGCCCGGGATCGGCGCGGCGATGCTCGTCACCCAGGCGAGCCTGCACGTGGCCTTCGACGCGGTGCGGCCCCGGACGGCCCAGCCGGGCATGCACGGCTCCCTTCCCGCCATGTCGTCGATGCCGCCCATGCCGGCTATGCCGTCCCCGGCATCCATGCCGATGTCGACCCACGGTGTGCACACCGCTCCCGCGCACGTCATGCGCATGGATGTGGCGCATGCCCATGCCCTGGGCCTGCCCGCAGTGGCCGCACAGGCGCTCAACTCGCACGCCGTGGCCGCCCACGCCCTGGCAGCGCTGATCGCGGCCTGGTGGCTGCGGCGCGGTGAGGCGGCGCTGTGGTCGCTGCTGCGCCGGGCCGTCGACTGCGTCCCCGGCTTCGCGTCCTGGTGGCGGGCCGCGCCCGCGCCGCTGCCCGCACCGGCTGTGCGCGGCTGCCGCGCCTTCGCCGTGGCGTTCCCGTCGTCCTCGCTCCTGCTGCGGCACGCCGTGACCCGCCGCGGCCCACCGTCCTGGATCCCGTACCCGGACTGAACCCCACACCACCTCCCAGTACGGAGATCCATCAGCCATGTCCACGACTCGTACCACCGCAGGCACCCTGCGCCGGGCCGGCCTCGTCACCGCTCTCGCCGCCGCCGGAGTGCTCACGGCCGCGGGCGCCGCCTCCGCGCACGTCACCGTCCACCCCGACAGCTATGCCAAGGGGGCCACGGACGGGGTCCTGACCTTCCGCGTCCCCAACGAGGAGGACTCGGCGAGCACCACCAAGGTCCAGGTCTTCCTGCCCACCGACCACCCGGTCCTCGGCACGCTCGTCACCCCGCGGGACGGCTGGACGGCGAAGGTGACGACCAGCAAGCTCAAGAAGCCGGTCAAGACGGACGACGGGACCATCACCGAAGCCGTCTCGGAAATCACCTGGACCGGCGGGAAGATCGGGCCCGGTCAGTACCAGGACTTCGATGTCGCGTTCGGCCAACTGCCCGACGACGTCGGTCAGCTGACCTTCAAGACCCTGCAGACGTACTCCGACGGCAAGGTCGTCCGCTGGATCGAGGAGCCCCAGGGCGGCGAGGAGCCGGAGAACCCCGCGCCGGTGCTCAAGCTCACCGCCGGGGGCGGCGAGGGAACCGCCGCCCCCTCAGGGGACGCCAAGCCCGCCGCCGCCTCGTCCACCGCCTCGTCCTCCGATGACTCCACCGCCCGCGGCCTTGGCATCGCCGGGCTGGTCGTGGGTGTGCTCGGGCTCGCCGCCGCCGTCTTCGCCGTCGTACGGACGCGGTCGGCGCGGTCGTAGCACCGCGTCTCCCGGATGCGGGAACGGCACGTAGGGACGGCCCGGATCACATCCCCGTGATCCGGGCCGTTCCTACGTCGCGGAACCGCACGCCGCCCGCGCGGCCTCCGGCAGCTCCTCGGCGCGGGCCTCCGGCACCGCGTGCACCTCCACGGAGGCAGCCGCCCGTATCCCCGAGGTTCGCCACAGCCACACCACATCCGATGTGCAGGGGGCGACCAACGACGAGGCCGTCGCGGCCGTGGAACGGTACGGCTCGGCGTTCGTCCAGTACCGCGTGAATGCGCAACGTGCGCTTCGCACCGGAGAGCGCCTGCAGGCAGACGCCCAGCGGCGCCAACCCAGCGTCGTGGTCGAGGGACCCGGCCGCAGACGCGCGCAGGCGGCGCTGCTGGCGCGGGCCCGACACGAAAGCGAGGACGCGTGATCCCGATGCCGCACCGTACGAAGGGGCCCGGCGTACTCGGAGCCGAAGTCCTCGGTTCGGCGGGGCCGTCGGGCCGTTGGCCCGAACCGGAAGAGAGCGCGGAAGTGGACGACACGACCGGCGCCGGCTCCAACGGTACGGACCCACAGGCCGCCGGGCGGTAGCGCACGACGGGCCCCGGACTGCCGGGCGTGGAGTCGGGGGCCGTCACACGAGTGCCGCGGGGACGTGCACGTGTCTCCCGGTACAACGTGATCGTCCCGCGAAGGCCACGCGCACGCCACCGCTTCGGCCTGGGGGATCCCCGATCGGTCGGCTCGTGGCATCACGGCCCGGATGGCGTCGGCGCCCAGCGCCTCCACAGCGGTCCGCCGTACGGGGTGGGGAACCACGGCCGGGTTCGTCCGGCCTGCGGCAGGGTGATGCGGTCGACCAGCCCCTCATCCCGCTGTCTGGCCGGCGGCCGTTGGGTCTGCTCCATGCGCGCCTCGGAAGCGATCACCCGACGCATCCTCTCGGCGGTGGCCATCCGGTACTGCTTCAGGACATGACTCGGTGCCCGGCATCGGGAACTGGGGTTTTGCGGCATGCGCTCCTACTGGCGTGAGGGGAGGGCGGCAGGTCAAGATCTTCCTTCCGGCGGCTCCGGCCGGCCGGAGCC
>NZ_MUBM01000293.1 GCF_002154505.1 Streptomyces carpinensis | reverse complement strand
TTCTGCAAGAGTCCCGGTAACCCCACACGTCGCGGTCCTCCGGCGTGCTGGTCCACAAGAACCCGCCTGATCCCGCGTCGAAGAAGAACCTGGCGCTGGCACGGCACTCTCCCCTGACTGTGTACGTCGTTCAGGCGACCACCATAGGCGGCAAGGGTGTCGTCGGCGGCCCTGCCCCTGGACAAACGGCTCGGGGTCCTCATTCCACTCGTCGATCCGGGCGCGGACGTCTGTCCAGCTCGGTGACACCGCGATACGACCTTCCATCGCCGCTGGGCCGACCGCAGCGAACGCAGCCGGCCCAGCGGCCGTCCCAGCCGCGGACCGCGAGACAACGCGCCCGGTCGGCGGTGGGGCCGACCGGCGACGCGGCCACGGCCGGACCTTGTCGAACCGCTGCACCTGGAGAACGGCAGACTGCGTGTACCGACCGGGGCCGGTCTGGGCGAGAGTGTCGACGAGGACAAACTCCGGTACTACGCCGCGGCCAACGAGCGGGAAGGCGACCTGACGGGATGAGCGGCGGCACGGGAGACCAGGCCGTATCCAGGGCAGGAGAACGGCACATGGGCCAGGAAGCCGTACACACCACCCGCGCTCCCCGCCCCGCCGGGGCCCACTCCCACAGCGTGGTGGCAGGCGGTTTCCTCTGCACGGCCGGGTTCGGCCCGCAGGACCCGGCCACCGGTGAGGTACCGGAAGGGGGCCGGGAACAGACCGCGCAGGTGCTGCGCACCATCTCTTCCATACTTGCCGAACGCGGCCTGACTGCGCAGGATGTCGTCACGGTCACGGCGCACCTGGAGCACTTGAAGCGGGACTTCGCCGAGTTCGACGCGGCCTACCGGGAGTTCTTCACCGAGCCCTGCCCGGTCCGGACCACCGTCGGGTCCGACCTGATGAACATCCTTGTCGAGATCGATGTGGTGGCCGTGATCCATGAGGGAGCCGGAAGCGACTGACCTGCCCCCGCCGTACCGGTGCCGGGTGGCGCGACATGCCGTGTCAGGTCGCGCCGCCCGGCACCGGGCCCCGGGCGGGCGCGCACCGGTCACCGGCCGAGGGACCGGAGTCCGGCCGGGGTACGCGAGCCGCATCGAAACAGACTGACCGAAACCGTGTGGATGCTCCTTGCCCCAAGGTGGGAGCATCACACCGGTCCACCCAGGAGACGAACGCCATGCCGCTACTGGAGCCAAGCCCAGAAACCCTCCGTCCCGAAGCCGCCCGCTCCGCGGCCCCCGACCGGCTCCTCGACAGCCGGGCCGCGGGTACGCCCGAGCAGCTGCGGGACGAGCTGACCGTCCTGCTGGGTCCGGAAAAGGTCCGGTGGAAGGTCTCCGACCTGGTGAAGTACGCCTCCGACGCCAGCCCCTACCGGTTCGTCCCCCAGGTCGTCCTGATCCCGGACAGCACCGACGACGTCTCGGCGATCATGTCGTACGCGCGTGACCACGGGCGCGAGGTCGTCTTCCGGGCCGCCGGCACCAGTCTGAACGGCCAGGCGCAGGGCGAGGGCATCCTCGTCGACGTCCGCCGCCACTGGACGGGCGTCGAGGTACTGAACGACGGCGCGCAGGCGCGGATCCGTCCCGGAACCACGGTCATGCGTGCCAATGCCACCCTCGCCCGGTACGGTCGGCTCCTGGGCCCCGATCCGGCCAGCGCCATCGCCTGCACGGTCGGCGGGGTCGTCGCCAACAACGCCTCCGGGATGACGGCCGGCACCACCCGCAACTCGTACCGCACCGTCGCCTCGATGACCTTCGTCCTGCCCAGCGGCACCGTCGTCGACACGGCCGACCCGAGGGCGGACGACCTGCTGGCGCGGGCCGAGCCGGAGCTGTGCGAGGGACTGCTCGCCCTCAAGGCGGAGATCGAGGCGGACACGGAGCTCACCGCCAGGATCCGCGCCAAGTACGAGATCAAGAACACCAACGGATACCGGCTCGACGCCTTTCTCGACGGCGCCACACCCGTGCAGATTCTGCGCGGGCTGATGATCGGCTCGGAGGGCACCTTCGGGTTCATCTCCGAGGTCGTCTTCGGCACCCTTCCGCTGGACCGGAAGGTCTCCAGCGCGCTGCTCTTCTTCCCTTCGCTGACCGCCGCCGCGGCCGCCGTGCCGCTGTTCAACACGGCGGGAGCCCTCGCCGTCGAGCTGATGGACGGCAATACGCTGCGTGCCTCGGTGAGTGTCCAGGGCGTGCCGGCGGACTGGGCGGAGCTGCCCAGGCAGACAGCGGCGCTGCTGGTGGAGTTCCGTGCCCCGGACGAGGCGGGACAGGAAGCGTACGAGCGGGCGGCGGCCACGGTCGTCGAAAAGCTGGACCTGGTCGCGCCGGTCGCCTCGGTGACCAATGAGTTCACCCGTGACGCCGAGGTCATTTCCGGTTACTGGAAGGCCCGCAAAGCCTTCGTCACCGCTGTCGGTGGCTCCCGCCCGCCGGGCACGACGCTCATCACGGAGGACTTCGCCGTTCCGCCGTCCCGGCTCGCCGAAGCCTGCGAGGAGCTCCTCCGCCTTCAGACGGAGCATGGTTTCGACGCCGCTGTCGCGGGCCACGCGGCACACGGGAATCTGCACTTCCTGCTCGCCTTCGACGCCTCGAAGCCGTCCGACGTCGACCGGTACGCCGCGTTCATGGACGACTTCTGCCGGATGACCGTCGAGCGTTTCGACGGATCGCTCAAGGCGGAGCACGCCACCGGCCGCAACATGGCGCCGTTCCTGGAACTGGAGTGGGGGCCCAAGGCCACCGAACTGATGTGGCGCACGAAACAGGTCATCGATCCCGAGGGGGTGCTGGCCCCGCGGATCGTCCTCGACCGCGACCCCGCGGCACACCTGCGCGGGCTGAAGACCATTCCCGAGGTCGAGTCGATCGCCGACCCCTGCATCGAGTGCGGCTTCTGTGAGCCGACCTGCCCCAGCCAGGACCTGACCACCACTCCGCGCCAGCGCATCGTGCTGCGGCGGGAGATGATGCGGCAGCACAGCGGTTCGCCGGTGGAGACCGAACTGCTCGACTCGTACGGCTATGACGCCGTGGACACCTGCGCGGGTGACTCCACCTGCAAACTCGCGTGTCCGGTCGGCATCGACACCGGCGCCATGATGAAGGACTTCCGGCACCGGCAGCACTCCCCGCGCGAAGAGCGGGTCGCGGCACACACCGCGAAGAGGTTCAAGACGGTGGAGATCTCGGCGCGGCTGGCCGTGGCGGCGGCTGACAAGATCAGCGACCGGCTGCTGCAGACCGTCACCGGGCTCGCCCGCAAAGCCGTCGACCCCGATCTGGTCCCCGAGTGGCTGCCCGAGATCCCCGGAGCCGCCGCCCGCAGACCGCCTCGCACCTCGCGGACGGGAGCGAGCGCCGTCTACTACCCGGCCTGCGTCAACAGGATCTTCGGCTCCCACGACGACGGCACCGTCTCGGTGCAGCAGGCCCTCGTCGACGTCTCGGCCCGCGCGGGCAAACCGGTGTGGATCCCCGAGGACGTGGTGGGAACGTGCTGCTCGACGATCTGGCACTCCAAGGGGTACGCCGAGGGCAACACGGTGATGGCCAACCGCATCGTGGAGGCCGCCTGGGGCTGGACCGAGGGCGGCAGGCTGCCGCTGGTCGTCGACGCCTCGTCGTGCACGCTGGGCATCGCCCACGAGGTGGTGCCGCATCTCACCGACGCCAACCTCGAACTGCACAGGCAGTTGGCGGTCGTCGACTCCATCGTCTGGGCGGCCGAGGAACTCCTGCCGGCACTGACGATCCTGCGGAAATCCGGTTCGGCGGTCCTGCACCCGACGTGTTCCATGCGGCACCTGGGTGACGTGGACCAATTGCGCACGGTTGCGTCGGCCTGCGCCGAGGAGGTCGTCATGCCGGACGACGCCGGGTGCTGCGCGTTCGCCGGCGACCGCGGGATGCTGCACAAGGAGCTGACGGCGGCGGCGACGGCGAAGGAGGCGGCGGAGGTCAACTCCCGCGAGTACGACGCCTATCTCTCCGCCAACCGCATGTGCGAGATCGGGATGGACCGGGCGACGGGACAGAGGTACCACTCGGTCCTGATCGAGCTGGAGCGGGCGACGCGGCCGTGACGCCGAGGCCGTTGAACGCAGCGGCAACCGTCCTCGACGGAAGTCCTCGCCACCGTCCGTCCGAGAGAGGGGCGGTGGGTGGCCAGCCGTGCCTGGATTCGGGAGTCGACGGCTGCGTCGGCGGCGTCAGCGGCCCGCCGACTCGTTCCTGGGGGATTGTGCCTCAGCCACCGACGAGGGCGACGAGCTTGATGAAGACCAGGTCTGGATCGGCCGCCAGATCCACGACCTGGTCGAGGTCCTCGACCTGGCTGTCGCCGGCCAGCACGAAGAACCCGTTGGTCAGGAAGGCTTTCTCGGCGATCTCGGCCTGACGCTCCCAATCGATGCGGCGGGGTTCGCGGAGTCGGTAACCGTTCAGCTCGGTCTCGGCGTCGTCGGGGCGGACGAGACCGTTGAAGCGGTCGCTCGGGCGGGCGTTGTGCCGGGTGACCTCCTCGCGGACCCGGAGCCTGATCAGCTCCCGTACGGTCATCCGTTCCGGCAGCCCGGCGACCTCCCACTCGGTGACCGGCTTGCCCGTCGCGGTCTCGTCCCGGAACGTCACGGTGGCCATCAGGCACCTCGCTTGATCTGTATGAGGATGGACTCGTCGGCGATCTCGGTGTCGGCGGCGAGCAGGAATGCCTTGCTGAGAATGAGGGAGAGCCGGTCGTCCTCGAACGGCAGGAACACCTTGCCGTCCCCCGGGCGCCGTGCCGGGACGATGCACAGGTAGGCGTCGTCCGGTTCCATCAAGATGTTGGCCGAGCCCAGATGGATCTTGTACGTGCACAGATCGCCGCGGACGATCAGGAAACGGCCGTCGAGCGTGCACCGGTCGGCCAACTTCAGGCGGGGCAGGATCCGTGCCAGCGCCTCGCGCCGGGCCTCGGCGCTCTCGGTCAGCTCGGCGAAGGAGGTCCGCTCCCAGTAGGTGCGCTCAGGGCCGCCGTCGGTCCAGTCGGGATCGGAGGCGATCGAGGACACGCCGACGAAGAGATCCACGTCGCGCATCGCCTCGCTGAACACCAGCGGGGGCACGTCGGCGAGCGGTGTCTCGCGCCAGGCGCCCTCCACTCGCCGGTCGAAGCGCACTTGGTCGGTCGAGGCCAGTTCGTCGTCGCCCGCCCAGTCTGCCCAGGTATGAAAGAAGCGGACCCGCCACTCCCCCGCCGCGAAGGTGCGCTCGGCCTCGTCGCCGTCCCCGCCGTCCCAGGGACCCAGCCGGTCGCTCGTCCATCCCCGGGCCCGGAGCAACGCGAACATCCTACGGTAGTGGACGAGGTGCGCGGCGAAGCGGTTGGAGTAGACGCGCGTCTGCTCCTCGGCCGGGGTCAGGAGATATATCTCGCGGAATGCCTGCTTGAACGGCTGCCGGATCCGCCGTTCGGTGAGCAGGTCCCGCCAGGCCCGCACGGCGGCGGGCTCGGAGCGAAGGGGGTGCCAGAGCCGTACGGAGGCGTCGTCTGGCGCGTCGGGGAGGTGCTGGTCCGCCTCGGGCAGTACCGCCCGCCACTCGCCGGGAGCGACCTCGATCTCCCAGATCAGTCTGCGTACGAGGGTGCGGGCGAGGGGGTGCCCGGCCAGCTCCGTGCGCCACCAGCCGTACGGGTGGACGGCATCGACGGTGCAGCCGCCCTCCAACGCGCGTGTGAGGGTGACGAGTTGGGCGTTCACCCGCTTCACCAGCTCGCGCAGCTCCTTGACCAGTGCGGTGTGGTCGCGGCGGACCGGCGCCGGGACGCCGCGCAGCGGGCGGCCGTCCTTCTGCCAGGTCAGCGTGGCGGTGTCGGTGACAGCGACGACGGCCTGGTAGTCGCCGGCCGGCCGGCGCAGGACGCCGACCGCGGCGGAGCCGCTGACGGGTGCAGTGTCGAACCCCAGCCTCGGCAGGCGTAGTGCCACGTCGGCGCGCTCGGCCAGGGCCGCGTCGACCTTCTTGAGCATCTTGTCCAGCTGCTTGGGTACCCCGGCGTGCCGGACGGTGCGGCGCACGGTGCGGATCGCGGTCACCAGTTCGGGCGTCGGGTAGTCCTGCGCCGCGCGGACCACCTCGTACAGCAGGGCCTGTGAGGGAAGCGTCTTCGCCGGTGTGGGGGCGAGGGCGATGCCGGGCAGCAGCCGGTCGAACAGTTCCGGCAGCCAGGGCTCGTCGCGCAGGAGTGCCACCCGCAGGGCCTGTCCGAGCGAGGTGATCTCCCGGTCCGTGAACGCCTTGTCCGCCCGGTAGGGGATCTCGCCCGCGCGGATCGCGTCGGTGCGGTCGGCCGCCGCTTCCAGCGCGCGGCGGGCGAACGCCACGTAGGCGGGGTGGTCGGCCGACCTGCGCCACGCCGGCGCGAGCGGTGAGACGAACCTGTGCTCACGGTCGATCCCGGACAGCAGTTTCTGTTCGGCCGGGCTGAGGCCGGCGATGACGGCGATCTCGTCCGCGACGATGGAGCCCACGTCACGGGAGAGGCGCTCCACGGCCGCGCGCAGTGTCCCGTCACCGGCAAGTCCCGCGACCGCGAGCAGCGCGTACGGCTGACGCACGGTGTCCTTCTCCAGCCAGAACTCGACCAGGGTGCGGGACGGTTCGGACACGTCCGGCAGCGGCCCCGTGCAGCGCTCCAGCGCGCCCAGGCCCAGGGTGAGGTCTGCCCAGCCGTGCTCCTGGCACTTGTGGACGAGTGCCTCGAACATCGCGCGGCAAGCGTCGGGCGTATAGCGCGGCCGCCGCCTCGAGGCCGCGTCCTCGACCGCGAAGCGGATCCTCGTCATCGCGTGCGGGGCCGAGGCGCCCACCCGGTAGGCCGCCACGAGCAGGCTGCCGAGTTCCTCGTCGGAGACCGGTGACAGATCCGGGTGCCTGTCCTCGTCCTCGAGTGCGAACTCCGGCTCGTTCAGCGCGCGCATCAGCCGTGCCGCGAGACCCATCATGCCCCCCTCTTGATCTGGTGGAGGATCGTCATGTCGGTGATCCTCGTGTCGGCGGCGAGCAGGAACGCCTTGCTGAGGATCAGCGAGAGCCGGTCGTCCTCGAACGGCAGGAACACCTTGCCGCCGTCCTTGCCGCGTGACGGCACGATGCACAGATAGGCGTCGTCCGGCTCCATCAGGATGTTGGACGACCCCAGATGGATCCTGTACGTGCGGAACTCGCCGCGGACCACCAGGAAACGGCCGTCGAGAGAGCACCGGTCGGCTATCTTCAAGCGGGGCAGGATCCGTGCCAGCGCCTCGCGGCGGACCTCCGCGCTCGCCGTCAGCTCACCGAACGTGGCCGTTCGCCAGTACCCCGCATAGCGTTGCTCGCCCCGGTCGGTCCAGTCGGGATCGGCGGCGATCGAGGTCACGCCGACGAACAGATCGACGTCCCGCATCGCCTCGCTGAACACCAGCGGGGGCACCTCGGCCAGCGGAACCTCCCGCCAGCGCCGGCCGTCGCGCCGCTCGAAGCGGACCTGGTCCGTGGCGGCGTGGTCGGGCGCGTAGTCGCCGTCGTCCCCGGCGGGCTCGTGGTGGAAGCACGCCCGCCAGTCGCCGTCGCCGAACTCGGCCCGCGCCTGTCCCTCGTAGCCGCCGTCGTACCGGCCGAGGAAGTTGGCCTGCCATCCGCGCTCTTTGAACAGCGCGTAGAGCCGCCGGTAGTGCACGATGTGGGCGGCGAACCGGTTGGAGTAGACGCCGGTCTCCTCCTCCGCCGGAGTGAGCACATAGATCTCTCTGAACGCCTGTTTGAACGGCTGCCGCAACCGCTCGGCGACGATCCGCGCCCGCCACTGTCTGGTCTCGTCCACCGCCGCCCGGATCGGATGCCACAGCCGGACGCGCTCGGGCTCGCCCAGCGGCTCGGCCGCCGGCGCCACGGCGCGCCATGCGCCGTGCGCGTCCCGGAACTCCCAGATCAGGCCGCGGACGAGGACCCCGGTGACCGGATGGTCACGGTAGTGACGGCACCAGTCGTCGTACGGCCATTCACGCCCGGTCGACATCAGCGCCTCGATGCGGGCCCGCTCACCGGACAACGTGCCCCGTACCTCCTTGGCCAGGGCTTTCAGCTCCTTGAGCGCGTCCGCAAAGCCGTCCTTCACGGCCGCCGGGGTGGTGCGGGACGTCCGTCCGTCGGCGCCCGTGAAGGTGAGCCGCACCGTCACCGCGTCCTCGATCGCCAACCGCGCCCGATACGCGCCCAGTTCGCGTTCCAGTGAGCCGTCCGGTGCCAGTCCGTGGGCGGGCACACTGCGCTCGATCAGCTGCCCGGGCGTGATGCCCTGCCTCGCGGCGGCCGTCACCAGCGCGGTGTCGAGCTGCTTGCGCAGAGCCCGGTGCTTGATCTGGGACTGGAGCCGCCACAGGGCCTCGAGAGCGACCGGATCGGCGATCTCGGCCAGTGCGTTGATCGCCGCGCCGGCGAGCTTCAGGTCTTCCGTCACCCCGGTTCCCTGGCCACCGGTCCGCAGGGCGAGCGCCCCGAGATGAGGCACCGCGGCCGGGCCACCGGTCAGCGCGCCCGCCCAGACTGCGCCGCGTGCCAGGTCCCCGTCGCTCTGGTGGACGAGGTAGTGGTAGTGGTAATCGCCCGGGATCCAGCCGGCGTGCGCACCGCATTGCCTGCTGCACAGCGGATCGTCCTCGGCCAGCGCCCGAAGGATCCCGGCCGTGATGTCCCGCGCCGACGCCGCGTCCACGAGGGTGAGGCACGTCCGCCGCCACCGCCGGGAGGGACGCGGCCCGGACAGACCGACCAGGTGCCGGACGAAGCCGGCCAGCTCGGGGGTCGGGGACGTGTTCGCACGGTCCCGCAGCAGGGCGGCCCAGGGTGCGTACGAGGGGATCAACCCCTCGGGGATGAGCGCCTCGTCCACCCCGGCGAGCAGCGCACGGAGGCGTCTGGCGAGCGGCCCGTGCAGGTGTGCGGGAACATCGCCGGTCATGAGCTTCGCGTGGGCGTGCCGCAGCCAGGGTGCGACGGCACGGCGACCGTCGGCGCCGAGCTGCTCGGCGGCGTCCAGCGCCATCCCCAGGGACCCGGCAGACCGGAAGCACATGTCGAACTCGGTGACGCGGGACAGCATCACCGCGACCTCGTACGGCGTCCAGCCGTGCACCCGTGAGATCACGGTCTTGATCTCGGAGTCGTGCCGCCGGAATCCGATGTCGTCGAAGCGGGAGGCCAGCATCAGGCACAGGGCCGCGGCCCTGCCCTCCTCCTCCGAGCAGGCCGCGAGCCGCCCGGCGATCTCGGCCTGGGTCGCCGCGCGTATCGCCTGGATTCGCTCGAATTCCTCCAGCCCTCCCCGCAACGCGGCGGAGGCGTCCCACCGGGGCTCCGTCCGCTGACGTTCCAAAAGGTCGACGAGCCAGCGGACGCGGTCGAGCGCGGCAATCCTCACGTCGTCGAGCGAGTCGTTCCTACGGGATTCGGCCACCAAGGCGTCGTAGAGCATGGCGGGATGATGACAGGGGGGTCTGACAACACGATCAACCCTCAGGGATCTCAGACCTGTCGGATCCCTGGGGCCCATGGCGCACCTTGAGCCGCTACCCCGCGTCGGTCGTGAGAGGCGCTGCCCCTCGTCCGCTGAAGGCCCGCACACACACCACCTGTTCCAGCGTCGGCGTGGGCCCCGGTCACTGGGAGACCGACACGCGCCACGTCAGTGGCTGTCGGCGAGTTCGCCGCTGAGCTTGCCGTGCAGGTGAGCGCTGGAGTCGTTCAGGCCGATGATCTCGACGGTCTTGCCTCGCTGGGCATATCTGGTCTCGATGGCGTCGAGGGCGGCCACAGAAGAGGCGTCCCAGATGTGGGTGCCCGTGAGGTCGATGACGACCTTCTCCGGGTCGCCGGCGTAGTCGAACTGGGTGACCAGGTCGTTGGACGAGGCGAAGAAGAGCTGGCCGGTCACCGCGTAGACGACCTGGGTGCCGTCCGGGTCGGTGACCGAGGTGACCTGGGTGAAGTGGGCGACACGCCGGGCGAAGACGATCATGGCGGTGATGGAGCCGACGACGACACCGATGGACAGGTTGTCGGTGGCCACGACGACCGCGACGGTGATGACCATGACGGTGGTCTCGCCGATCGGCATGCGCTTGAGGGTGGCGGGCTTGATCGAGTGCCAGTCGAAGGCGCCGACGGAGACCAGGATCATGACGGCGACGAGGGCCGCCATCGGGATCGTGGAGACGACCGGGCCGAGCACGATGCACAGGATGAGCAGGAAGAACCCGGCGAGGAAGGTGGAGAGCCGGGTGCGGGCCCCGCTCTTCACGTTGATCATGGTTTGGCCGATCATGCCGCAGCCGCCCATGCCGCCGAAGATGCCGGTCACGATGTTGGCGATGCCCTGACCGACCGCTTCGCGGGTCTTGTTCGAGTGGGTGTCGGTGAGGTCGTCCACGAGCTTCGCGGTCATCATCGACTCCATGATCCCCACCAGCGCCATGGCGAAGGCGTACGGGGCGATCACGGTGAGGGTGTGAAGAGTGAACGGCACGTCGGGAAGGCCCGGGACCGGAAGGGCGGAGGGCAGGGTGCCCTTGTCTCCGACGGTCGGCACGGCGATGCCGGCGGCGACAGTGATCACGGTGAGGATCGCGATGGCGACCAGCGGCGCGGGAACCGCCTTGGTCAGCTTCGGGAACGACACCATAAGGACCAGGCCGGCGGCCACCAGCGGATAGACCGCCCAGGGCACGTCCCGCAGATTGGGGATCTGCGCCGTGAACAGCAGGATGCCCAGCGCGTTGACGAAGCCCACCATGACGCTGCGCGGGACGAATCGCATCAGCTTGGCCACACCGAGCGCGCCGAGGACCACCTGGAAGACTCCGGCGAGGATGACGGTGGCGATCAGGTAGCCCAGGCCGTGGGCGCGGACGACGGGCGCGACGACGAGAGCGACAGCGCCGGTTGCGGCGGAGATCATCGCAGGTCGGCCACCGACGAAGGCGATCACCATGGCCATGGTGCAAGCCGCGTAGAGGCCGACCTTCGGGTCCACTCCCGCGATGACCGAGAAGGAGATCGCCTCCGGGATCAGCGCCAGACCGACGACCAGGCCCGCCAGCGTCTCAGTACGCAGCACCTTCGGAGACAGCCGGGAGGGCCTGCCGGACCCGCGCAGGAGGCCTGCGGGCATGAGGCGGGAGGAGGACACGGGGGAAGGCAACGGCGTTCTACCTGTCGTGTTCGGGCGCACCCGCGCAGCGGGGCACGGAAGGGGGACACGGCATGCCGGACGGCAGACCGTGGTCGGCCCGCTCGATACGAGGGCGGGCCGGAAGTCTTCGAGGAAGCCGCAGGCCCGGGTGGACGGAGAACGGTCCGGCTCAGGGGCGACGGGTCACGGCGGGCAGGCGCCGACCCGGGGCATCATGGGCTCGCGCACGCGTGTCTCCTGGGGCATCGCTCTCTTCGCCGAAGACGGCGTCGGCCCCGGCACGGCAGTGCGAGGCAGCAGCCTGCTGCACCGTCCGTCAGAACTCTACCCTAACGTTAGGATAGAGATCGGTGAGGGCGGGTGACGCTCGCCCGCCGGGAGAGAAAGTCTGGAGAGACGGAACGTGGACGGCACCTACATGCAGATCGGCGAGGTCGCCGCGCGCACCGAGCTGTCACTGCGCACGATCCGCCACTACGAGGAGACCGGACTCGTCATCCCCTCGGCCCGGTCCCAGGGCGGCTTCCGCCTCTACACCGAGACCGACGTCGCCCGCCTCATGGTCATCCGCCGCATGAAGCCGCTCGGCTTCACCCTGGATCAGATGCGCGACCTGCTGGACGCCACCGACCGCCTCGACGCCGACCCCGCTCCGGAAGGCGAGGAACGGGAAGCCCTGCTCGCCCGTGTCCGCCACTACGAGCAGGCCGCGGCCGAGCAGATCGACGCACTGCGCACCCAGCTCTCCCGGGCCGAGGACTTCGCCCGGACCCTCCGTTCCCGTCTTCCCCGCGACACCGCCGCCGGACATGCCACCCTGGCCGGCGGCCCGGCCGGCATGCCGGACTCACCGACGTGATGGCACCGGCGTCGGCTCGGGCTCGAAGAGGCGTGGGGTCCACGCCCGCAATCCGATGGGCAGGGCCGGGGGCCCGCCATGGCATCCGCACCAGCGGCCAGGGGATGGGCCGGGCCGACCTCGGCACTCGACACCATAAGCGGCCGGAACAGCCCGGACGCCGATGGGGGAAGCGGTGTCAGCCTTCGCGGCTGGGCAGCATGGCCAGGGCCCGGGAACGCTGTGCAACCAGGTCGTCGTAGGTGCCGTCCCGCTCGGCCCAGCGGTGCATGAGAACCCCCTTCACGAGGATCTCGTGGGGAGTGGGCTCCTCTGACAGCAGGTGCACGACCTCGGTGGCGAAGTCGTCGAGCGGCAGCGCGTGCGGGTTCACCGCTTCCTGGCCCGCTGTGGCGACCGCCGGGGGAACGAGCTCGACGACGTCGACACCGGTGCCGTCCAGCTGCGCGCGCAGCGCCTCCGAGTAGGCGTGCACCGCGGCCTTCGAGGCGGCGTAGCTGGGCATGGGTGGGAACGGCAGGAAGGCGATGCCGGAGGTCACGGTGATGAAGGTGCCGGCGCCCCGCCGGACCAGGTGCGGAGTGAAGGCGTCGATGACCCGGATGGTGCCGACCAGGTTGGTGTCGATCGTCGTCTGCGCCGCCTCGAAGTGCGCGGGGTCGCGCAGGTCCTCCAGGAGCATGACGCCCGACATCGTCACCACGGTGTCCAGCTCGGGGTACCGGGCGAGCACGGCGTCGCGGACGGATGTGACGGAGGCGCTGTCGGTGACATCGATACCGAACGTGCCGAAGCCTTCCGCGGCGAGTTCCGCGAGCGCATCCGGGCTACGGCCGCCGACGGCCACGGTGCTGCCCGCCGCGGCGAACCGCCGGGCCAGCTCCCGCCCGATACCCGAGGTCCCGCCGACGATGAGAACGGTGCGGTTGGAGAGATCCACGAGATCTTCCCTTCAGTCCAGGGCGCCGACGGCGTTCAGGCTCGCGGCGCAGACAGCGATGTGCTCTGTCCTTCTCAAAACACTGCTACCGCAGTCTTGACGGCATCCGCCGGGTGTGGCAGGGCTCCCTTCTTCCCTGGTCCTGACAGGGCCCCCTCTGAGACCCGCGCACCGCATTACGGTGTCGGTATGAAGGATGAGGAATCCGACAACCGGCTCGGCAGCTACCTCCGTGCCCGACGTGAGCTGGTCTCCCCGGCGCAGGCAGGGATACCGTCCGGCGGCAACCGCCGTGTCCCCGGCCTGCGTCGTGAGGAAGTCGCCCTGCTCGCCGGAATCAGCGCCGACTACTACCTGCGCCTGGAACGGGGCCGTGACAAGAACCCCTCACCGCAGGTCCTCGAATCACTCGCGCGCGTCCTGCAGCTCGACGACATCGAGCGGACGTATCTGCTCGGCCTCGTGGCGGCACGCCCCAGGGCGCCGCGCCGCAAGCAGCCCGAGCACGTACCGGCGCGGGTGCACGAGCTGCTCGCCCACCTTCAGATCCCCGCGTTCGTCGAAGGGCGCGCGTTCGACGTCCTGGCCTCCAACCCCATGGCCGTCGCGCTCTCCCCCCGCCTGCGGCCCGGCCAGAACCGGCTTCGTTCCCTCCTCCTCGATCCCGAGGAGCAAGCCTTCCACCAGGACTGGACCAAGGCCACCGCCGATTTCGTCGCCGCCCTTCGCACCACCATCGGGGACGACACCGACAACCCCCGGTTCGTCGAGCTCGTCGGAGAACTCGCACTGTCCAGTGAGCGGTTCCGCACCCTGTGGGCCCGCCACGACGTCCGCAGTCTCGACGGAGGCACGACCACGGTCCACCACCCCGTCGTCGGTGAACTACGCCTCCACCGCGACAAACTCGCCATCGACGATGTCATCCTCGTCGTCTACTACCCCGACAAGGACAGCGACAGCGACGAGAAACTGCGGCTTCTCGCCTCACTCTCACACACCGAGTCCGCCGGCACAGCACATGAAAGGCCGGCGGACATCCCGGACCCGAAGACACCCTGACGAACACGCGCCGTCCCGGCGTCGCCACCGGGCGATGCCGGACGGCATCCACGTGCACAAGCCCTACCCGGGCCGTTTCGCCGGCATCAGCTGACGGGCATCAGCCGATGTTCGGCATGGTGATCGCCGGGGTCCTGCCGTGTCGGGCAACGGGAACGAGGGCCGGAGCTGAGAGGGCTCAGTCAGCGTCCAGTTCGGTCACCAGCCGTGTCGTGAGCGGCACGTGGATGCCGTGTCGCTCTGCCGCTCGGAGCAGGGCGCCGCCGATCGCGTCGAGTTCCAGCGGGCGACCCGCTTCCGCGTCGCGCAGCATCGATGACTTGCTGCCGGGCGGGAAAGCGTCGTAGCGCGCCAGGATCCGGGTGGCGTCCGTCGGCCCGCCGCAGGCCCCGCTGACGGCGGTGGTCTCCTCGACCAGGGCCGCCAGCTCCCTGCGCCGCTCGGACCGGATATCGCCGATCGGCAGTCGGTAGCGGGTGGTGAGGAGCGCGAAGGGAGCCAGAAAGGCCAGCTTGGCCCACAGCACGGCATTCTCGTCCGGGATGACCCGGGTGTCCGCGCCCGCGGCGGTGAGCAATGTGGCCAGCGGAGTGAGCGGCTCCCGCCCGGCGGCCAGGTCGATCTCGAGGAACGGACTGCCGTGTTCGATCACGCCCGGCGCGGTGCGGGTGGACTCGACACGGATCACGGCCGGTGTCACCCGCGGCGCACCATAGCGTGCCCGCAGGACTTCCACATGCTCTATGCCGTTGAGCAGGGGCAGGACGAGGCCGTCATCGAGGAGATGAGGCGGGATACGGTCGAGCGCCGCGTCCAGCGTGGTCTGCTTGACCGTCACCAGGCACAGGTCGACGGACTCGCGCAGGACGGTGTCCGCCTCGACAGCGGCGGTGAAGTCCCCGAACTGCCGGCTGCGTACGTGGATCCCGCTGTGGCGCAGGGTGCGTGCGGTCTCCTTGCCGGCGATGCAGATCACGCGGTGTCCGGAGCGGGAGAGCAGCGCGGCGAGCAGGCCGCCGATCCCTCCGGGGCCGAGCACGGCCACCGTCGGGTGAGGCGGGAGGAGACCGGATTCACCGACGGGTGGAATGGTGTGGGACATGGGGTCCTCTCAGTTCATGGGTCGGCACCCGTCCGCCGCCCCTGCCTCGTCCGGACGCGGCAGCAGGGGACGGGTTGCCGCCCTGGGCCCGGATTGATCATCCATCGGGGCCGAAAGGCAGGTCAATCCTCGGGTTTCCTTGGAAGCGCCAAGGATTTCCTTGGGTGGTGTGGATCGGCCTGCCGCGGCCTCGTACCGATGGCCTTCGACGACCTGCGCATCTTCGTGGCGGCATGCGAGGCCGGCGACCTGAGCGCCGTCACCCGCGACCTGTCCCGCCCCAGTCCACAGTGCGCGCCGCCGTCCAGGAAAACGTCGGACGGATTCGCGTGCGATTGCGGCAGCCGACGGCGTGCAACGGCTCGTTTTCGCACGTTATGTGACAGCGTGTGCAGGGACACAGCCAGCTGGGCACCCCCACCAGTACCGCTATCGAGGAGATGCACCATGTCGAAGCCACCGCTTGCCCCAGAAGCGGTCGCCATGCTCAAGAAGGCCAATCCGGCGGTCATCACCACGCTCCGGCCGGACGGCCAGCCCGTCTCCACCGCCACTTGGTACCTGTGGCAGGACGACGGCCGCGTCCTGGTCAACATGGACGAGGGCCGCAAACGCCTTGAGCACATGCGCGGCGATCCGCGGGTCACCCTCACCGTGCTGGACGAGACCGACTGGTACAACCACATCAGCCTCATCGGCCGGGTCGCCGAGATGCGGGACGACTTGGACCTCGCCGGTATCGACCGGCTCAGCCATCAGTACCTCGGCAAGCCCTACGGCCAACGAGACCGGGCGCGGGTCAGCGCCTGGATCGAGATCGAGCGCTGGCACGGCTGGGGCCGGCACAAGGACAGCAGCCAGGCCGGCTGATCGAGCGCCCATCGGGAGCGCGCCGGACCGTGTGGGCGGCCCGGTATGCGGTGGGGCGAAGCGGTTCGGGAAAGGTATTCAGGGCAGGCAGGCCGGGCAGAGCAGCCGCCGTGCGTACGGGGCCCTGCCCGGCCTGCCTGCCCGAGGATCAGTCGCCTCAGGCGCCGTGGACGTCGTGTTCGCGCGTCCCTACCGCCGGCGTCCGACGCGGCGTACGGGGGTGCGCTATTCGCCGGCCACCGCGTGGAAGCTGGTCTTCCCGGACCCGACCCGGTACAGGGCCCTGCCGTCCTTGGTGCCGAGGTAGGTGGCCTGACCGGTCACGTGGTACGTGCCGCCGGCCACGGCGGGCAGGGCGACGGTCGCGGTGACGTTCACCGGGATGTCCACCTTGGTGTCCACACCGTACCGGCCGCGACGCCAGTCGACCCCGACCTTGCCGCGCTCGGTCCACTGGGTTCCGGAGGCGGCGGTCAAGCCCTTGTCCGCCGGGGCGATGCGGACCGTCCCGGCGCCGGGCGAGGTGACGGTCACGCCGAGCACGCCCTCGAGGACGCCGGTGACTCCGGCGCCTCCCCAGCCGTGCGAGAAGCTCTCGCTGCTGCTCTGGGAGACCTGGGGGCCGGTGCAGTCGGAGGTGGCGCAACCGGGCGTCCACTGCTCCCACATGAAGGTGCCGCCCTCGGCGAGGACCTGGGCCGGGCCGTCGTGGGCCGGATCCGTCAGGATCTTGACGAGGGTGTCCGGACGGTCCGTGATCCGCAGCGCGTCGAGCAGCGTGCGCAGGGTCATCGGGCCCTGCTGCATGCCCAGTTGGGACATGCGGTCACCCAGTGCGGCGTACTCGCCGGGGTCCGCGATCCCGTAGGCGACGGGGAAGGACTGCGCGTGCTCGCCGAAGTGGGCGATCCGCGATCCCGCCGAGTCCAGGCCGTCGGACCAGGCACCGGTGCCGGGGTCCCTCAGCTGGTCGCGCATCGCCGCGGTCAGGTGGTCGGCCCGGTCGTCGTACGTCGTCCGGGTACCGGTGTCGCCGAGCGCCGCGGCCGCCTGCGCGACCGAACGCAGCGCGCCCACGCCGAGCGCGTTGACCACCGTGCGGTCGACGTTGCCGGTGGTGACGTAGCCGTAGCGCATGGGGGCGGGCCAGTCGATGATGCCGTACTGGTAGGCGCCGCTGCCGCCGGGCAGGTCGGCGACCAGTCCGCGGCTGTCGACGGCCGCCCAGATGTAGTCGGCGACGTTCTTCATCACCGGCAGGGCCTGGCGCAGAAGCTCCTTGTCACCGGTGGTCTGGTAGTAGCGCAGCACCCATTCGGGGAACATCTCGGTGTAGTCGGGGATGTCCCGCTTGGCGTCGCCGTTGGGGTAGACGGAGTTCAGGGCGCCGTTGCTCCAGTAGCGGGCCTGGGAGTTCATGAAGGCGACGATCGCCTGCCGGGTCAGGCTGCGCTCGCCGGCCGAGGCCATGGTGGCGAACGACTCGTCGACGCTGTCGCCGAGGAACTGGCCCTTCTCACGGGTCGGGGTGTCGAGGAAGACGTTCTGTGCCGACTGCAGGGCGGAGCGCTGCATCAGGGCGAAGACGTCGTCGAGGGTGGAATCGCTGCTGGAGAAGGTGGCCGGGTGGGCGGCGTCGGTGTTCTGCACCACGGCGGTGACGTCGCCGGTCGTCAGGTCCTCGCCCGGGTCGCTGATCTGCAGGTAGCGCCAGCCCCAGTAGGTGAAGGGCCGCGCGGTCTGCGCGCCGTCCTTCTCGGTGTAGTAGAAGCGCATGTTGCTGCCCTGCGTGTCCAGGCCCGAGGTGCCCGCGCGGGAGTTCTCCACCCAGCTGTCCTTGGCGTGGTCCTTGCTCAGCGCGCCGTCCAGGGTCACCGTGGTGCCGTCCACCGCCTGAACGGTGTGCGTCTCGGGGTCGCCCGCTCCGTAACCGTCGGCGGGGGCGTCGATGGTGATCTGGTCACCCACGTGGACGTTGCCGGTGGCGGCCAGGCCGAGGGTGGTGTCGCCGGCCGAGACGGCCGAGGTCAGCTTGCTGTTGTTGCGCCGGTAGCTCGTGGTGAACGTCAGCTGCCGCCCGGCGGTGCCGTTGCTCAGACGCACCGAGGGAACGGCGGAGTAGACCTTGCCGAAGTCGGCGAAGACCGTGCCGTCGGGCAGGTGGAGCAGCGAGACGGGATGGACGACCCGCTGCGTCAGGTGGGCCTGCAGCGCGGACAGGTGCGTGAATGCGCAGGGCGACGAACTACCCTCGTACGACTTGCAGTCGGCGAGGTTCGGGCGGGGGTGCGCACCGATGACGGCGGGCGCCGACCAGTCCGAGTCGTCGTAGGCGGTGGTGTCCCAGCCGCTCATCTCCTTGGTCGCGTCGTAGTACTCGACGCGGTCACCGGCGTCGCTGTTGCGATAGGTGAGGGTGTCGACACGCTGCGGGTCGTATCGGTGCACCTTCCAGGAACCGTCGGACACCATGACGTCCTGGCTGCCGTCGCTGTGATCGACGACGACCTTCACGAGCAGTCCGTCGGGACCCTCGGGGCTGCTCGGGCCGTTGGCGCGGCCCTGGCACTTGCAGGACCAGTAGTGGGTGATGACGCCGACCGGCAGTTCCTCGCCCGCCCGCACACCCTTGAGCGAGGCGACGTCGTAGTATCCCTCGCCGGCGTACTCGTAGGAGGACGAGCGCTGCACCTCGTGGTCGGCGACGTCGACCTGCCAGTCCCCCATGGCGGCGACGTAGACGCGCGCACCGGTCACCGGACTGCCCGTGGAGACCTTCATGACCTTGCGGGCGGCTGTCCACTGGTTGCCGGCGTCGTTGCCGGTGGCGGGCCGGCGGATCCACTGGGCGCCGGACCAGTCCTGGTCGCCCAGGCCCGTGGTGAAGCTCGCTGGAGAGGCGTACGGGGACGCCTTGCCGCCGCGGTCCCAGGTGCGCACCGTCCACTTGTAGGTGGTCCCGGGCTCCAGCGCACCGCCCGCGTAGGCGACCCAGGACTGCTCCGAGCCGGACACCTTGCCGCTGTCCCAGACGGTCCCGCCGTCCCCGTCGAGAACGACCAGTTCGTAGGCCGACTGCACCTCGTTGGCGTCCACGTCCCGTGGCAGCCAGCCGAACTGCGGCGTGCCGTCCACGGCGAGCGGGTCGACCCGGTCCGCCACCGTCAGCCCGGTCGGCGCCTTGGGCGCGTGATCGGCGTCGATCTGACCCGCGAACGCCTGCGGCGCCGAGCTGAAAGCGAGTCCCCATGCGAGAACGAACAGGCCGAAGCGTCTGCAGGTTGCCGAGGGCAATCTCATGACGCGCCTCCATCCGAAAGGTTTGAACATTTCAATGAACGTCGAGCCGGGCGCCCTGTCGATGCGCGATGAGCAGCCAAAGGCGCAGTCAGCCCGGCAAAATGGCCAACTGATGGGTATGGGCGATTGATTGAAACGTATCAATTCTCTTTTACGGTGAGGCTATGTAGCAGCCGATTCACCTGTCAACGGTCGTGCACGGTCCTTCCGCGATCACCAACTCGTTGCTGATCCTGGAGTCGTGGCTGTTTCCCGTCATGGGCCGCGCACGAACTCGAGGAGGGGAGCGGAAGGCGGTCGAAGACCGCCGACGAGCAGGTGGTCACGCCCGGTCCGAAACGGGGCAGCGCGAGCGTCTGCGCGGTCGGCAGGCCTCCGATGAAGGTCGGGACGACGGATCCGCCGTGTCCTACGGGGTGCCGTGGCCGTCGAGAAGGCGAAGCAGCACAGCAGCCTCCGCGCGAAGCCGCGCGACTCGGCCGGCGTGGGCGGGTGCGGTCAACTGCGCTGCGGCCTCCAGTCGTTCGGTGGCCTCGGCACGTACGATGTCCGCCACCCGGCACTCGCTCAGCTCACGCCGCGCTGCCTCGGTGGCACCGGCACCGACCGGTGACTGTTCGAGGGCCAGGCCGCGCAATCCGGCTTCGTCCACGGGCACCGCCTCCGCGTTGTCCAGCGCGGCGAGCGTCGCGCGCAAGGCGCTCACGGCGGCCTTGTCACGGGAGCGCATCGCTTCCGGAAGGGCTTGACGCATACGAACACGTAGGGACATGCCAGGACCTTATAACCCCCGGTACGGCAGCGGGCCGCTGCGCTTGAGTTGCCTGCGTCCGATGCGTGGCCATGCGGGCAGGGCCCCGGTCACCGGCGGCTGAGCGGCGGCCAGAAGCAGCTCGAAGGCGGCCGGACGCGAAGGCCGCCCCCTCGGCGCGCTGTCCTCAGTCCTCGTAGAGGGCGATGAGCCGGCCGACGACGCCGCCCTGGCGCAGGCGGTCGAGGCCGTCGGGGATCTGATGGGGCGTGATGCGGTTGAGCGGTGGGTTGAGCTCGCCGGCGCGCATGAGGTCGTAGAGCTCTTTCAGGTCCTGCTTGGTGCCGGACTTGGAGCCGAGGATCCGCAGCTGCTTGAGGATGACCTGCTTGGTGTCGATGGTGGCCTCCAGCCGGCCCATGCCGACCTGCACCAGCGTGCCGGACTCTCCCAGTGTCTGCACGGCCTGGGCAGTGGTGCTGCCGAAGCCCGCGTAGTCCACGATGAGCTCGAGGTCCTTGTCGGCGAAGTCGGTGATGGACTCGGCGACACCGGCGAGGCCGATCTCGCCGGCCAGCTCCCGTGTGGCCGGGTTGACCTCGGCGGCGTAGACCTCGGCGCCCTTGAGGACAGCCACGCGGGCGCCGATGTAGCCGAGGCCGCCGAGACCGATCACGCCGACTCGCATCCCCTTCTTCGCGCCGCCGCGGGTGACCACGGCGTGGTAAGAGGTCAGGCCGGCGTCGGTGGCCATGGCGCCCAGTTCGAAGGAGACCTGGTCGGGCAGGCTGACCAGGTTGGGGTCGGTGGCGCGGACCTTGGGACCGTAGCCCCCGTCCCAGGCGCCGTAACCGATGGCGTCGCCGTCCGGCATCATCGGGGAGAGTCCGACGCGGTCGCCGATCTTCCAGTGCTCCATGCCCTTGCCGACCTCGCTGACGACGCCGGCGTTCTCGTGGCCGAGCGTCATGGGGATGCGGGGGAACATGGCCATCCAGCCGGCATCGTCCAGCGCGCTGACGTCGGAGTGGCACAGGCCCGCGGCCTTGACCTCGACGATGACCTCGCCCGCTCCGGCCTGGGGCTCCTCCACCTCCTCCAGCGTCAGGGGCTTGCCCGTTCCGTGAAAGCGCCAGGACCTCATGGTGTCGCCTCTTCTTTCGTGCGGGACCGGCTGCGCCGCCCACGATTCGTGCGGACAGGAGGGCGATGGCCCTCGCTGTTGTGGAGGGAGCTCTGACGCCGGCGGAGGCCGGGTAGGGCTCAGGTTCGCCGCCGAGCGGTCAGGGGATCCGCCGGCGGCCATCGTGCTGGCGAGACCCATGCCCCAGCTCAACGGTCTGCTCCGGCGACCGGAGGTGTGGCTCCATTTGAAGGGAGGGCGTGCACATCAGCGGTCGTCGAAGAGCGGGCGGAGCGCTGTCCGGCGCTGAGTCCCGCCCTGGCCGAGGACACCGCGAAGGCGCTGACCTCAGGCATCGAGGCATCCGGGCAGTGCCTGCCCGGATGCCTGGACGGCTGGACGCTTCGCGGGGCACCTGGAGGTGCCGGGTGCCGACGGTTGCCGGGGCCGGTGGCCGCGGAACGGACCGGCCGGGCGCGTGCTTGGTGCGGCTGCCCGGTCCATGGGCAGCGGCACGGCCGGAAGCGGGGCCCAGGTCAGCCGTTGGGCAGGATCACCGCGCGGCCGTTGATGCTGCCTTCGTGCAGCCGTTCGTAGGCGAGGGGCGCTTCGTCGAGCGAGAACGTCTCCGTGTGCACCGACACCATGCCCGAGCGGGCCAGTGCCAGAACCTCGACGAGTTCGCTCCGGCTGCCCCAGTACGGGGCGTTGACCGACACCTCGAAGGGCAGCCGTCCGAAGCCCACGGGAAGGGCGGCACCACCGATGCCCACGATGGAGATGTCCCCCTCGACCGCGGCCACGGCACCGGCGACGGCGACCGTGGGCTCCGCGCCGACGAAGTCGAACACGGCCTCGGCTCCGATCCCACCGGTGAGTTCGCGCACCGCCGCGGCGGCCTTCGCGTCGGACAGGACGGCCTCGTGCGCTCCCACCTTGCGGGCGAGCGCCAGCTTGTCCTCGCTCACGTCGAGGGCCACCACGCGGGCGGGCGTCAGCGCGCGCAGCAACTGGATCGCGACGTGCCCGAGACCGCCCGTGCCGATGACCACCGCTGTCGATCCCGGCACCAGCCGGGGCAGCGCGCGCTTGATCGCGTGGTACGGGGTCAGCCCCGCGTCGGTCAGCGGGACCGCGGCGACCGGGTCGAGTCCGTTCAGCGGGACCAGGTGCCGCGGGTCGTCGACCAGCATGTATTCGGCCATGGAACCCGGAGCGCCCAGCCCCGGCGGGCGTATGCCGAGTTCGTCGGCACGCAGGCAATAGTTCTCCTTGCCCTCGGCGCACTTGACGCACGCCCCGCAGCCCCAGGGCCCGTAGACGGCCACCGCCTCGCCCTCGGACAGACCGGTCACCCCCGCACCGAGCGCGGCGACGGTGCCCACGCCCTCGTGGCCGAGGGTGAGCGGCAGTTCGTAGGGGAAGCCCTCGGCCGGCCAGCTCATCACCGCGATGTCGGAGTGGCACACCCCGGCCGCGGTGACCTTCAACAGGACCTGTCCAGGCCCGGGTTCGGGGTCGGGGACGGACACCACCTCGGGTGCGGCTCCGATGGTCCGGTACTGCAGTGCCTTCATGTCGGCGACTCCTTCGGTGTGCGGCTCGGTCGGTGGTCAGACGGCGGTGTAGGCGCCGTCGACCAGGTGGTAGGCGCCGTGGACGAACGAGGCCCGGTCGGAGAGCAGGAAGGCGATGAGTTCGGCGACCTCCTCGGAGCGGCCGAGCCGGCCGGCCGGGTGCAGCCCCACCAGGGACCGGTGGGCGGTCTCGTCCATGCTGTTCAGCAGCGGCGTCTCGATGAAGCCCGGGCCGACGGCGTTGACACGTATGCCCCTGGCCGCGTACTCGGCCGCGGCGGTCCTGGTCAGTCCGACGACTCCGTGCTTGGCGGCGACGTAGGCGGGAGAGCCTGCGAAGCCGACGGAGCCGAGGATCGATGCCACGTTCACGATCGCGCCGCCCTTGCCGGCGGCCTCCATGGCGGGCAGCTCGTAGCGCAGCGAGTAGAAGACGCCGTCGAGGTTGGTGCGCACTACGCGCTGGTAGGCCTCGATGTCGTACGCGCCCGTCGGCGCGCTCGGGCCGCCGATGCCGGCGTTGTTCACGGCGAGGTGCAGTGCCCCGAAGGAGTCCACGGTGAAGGCGACCGCCGCCTCCACGGACTCGGGTCGCGTCACGTCGAGCCGGACGGAGGCGGCCCGCATGCCCTCGGCCGTCAGCTCGGCGGCGGCCTTCTCGGCGCCTTCGGCGTTGTAGTCGGCGATGACGACGTTGGCGCCGCCGCCACCGAGTCGACGGGCCGTGGCCAGGCCGATACCGGAGGCGGCGCCGGTGACGAGGGCGGTCCGGCCCGCGAACTCGGTGGCGTAGTCGGTGACGGAGGCGGCGGTGGTAGTGGTGCTCATGGTGCGCTCACTTGTCGGTGGTGCTGTCGGCGGCCGCGGACGCGGCCTCCTTGGTCAGTGCGTCGTAGGCCCGCTCGACCAGCGCGGCGAGGTCTGCGGCTGCCGAGTCCTCGTCCCCGGCCGTCCGCGCCCACTGGCGCAGCGCGGCGGTGAGGACACCGGCGGCGGCGCCGACGACGACGGCCGGGCGCACGTCCCGGGCGTCGTCGGTGCCGAGCCGGTCGGCGATGATCCGGATCGACTCCTCCTGGGCGTCGACCCGGATGCGTTCGTAGGCGGCGAACAGGGCGGGCTCCTGGTTCAGCAGCGCGAGCAGCCGCCGGACGTCCGGGCGCCGGTGCCAGGCCGGGTCGTCCCGGTCGGTGAGCCAGGCGCGTACGGCCCGGCGGTAGGCCAGGAGGGGCGGCTCGCCGGGCGGGCGCGTGCGCAGCAGGGCGTTGATGCGGTCCCCGTCGTCGCGCACGAAGTCCAGGGCGGCTTCCTCCTTGCCGGTGAAGTTCCGGCTGAAGGTACGGCGCGTCACGTCGGCGCGCTCCGAGATCGCCTCCACCGTCGTGTCCGCCAGGCCGCGTTCGAGGATCAGCTCCAGCGCGGCGGCGGCCAGCGCATTGCGCGTCTGCCGGGACTTGCGCCGCCGACGGTCCTCGGGGACACGAGCGCCGGACGGACTACTGGGAGGCTGCCGCATTGCCGTCATGGCCTCACGGTAACACGGTGATGTCCCATGGGGACATATGTCTCGACGGGACATCGTCAGCCGAGGGTGCCGGCGCCGACCGCGACCACGAGGGGGGACTCTCCAGCCCTGACCGCGCCGGACAGTTCGGCTCGAAGACCGGCCTGGGGGTGACGGCCACGGACGCGGCAGGCCGTGAGACCCGACGGTGCACACGACGGCGGAAGAGTCGTGGGAGCCCTTCAGTTCCTTCGGTCGGAGTACGTCGTCGCTCTGAGCGTCCGGACCGGCCGGATTGCGCAGAGCTGCCGGCGCAGATCCCGGGTCCGGATGACTCCTACTCTGGATCCGCAAACTGGAGGAGGTTGCGATCTGTATGGGCAACGGGCACCGTTCCGAACGGTCTGAGCAGCAGGACGCGCTCGGAGCCGAATGGGAGAGGCACCGCCCCGCGGTTTTCGGTGCGGCCTACCGGCTGCTGGGGAGTGTGGCCGATGCCGAGGACGTGACCCAGGACGTGTGGCTGCGGGCGGCCGGAGCGGATCTGCGGGACATCGGTGATCTGCGGGCCTGGCTGGTGACGGTGGCCGCGCGACGGTCGTACGACATTCTCAAGAGCGCGCGTTTCCGCCGGGAGACCTATGTCGGGCCGTGGCTGCCGGAGCCTCTGCTGACGGGACCGGACGCATCCGAGCCGGTACTCGTCGACGAGTCCGTCGGTTCGGCGATGCTGCTGATCATGGAGGAGCTGAGCCCGCCGGAGCGGGTGGCGTTCGTCCTGCACGATGTCTTCGGTCTCGAGTTCGGCCGGATCGCCGAAGTGCTGGACGTCTCGGTGCCGGGTGCCCGGCAGCTCGCCTCGCGGGCGCGACGGCGGGTGGCCAAGGCGAAGCGGTCCATGCCGCAGGCGTCGAAGGCGGAGCGGGAACGCGTGCTGTCGGCCTTTCGCGCAGCCTACGAGGCCGGGGACCTGGCCGGTCTGGTCAGGCTCCTCCATCCGGACGCCGTCTACGTCACCGACGGCGGCGGCAAGATCTCCGCGGCACGCAAGCCCATCCACGGCGGAGAGCGCGTCGCCGAGGTCATGGTGCGTGTGGGGCGACAGTGGCGTCCGGACCGGATCGACTTCGCCGAGGTCGGCGGCGAGCTCGCCCTCGTGTTCTACCGGGAAGGCCGGGTCTACTCCGTCGACACGGTGCAGATCACAGACGGTCTGGTCACCGCGTACCGCAGGGTCATCAACCCGGAGAAACTCATGCACGTCTGAGCTGTCACGCCTGGAGGGGCTACCTCGTCTCCCTGGTGAGAAAGCGAACGGGACGACGAAGGAACGGGTGAGAGCAGGTGAGATCGATGATGCGGAACGGCATACATCCACCTGGTGCACCTTTCCGAACGAGCCGCTGTGAGCCCGTGTGAAACGGACCGCACGCTCGAACCGCCCCCTCCCAGTAAGGACCTGTATGCAAGCCATCACTGTTCGGGACCGCGACGCCGGTCTTGCCGGGCTGTCCCTGACGGACATGCCCTACCCCCACGCGGCCGAGAACGACGTCATCGTGCGGGTGCACGCCGCGGGCTTCACCCCTGGCGAGCTGGACTGGCCGGCCACGTGGACCGATCGCGCCGGCCGTGACCGGACGCCGAGCGTGCCGGGGCACGAGCTGTCGGGTGTCGTCGTGGAGCTCGGGTACGGCACCACCGGCCTGAACGTCGGCCAGCGGGTCTTCGGCATGGCCGACTGGGCCCGCAACGGCTCGCTCGCCGAGTACGTCGCGGCGGAGGCCCGCAACCTCGCGCCGCTGCCGGCGGACATCGACCACACCCTGGCCGCCGCACTGCCGATCTCCGGGCTGACCGCCTGGCAGGGCCTGTTCGACCACGGCCGCCTCACCACCGGCCAGACCGTCCTGATCCACGGTGCTGCGGGCGGCGTCGGCTCGATCGCGGTGCAGCTCGCCCGCGAGGCCGGCGCCCGCATCATCGGCACCGGCCGGTCCCGCGACCGCGACAGGGCGCTCGCGCTGGGCGCCGACGCCTTCCTGGACCTGGAGACCGAGAAGCTGGAGGACGCCGGTGAGGCCGACGTCGTGTTCGACGTGATCGGCGGTGACATCCTCGACCGCTCGGCGGCCCTGGTCCGGGCCGGCGGCGCGCTCGTCACCATCGCCATGCCGCCCAAGGTCCAGCCCAAGGACGGGCGGGCCGTCTTCTTCGTCGTCGAACCCGACCGCGTCCGGCTCACCGATCTCGCCACGCGGCTGAGAGACGGACGGCTCAAGCCGGTCGTCGGTGCTGTGCGGCCGCTCGCCGAGGCACCCGCCGCGTTCGCCCCCGGCAAGCACACCCCGGGCAAGACGATCATCCGCGTCACGGAAGACCGAGAAGGAGACCGATCATGATCGGAATGCGGATCGCCGCCGGCCTGCTGTCTGTCGCCACGCTGACCGCGGCCACGGCCTGCTCGACCTCCGACCAGCCCGCCCACGCCAAGATGCCGACCGCGGCCGTGGCATCGCCTGCGGCCATGGCATCGACGCACCCCACTGAAACCCTCAAGCTGCTGCTCCAGCAGGCCCTTCCGAATGTGAAGGGCAAGACGTTCACCTCAGCGATCGTCGACTTCCCGCCCAACGCGAGCGCGCTGCCGCACCGGCACGGTCGGGCGTTCGTCTACGCCTACGTCCTCGAAGGCACCGTGCGCAGCAAGCTCGACGACAAGCCCGCGACCACCTACCACCAGGGCGAGAACTGGGTCGAGCAGCCGGGCACCCACCACGTCCTCACCGAGAACACCAGCCGGACCAAGCCGGCCAAGCTCCTGGTCGTCTTCGTCTCCAACACCGGAGACAAGCTCAAGGTCGACGACCCGAAGTCGTAGCCCGGCACGCAGCGGGCGGCAGCACTCTGCACGAGCTCCTCCCCTGCCGGAACACACACCACCCGCCACCAAGACGCGCCCGAAGAGCGCGGCGCGGGCCACACGAACGAATCGAAGGAACCATGACCGACACTCAGCGCGTCGACATCGGCAAGCAGCACCCGGCCGCCTACAAGGCCCTCATCGCCCTGTCGTCGGAGGTGGCGGAGGCCGCCGTCGCAGCGGGTCTCGACCCGCTCCTGGTCGAGCTGTTGAGGATCCGTACTTCGCAGATCAACGGCTGCGCGTTCTGCCTGCGCATGCACACCCGCGACGCCCTCAAGAAGGGCGAAAACCCCGACCGCATCGCCGTGCTGCCCGGATGGGAAGAGACCGGCTACTTCTCCGAGACCGACCGCGCCGCCCTCCGCCTGACCGAGGCGATCACATGCGTGCCGGACGGACACGTCAGCGACGAGGACTACGACGCAGCCGCGGCCGTACTCACCGCGGACCAGGTCTCGGCGATCGCCTGGCTGGCCACGGTGATGAACGCCTTCAACCGCGTCGCGATCACCAGCCGGTACCCCGTCGGCGGCTGACCTCGCACGGTCAGGCCATGGGTGGTTGACCCAGCGGCCGCCTCTTGCCGACCTGAGCTCCGAGGAGCGAGGCCGCCTCGGCATCGCACTCGAAGGACGGTCCCGGCCGGGCGGCCGCAGCTCGATGCCCGCCCCTGACACGCGGCTCGACTGGGCTTCACGTGCTCCGGCGGCTGACTGCGTCCGGGCCCGTCCCGGCAGCCGGCGGCTTGCAGGCCCACTTCGTGCCGGAACTCTCCCACTCAACACGCGTCAGCCAGGCGTCGATCGGCCCGACGGTCCGGCGACACCGGCGCAGGCGTCATCGACACCCCGTCGGACGGCAACGAGCGGCCGGTGCCCAACGGCGTGGGTCTCTTCGGTCCGCAGGGTTCGGGCACCTTGCGCGGACTGGACATACGTCCCCAGGCCGACCGGGTGATACCCGGGCTCACCGTGGATCTCGCCGTCGCCGGCTCTGAAGAGACGTGGGCGCCGGTGACGGTCGACAGAACCAGCGCGGGGCGAGTGGCGCGGCCTCAGGAATCGCGAAAAGCATGGGGAGGTCACGCACGGCGGCCTGGCCGGCCTCGGCCTCGCCGTGGCGCTGCGGGCCCGGGCGGCGGCCGTCACCGTCGGGCACGAGCCGGGCTGCCCCAGCCCGAGCGCGCGCTCGGCGGTGACGGCCGCCGCCGACACCGGGCGCCCCGTCACCGCCACCGCGACCCCCCACTTCCAGTGGGGCGACCGCGGTGACGGCCTGACGCGGGTGTGGATGCCGCTACGTGGCTGAGCGCAGCCGATACCGGCCGCTCCGGCGTGTGGCGAAGGACACCACGCACTTCTCGGGGCGGTCGGCGGTGGCGCCCTCGACGTCCACCGGATGCGGGGTGCGGATCCGCACCGGGTTGCCGAGCAGGGAACGCACCTCGGCGTGTGCCACACCGTCCGCCGTCCACTCCAGGTCGACCTCGAAGCCGCCGCGGGCCCGCAGCCCCCGGAAGGAGCCGGCCGGCCAGGCGTCGGGCAGGGCGGGCAGCAACTCGATCTCACCGGCGTGGCTCTGCAGCAGCATCTCGGTGATGCCGGACACGCCTCCGAAGTTGCCGTCGATCTGGAACGGCGGGTGCAGATCGAAGAGGTTGGGCGCGGTGCGCGCGGGGGTGAGCAGGTCCGAGAGGTGCTTGTAGGCACGTGCCGGGTCCAGCAGCCTGGCCCACAGGTTGATCTTCCAGGCGAGGGACCAGCCCTGCCCCGCCGCCCCCCGCAGCTCCAGGCTCTTCGCCGCGGCCTTGGCGAGCTCCGGGGTCCCCCTCGGAGTGATCTGCGCGCTCGGGAAGAGACCGTACAGGTGGGACACGTGGCGGCTTCTGACCAGCGCCGCCTCCTCCCAGTCGACCAGCCACTCCTGGATCTGGCCGAGGTAGCCGACCCGGGTGGGTGCCAGGCGGTCGCGGACCTCGGTGACCCGTTCGACGAGCCCGGGGTCGCGGTCGAGCACCTGCGCGGCCTGCCGGAAGGCGTCGAACAGGTCCCGCAGCAGCTGCATGTCCATGGTGGGGCCGGCACAGATGCTGACGCTCTCACCCTCGTCCTGATGATGGGTCACCTCAGGGGACTGCGAGGGATTGGTGACGAGCCAGCCGGTCTGCGCGTCCACCACCAGGGTGTCGAGGAAGAACTCCACCGCGCCCTTGATCACCGGGTAGTTCTGGGCGAGCGCACCGGTCTCCCCGGTGAACTGGTACTGGTCCCACAGCATCACGCACAGCCACGCGCCGCCCGTCGGCCACATGCCGTACTGCGCCGCGTCCACCGGCGCCGTCCCGCGCCAGCCGTCCGTGTTGTGGTGCAGCACCCAACCCGGAGCGCCGTACAGCGCCTTGGCGGTGCGGGCGCCGGACTCCGCCAGCTCGTGCACCATCTGCACGGCCGGGTCCCAGCACTCCGCGAGGTTGCCGGGGCCGGCGGGCCAGTAGTTCATCTCGAAGTTGATGTTGACGGTGTACTTGGACTCCCAGGCCGGGTTCATGCTGTCGTTCCACAGACCCTGGAGGTTGGCGGGCTGACCCGGCGAGCGGGAGCAGGAGGCCAGCAGGTAGCGGCCGTACTGGAAGTAGAGCGCGGCCAGCTGCGGGTCCTTGCCGTCGGCGAACAGCGGGATGCGCCGGTCGGTGGGCAGACCGGTCCGGTCCGACGGCCCCAGGTCGATGGCGACGCGGGTGAACAGCCGCCGGTAGTCGGCCACGTGGCGCGAACGCAGAAGCTCGTACGGCTTGTTCACCGCCGGGTCGAGGTGGCGGCCGGCGCGGGCCTCGGGGTCGGCCCCGGCGTCGAGGTAGTTGCGGTAACTGGTCGCCATGGAGATCAGCAGAGTGACCGTGTCGGCGCCTTCGACGGTCAGCGTCCCCTGACCGGTTCCCAC
>NZ_MUBM01000292.1 GCF_002154505.1 Streptomyces carpinensis | reverse complement strand
GGGTGCGCGGGGCACGGCGCGCGGCTCGTTGGCCGTCCCCGAGGCCGGTGTGCGGTATCGCCGTCACCGAGGCCGGGCGGGTACAGCGCACCGTTTCCGTGGCCTTGCGGCGCCTGCGCACCGCCGGGCTCCCGGCGGCCGGCGGCCCGATGGGCCGACGGGCCCACGGCCGACAGCGGGACCGCCGGCGGCCGAGACGCCGCCGGCCCCCACACCCTCGGCCCGCCCACCGGCCGCCGAACGACGACGGCCGCCGGGTCGGGCGAGGTCCAGCCGGGTCAGGCGAGTCCGAGCCGCTCCGCCGCCGTGGCCGCGTCGACCGGGACGGTGACCGGCTGCGGGGCGCCCGCGACGGCCCAGTCCGGGTCCTTGAGGCCGTTGCCGGTGACGGTGCACACGATCCGCTGCCCAGGGTCCACCTTGCCCTGCTCGGCGGCCTTCAGCAGACCGGCGACCGAGGCGGCGGACGCCGGCTCGACGAAGACGCCCTCCTGCGCCGCCAACAGACGGTAGGCGCGCAGGATTTCACGGTCCGTCACCTCGTCGATGGCACCGCCGGACTCGTCCCGCGCGGCCAGCGCGAACTGCCAGGAGGCCGGGTTGCCGATCCGGATCGCGGTGGCGATGGTCGACGGGTCCTTGACGATCTCGCCGCGCACGATCGGCGCGCTGCCGGAGGCCTGGAAGCCCCACATGCGGGGGGTCCTGGTGGAGACACCGTCGGCGGCGTACTCCTTGTAACCCTTCCAGTAGGCGGTGATGTTGCCCGCGTTGCCGACCGGCAGGACGTGGATGTCGGGCGCGTCACCGAGCATGTCGACGATCTCGAACGCGGCTGTCTTCTGGCCCTCGATACGTACCGGGTTGACCGAATTGACCAGCGCCACGGGGTAGTTGTCGCTGAGCGAGCGGGCGAGGGTCAGGCAGTCGTCGAAGTTGCCGTCGACCTGGAGGATCTTGGCGCCGTGCACGAGCGCCTGCCCCATCTTGCCGAGGGCGATCTTGCCCTGCGGCACGAGCACGGCGGAGACCATCCCGGCCCGTACGGCGTAGGCGGCCGCGCTGGCGGAGGTGTTGCCGGTGGAGGCGCAGATGACCGCCTTGGCCCCCTCCTCCTTCGCCTTGCTGATGGCCATGGTCATGCCGCGGTCCTTGAAGGACCCGGTCGGGTTCGCGCCCTCGACCTTGAGGTGGACCTCGCAGCCGGTGCGCTCGGAGAGCACCTGCGCGGGCACGAGGGGCGTACCGCCCTCACGGAGCGTCACGACCGGCGTGCTCTCGGACACCGGCAGCCGGTCCCGGTACTCCTCGATGATTCCGCGCCACTGGTGGGTCATTGCTGCTTACTCTCCTTCAACCCGCATGATGCTGGCGACACCGCGGACGGTGTCGAGCTTGCGCAGCGCCTCGACGGTCCCGCCGAGGGCGGCGTCGGAAGCACGGTGGGTGACGACGACGAGGGAGGCCTCGCCGTCCTTGCCCTGCTGGCGAACAGTGTCGATGGACACGCCGTGCTCGGCGAACACGGTGGCCACCTGGGCGAGCACGCCCGGTTTGTCGGCGACGTCCAGGCTGATGTGGTACCGCGTGACGACGTCGCCCATGGGCGAGACGGGCAGGGCGGCGTACGCCGACTCGCCGGGCCCGGTGGCCCCGTTGAGCCGGTTGCGGCAGACGGCGACCAGGTCGCCGAGGACGGCGGAGGCGGTGGGCGAGCCGCCGGCGCCCGGCCCGTAGAACATCAGCTGCCCCGCGGCCTCCGACTCGACGAACACGGCGTTGTACGCGCCGCGCACCGAGGCCAGCGGATGGCTGAGCGGGATCATCGCGGGATGCACGCGCGCGGTGACGGAGGCGCCGTCGGCCGCCCGCTCGCAGATGGCGAGCAGCTTGATGGTGCAGCCCATCTCCTTGGCGGAGGCGAAGTCGGCGGCGGTGACCTCGGTCATGCCCTCGCGGTAGACGTCGTCGAGCCGCACGCGCGTGTGGAAGGCGATCCCGGCCAGGATGGCGGCCTTGGCGGCGGCGTCGAACCCTTCGACGTCGGCGGTCGGATCGGCCTCCGCATAGCCGAGGGCGGTGGCCTCGTCGAGGGCCTCCTGATAGCCGGCCCCGGTCGAGTCCATCTTGTCGAGGATGAAGTTGGTGGTGCCGTTGACGATGCCGAGGACCCGGTTGACCTTGTCCCCGGCCAGGGACTCGCGCAGCGGCCGGATCAGCGGGATGGCCCCGGCGACGGCGGCCTCGTAGTACAGGTCCCTGCCGTGCTCGTCGGCGGCGGCGTGCAGGGCGGCCCCGTCCTGGGCGAGGAGCGCCTTGTTGGCGGAGACGACGGAGGCACCGTGCTCGAAGGCGGTGGTGATGAGGGTCCGCGCGGGTTCGATCCCGCCGATGACCTCGACGACGACATCGAGGTCGCCGCGTTTGACGAGGGCGGTGGCGTCGGTGGTGATGAGGTCCGGGTCGATCCCCTCACGGACCTTGGAGGGCCGCCGCACGGCCACCCCGGCGAGTTCGACCGGGGCGCCGATCCGGGCGGCGAGGTCGTCGGCGTGCGTCGTCATGATGCGCGCCACCTCTGAGCCGACAACCCCACAGCCCAGCAGCGCCACCTTCAGCGGACGCGTACGCATCATCCGACCTCGTTTCCTCATACCGTCTACGGTTCGACCAGTCTCACTCACCGGACCGGAGTTTCTGTCATTTGTCCGGATCGTGAGACGTTTATTTCATTTTCGTCGGGCCGGAAAACCGGAGATCTTCCGGCCCGAAGCCTTCTGCTCAGCCGACATCGCTCGTCACCTCACCCGACATCGAGACGGAGAAGGTCATCCTCCGTCTCCCGGCGGACGATCACCCGGGCCTCGCCGTCGGACACGGCGACCACCGGCGGGCGCAGCGCGTGGTTGTAGTTGCTGGCCATCGACCGGCAGTAGGCACCGGTGGCGGCCACCGCGATGAGGTCGCCGGGCGCCAGGTCCGCCGGCAGGAAGGCGTCCTTGACCACGATGTCCCCGCTCTCGCAGTGCTTGCCGACGACACGCACGAGCATGGGCTCGGCATCGGAGGCGCGGGAGACGAGCGCGACGCTGTACTCGGCGTCGTAGAGCGCGGTGCGGATGTTGTCGGACATGCCGCCGTCGACGGAGACGTACGTGCGCAGCCCCTCGAGCGGCTTGATGGTGCCGACCTCGTAGAGCGTGAAGGCGGTGGGGCCGACGATGGCGCGTCCCGGCTCGACGGAGATGCGCGGCGTACGGAGCTTGGCGGCCTCGCACTCGCGCGTGACGATCTCGGTCAGCGCCTTGGCGATCTCGTGCGGCTCACGCGGGTCGTCGTCGCTGGTGTACGCGATCCCGAGCCCGCCTCCGAGGTCGATCTCGGGCAGCTCGACGCCGTGCTCGTCACGGATGTCCTTGAGCAGCCCCACGACGCGATGAGCGGCGACCTCGAAGCCCGACATGTCGAAGATCTGGGACCCGATGTGGCTGTGGATGCCGATCAGCTCGATCCCGTCGAGCCGGAGGGCCCGCCGTACGGCCTCGGCGGCCTGGCCCCCGGCGAGCGGGATGCCGAACTTCTGGTCCTCGTGGGCGGTGGCGATGAACTCGTGCGTGTGCGCCTCGACACCGACCGTGATCCTGATCTGGACCTTCTGCCGCTTCCCGAGCGACTGCGCGATGTGCGCGACCCGGACGATCTCCGGGAAGGAGTCGAGCACGATCCGCCCGACCCCGGCCTCGACGGCGCGGGTGATCTCGGCGGCGGACTTGTTGTTGCCGTGGAAGGCGATCCGCTCCGCGGGCATCCCGGCGGAGAGCGCGGTGGCCAGCTCGGTCCCGGAACAGACGTCGAGATTGAGCCCCTCCTCGTCCAGCCACCGGACGACGGCACGGGACAGGAACGCCTTCCCGGCGTAGAAGACGTCGGCGTCGTGCCCGAAGGCACTGCGCCAGGCCCGGGCACGGGCGCGGAAATCGGCCTCGTCGAGGATGTACGCGGGAGTCCCGAACTCCTCGGCGAGCCGGGTGACGGGAACCCCGCCGACGGTCACGGCACCGTCGGCGTCGCGCCCCACGGTCTGCGCCCAGACCTTGGGATCGAGGCTGTTGAGATCGGCGGGCGGCGCGGAGTAGTGCCCCTCGGGCAGGACATCGGCGTGACGGGGCCCGGCGGGGTGTGCGGAACGGCTCATGTCGGTGTGTCTCTCTGGGCTCTCTCAGAGGTGGTCAGGTGCGTCGACGCCGAGCAGGGACAGGCCGCCGGCCAGCACCGTCCCGGCGGCTTCGGCGAGGGCGAGCCGGGCACGGTGGGCGGCCGAGGGTTTCTCCTCGCCGAGCGGAAGCACGGCCGGGAGGAGGGGCAGCACGGCATCGGCGACGCTGACGAGGTGCCGGGCGAGACGATCGGGCGCATGGTGCGCGGCGGCCTGGGCGAGCACCCGGGGGTGATCGGCGAGGCCGGTGAGCAGTGGGCGGGCGACGGTGGCAATGGTGCCTGCAGTGACCGGGGAGGTAGCTGTGACCTCCGTGGCGACCGGCCCGGGCTCGGGGCGGAACCCGAGATCGGCGGCGTTGCGGCGCAGGGCCCGGGTGCGGGCGTACGCGTACCGGACGCGGAAGAGGGGGTTGCTCTCGCGCTGCACGAGGTGCTCCCGATCGATCCGGGCCCGGTCGTGCCCCGCGGGGTGGAGCAGGGCCCAGCGTCCGGCGTCGCGGCCGAGGGCGAGGACCTCGGGGCAGGCGGGTTGCGGAACGGGGACGGGCCGGACGTCCCCCCGCGCAAACCTCCGGCGGCCGACCGCACCCTGCCCGAAGGCGTCGACGCCGTCGAAGGCATGGATGCTGTCGAAGGCATCGAGACGCACGCCGAGCAGGGTCGCCCACTCCGGAGGGGGCGGGCTGTCACAGCCGATGCGGACCTCGTGGCCCTGTGCCTGGAACAGTCGGGCAACGACGTCCGTCACGACGACGGCACGAACATCACAGGGACAGCGCAGCAGAACGCCCCGCCTGCTGCCCCCCTGCCCCCGCTCGACATGCCCGTAGCGAGGACCGCGCCGCAGAATCTCGGCGACGAGACGACCGGAGCCGCCCCCGGAGTCACGGAGGCTGATGTTGAGGAATCCGGGCCCGGTGACGGAGACGTCGTCGATGCCGTCGCAGGCGACAAGGTGCCGGCGCAGCACATGGGCGACCCGCTGGGCGGGCTGCCCGGCGGGCCGGGCGAGCTGGAGGGCGACGTTGGTGGCGTAGTCCCCGCACCCCCCGGGCCCCGGCGGACCGACGACCACCCGCTCGGGAACGCTCACCCGCAGCTCCCCCACGTCCACAGCACGACGCACCGCGTGCAGCACGGTGCGGGAGAGCTCGACGGGGGTCACGGGACAAGCGTAGGGGAGGAAGGGGGTGGGTAGGCGAGCCGGTTTCGGCGGGGTATCGGGATGTGGACGTCCGAGCGGAGTGACGGTACTCACGCCGCTGACGCCTCGCCCCGGAGAACCGCACCGATCAACGCGAGGGACACGACGGCGAGCACACGCGGGACCCGGCCGAATCAGCTGACGCAGAAAGAGCACGACGGCCGGCGCTGACCCCACTGGCCGCGTTGAACCCGCTGACCCCACTGAGCCCAGGCAGAAACGGACTGATCAAACCCGGACGGGAGCGGACTGATCAAACCCAGACGGGACTGGCGGATTCGCAAGCCGACGGTCCACTCACGAGCTACCAGTGCTACGCCCAGCCCGCTCAGCACCACTGGCACCACCGGCACCGCTGGCACCACCATCGGCACCGCTGGCCCCAGTGGGCCCGGTGGACCCAGTGGAACCAAGCTCCCTCCCCCGCGCCTCGACCAACTCCAACACGACCCGGACGAGTTCCGACGGCTCGAAGGGCTTGGCGAGGAAGGCGTCGACGCCGACACCGAGCCCGGCCTCGACCTCGTGCTGCGTACAGGCGCTGACGATGGCGAGGGGAAGGTCGCGCGTCCGGGGATCGGCACGCAGTTCCGCCGCGGTCGTAAGCCCGTCGAGCCGGGGCATGACGACATCGAGGGTGACGACGTCGGGCCGCACCTGGTGGACGACATCCAGACACTCGGCACCATCGGCCGCGGTCACGACCTCGAGACCCTCGAGCTCGAGATTGACCCTGATCAGCTGCCGGATGACCTTGTTGTCGTCCACAACAAGCACCCGGCCGGAAGCCCCTGGCACAACTTGAGCGTAGGTCCGGACCGGCCATCGCGTCCGGGTTTTCCCCACTTCCACCCCCTGCGGGGGACACAACCACTCCCACCGGACGCCCTCACCGCGCAGCACCCCGGAAAACGTTCATGACCACCCCGCGGGAGCTGGTAATGTTCTACCCGTCGCCGGGCGCAGACAACGCACCCGACCCGCCCCCGTAGCTCAGGGGATAGAGCAACGGCCTCCGGAGCCGTGTGCGCAGGTTCGAATCCTGCCGGGGGCACCTCGAAGAAGGTGCCAAAAGACCCCGCCACCAGCAGAAACGCTGAGTGCGGGGTCTTCTTGTTTGTGCAGTCGTATGCAG
>NZ_MUBM01000291.1 GCF_002154505.1 Streptomyces carpinensis | reverse complement strand
GGTGAGTACGAAGGAAGCGTCCGTTCCTTGAGAACTCAACAGCGTGCCAAAAGTCAACGCCAGATATGTTGATACCCCGTCTCCGGCCGATCACGGCTGGGGCGAGGTTCCTTTGAAATAACACAGCGAGGACGCTGTGAACCGAGGGGACTATTCCTCCTCTCTGGTTCCGCTCTCGTGGTGTTCGCCCCGATCACGGGGAAGCATTCACGGAGAGTTTGATCCTGGCTCAGGACGAACGCTGGCGGCGTGCTTAACACATGCAAGTCGAACGATGAACCACTTCGGTGGGGATTAGTGGCGAACGGGTGAGTAACACGTGGGCAATCTGCCCTGCACTCTGGGACAAGCCCTGGAAACGGGGTCTAATACCGGATATGACCGTCTTGGGCATCCTTGATGGTGTAAAGCTCCGGCGGTGCAGGATGAGCCCGCGGCCTATCAGCTTGTTGGTGAGGTAACGGCTCACCAAGGCGACGACGGGTAGCCGGCCTGAGAGGGCGACCGGCCACACTGGGACTGAGACACGGCCCAGACTCCTACGGGAGGCAGCAGTGGGGAATATTGCACAATGGGCGAAAGCCTGATGCAGCGACGCCGCGTGAGGGATGACGGCCTTCGGGTTGTAAACCTCTTTCAGCAGGGAAGAAGCGCAAGTGACGGTACCTGCAGAAGAAGCGCCGGCTAACTACGTGCCAGCAGCCGCGGTAATACGTAGGGCGCAAGCGTTGTCCGGAATTATTGGGCGTAAAGAGCTCGTAGGCGGCTTGTCGCGTCGGTTGTGAAAGCCCGGGGCTTAACCCCGGGTCTGCAGTCGATACGGGCAGGCTAGAGTTCGGTAGGGGAGATCGGAATTCCTGGTGTAGCGGTGAAATGCGCAGATATCAGGAGGAACACCGGTGGCGAAGGCGGATCTCTGGGCCGATACTGACGCTGAGGAGCGAAAGCGTGGGGAGCGAACAGGATTAGATACCCTGGTAGTCCACGCCGTAAACGGTGGGCACTAGGTGTGGGCGACATTCCACGTCGTCCGTGCCGCAGCTAACGCATTAAGTGCCCCGCCTGGGGAGTACGGCCGCAAGGCTAAAACTCAAAGGAATTGACGGGGGCCCGCACAAGCGGCGGAGCATGTGGCTTAATTCGACGCAACGCGAAGAACCTTACCAAGGCTTGACATACACCGGAAAACCCTGGAGACAGGGTCCCCCTTGTGGTCGGTGTACAGGTGGTGCATGGCTGTCGTCAGCTCGTGTCGTGAGATGTTGGGTTAAGTCCCGCAACGAGCGCAACCCTTGTCCCGTGTTGCCAGCAGGCCCTTGTGGTGCTGGGGACTCACGGGAGACCGCCGGGGTCAACTCGGAGGAAGGTGGGGACGACGTCAAGTCATCATGCCCCTTATGTCTTGGGCTGCACACGTGCTACAATGGCCGGTACAATGAGCTGCGATACCGCGAGGTGGAGCGAATCTCAAAAAGCCGGTCTCAGTTCGGATTGGGGTCTGCAACTCGACCCCATGAAGTCGGAGTCGCTAGTAATCGCAGATCAGCATTGCTGCGGTGAATACGTTCCCGGGCCTTGTACACACCGCCCGTCACGTCACGAAAGTCGGTAACACCCGAAGCCGGTGGCCCAACCCCTTGTGGGAGGGAGCTGTCGAAGGTGGGACTGGCGATTGGGACGAAGTCGTAACAAGGTAGCCGTACCGGAAGGTGCGGCTGGATCACCTCCTTTCTAAGGAGCACTTCTAGGCCGCCTAGCGGTCCAGAGGCCAGTACATCAGCGAACGTCTGATGCTGGTTGCTCATGGGTGGAACGTTGACTATTCGGTCAGGACCTCGGGTCGGGGGCTGCTAGTACTGCTCGTTAGAGCGTGGAACGCACGATCTCCGGACGGGACCTGGCCGGGCACGCTGTTGGGTGTCTGAAGGTGCGGCCGTGTGGCCGGGAAGCCTTCGATGCCGGCCCCAGTGAACTCGAGCCTTGGTGGTTCGGGGTGGTGGGTGGTTGGTCGTTGTTTGAGAACTGCACAGTGGACGCGAGCATCTGTGGCCAAGTTTTTAAGGGCGCACGGTGGATGCCTTGGCACCAGGAACCGATGAAGGACGTGGGAGGCCGCGATAGTCCCCGGGGAGTCGTCAACCAGGCTTTGATCCGGGGGTTTCCGAATGGGGAAACCCGGCAGTCGTCATGGGCTGTCACCCACTGCTGAACACATAGGCAGTGTGGAGGGAACGCGGGGAAGTGAAACATCTCAGTACCCGCAGGAAGAGAAAACAACCGTGATTCCGGGAGTAGTGGCGAGCGAAACCGGATGAGGCCAAACCGTATGCGTGTGAGACCCGGCAGGGGTTGCGTATGCGGGGTTGTGGGATTTCTCTTGATCAGTCTGCCGGCTGGTCGGCGAGTCAGAAACCGTATGGATAGGCGAAGGGCATGCGAAAGGCCCGGCGTAGAGGGTAAGACCCCCGTAGCTGAAATCTGTACGGCTCGTTTGAGAAACACCCAAGTAGCACGGGGCCCGAGAAATCCCGTGTGAATCTGGCGGGACCACCCGCTAAGCCTAAATATTCCCTGGTGACCGATAGCGGATAGTACCGTGAGGGAATGGTGAAAAGTACCCCGGGAGGGGAGTGAAATAGTACCTGAAACCGTGTGCCTACAAGCCGTGGGAGCGTCGGAACAAGGCTTGCCTTGTTCTCGTGACTGCGTGCCTTTTGAAGAATGAGCCTGCGAGTTTGCGGTGTGTTGCGAGGTTAACCCGGGTGGGGTAGCCGTAGCGAAAGCGAGTCCGAACAGGGCGCTGTAGTAGCACGCTCAAGACCCGAAGCGGAGTGATCTAGCCATGGGCAGGTTGAAGCGGAGGTAAGACTTCGTGGAGGACCGAACCCACCAGGGTTGAAAACCTGGGGGATGACCTGTGGTTAGGGGTGAAAGGCCAATCAAACTCCGTGATAGCTGGTTCTCCCCGAAATGCATTTAGGTGCAGCGTCGTGTGTTTCTTGCCGGAGGTAGAGCACTGGATAGGCGATGGGCCCTACCGGGTTACTGACCTTAGCCAAACTCCGAATGCCGGTAAGTGAGAGCGCGGCAGTGAGACTGTGGGGGATAAGCTCCATGGTCGAGAGGGAAACAGCCCAGAGCATCGACTAAGGCCCCTAAGCGTACGCTAAGTGGGAAAGGATGTGGAGTCGCACAGACAACCAGGAGGTTGGCTTAGAAGCAGCCACCCTTGAAAGAGTGCGTAATAGCTCACTGGTCTAGTGATTCCGCGCCGACAATGTAGCGGGGCTCAAGCGTACCGCCGAAGTCGTGTCATTGCAGCATGTACGGCCAACGCCGGCTGTGATGGGTAGGGGAGCGTCGTCTGCCGGGTGAAGCGGCACTGGAAGGTAGTCGTGGACGGTTGACGAGTGAGAATGCAGGCATGAGTAGCGATTCACACGTGAGAAACGTGTGCGCCGATTGACTAAGGGTTCCTGGGTCAAGCTGATCTGCCCAGGGTAAGTCGGGACCTAAGGCGAGGCCGACAGGCGTAGTCGATGGATAACCGGTTGATATTCCGGTACCCGCTGTGAAGCGTCAAACATCGAATCCAGTGATGCTAAGGCCGTGAAGCCGCCGGTGATCCCTTCGGGGTGATCCGGAGTGGTGGAGCCGCCGGACCAAGTTGGTAGTAGGTGAGTGATGGGGTGACGCAGGAAGGTAGTCCATCCCGGGCGGTGGTTGTCCCGGGGTAAGGGTGTAGCCCGAGTGGTAGGTAAATCCGCCATTCATGTGGGTGAGACCTGATGCCGAGCCGATTGTGGTGAAGTGGATGATCCTATGCTGTCGAGAAAAGCCTCTAGCGAGTTTCATGGCGGCCCGTACCCTAAACCGACTCAGGTGGTCAGGTAGAGAATACCGAGGCGTTCGGGTGAACTATGGTTAAGGAACTCGGCAAAATGCCCCCGTAACTTCGGGAGAAGGGGGGCCACGCCTGGTGATGAGCTTTGCGCTCTGAGCTGGGGGTGGCCGCAGAGACCAGCGAGAAGCGACTGTTTACTAAAAACACAGGTCCGTGCGAAGCCGTAAGGCGATGTATACGGACTGACGCCTGCCCGGTGCTGGAACGTTAAGGGGACCGGTTAGCTTCACTTCGGTGGGGCGAAGCTGAGAACTTAAGCGCCAGTAAACGGCGGTGGTAACTATAACCATCCTAAGGTAGCGAAATTCCTTGTCGGGTAAGTTCCGACCTGCACGAATGGCGTAACGACTTCTCGACTGTCTCAACCATAGGCCCGGTGAAATTGCACTACGAGTAAAGATGCTCGTTTCGCGCAGCAGGACGGAAAGACCCCGGGACCTTTACTACAGTTTGATATTGGTGTTCGGTTCGGCTTGTGTAGGATAGCTGGGAGACTTTGAAGCGGCCACGCCAGTGGTTGTGGAGTCGTCGTTGAAATACCAGTCTGGTCGTGCTGGATGTCTAACCTGGGTCCGTGATCCGGATCAGGGACAGTGTCTGATGGGTAGTTTAACTGGGGCGGTTGCCTCCTAAAGGGTAACGGAGGCGCCCAAAGGTTCCCTCAGCCTGGTTGGCAATCAGGTGTTGAGTGTAAGTGCACAAGGGAGCTTGACTGTGAGACCGACGGGTCGAGCAGGGACGAAAGTCGGGACTAGTGATCCGGCGGTGGCTTGTGGAAGCGCCGTCGCTCAACGGATAAAAGGTACCCCGGGGATAACAGGCTGATCTTCCCCAAGAGTCCATATCGACGGGATGGTTTGGCACCTCGATGTCGGCTCGTCGCATCCTGGGGCTGGAGTCGGTCCCAAGGGTTGGGCTGTTCGCCCATTAAAGCGGTACGCGAGCTGGGTTTAGAACGTCGTGAGACAGTTCGGTCCCTATCCGCTGTGCGCGTAGGAGTCTTGAGAAGGGCTGTCCCTAGTACGAGAGGACCGGGACGGACGAACCTCTGGTGTGCCAGTTGTTCTGCCAAGGGCATGGCTGGTTGGCTACGTTCGGGAGGGATAACCGCTGAAAGCATCTAAGCGGGAAGCCTGCTTCGAGATGAGGACTCCCACCCACTTGATGGGGTAAGGCTCCCAGTAGACGACTGGGTTGATAGGCCGGATCTGGAAGCACGGTAACGTGTGGAGGTGACCGGTACTAATAGGCCGAGGGCTTGTCCTCAGTTGCTCGCGTCCACTGTGTTGGTTCTGAAACCACGAACAACCGTCGCAGCCACGTGCTGTGGCTCCGGTTGTCAGTTTCATAGTGTTTCGGTGGTCATAGCGTGAGGGAAACGCCCGGTTACATTTCGAACCCGGAAGCTAAGCCTTACAGCGCCGATGGTACTGCAGGGGGGACCCTGTGGGAGAGTAGGACACCGCCG
>NZ_MUBM01000290.1 GCF_002154505.1 Streptomyces carpinensis | reverse complement strand
GGAGCCGCGGGGCCGGTTGCCCGGCTTCCGGCACGCACGGCCCGACGTACGAAAGGAGAGGCGCACACCGATGACCCGGGTGCTCGTGGTGGAGGACGACCCACGGCTCGTACGGGCCCTCCTCATCAACTTGCAGGCACGCCACTACGACGTGGGCGCCGCCCCCGACGGTGCCACGGCCCTCCGGCTCGCCGCCGCTCGCCGGCCGGACGTGGTGATGCTCGACCTCGGCCTGCCCGACATGGACGGCGTCGACGTCATCAAGGCCCTGCGCGGCTGGACCCGCGTCCCCGTCATGGTGCTGTCCGCCCGCCGGCGTCCGACGAGAAAGTGGCGGCGCTCGACGCAGGAGCCGACGACTACGTCACCAAGCCGTTCAGCATGGACGAACTCATGGCCCGGCTGCGAGCCGCCGTCCGCCGTACGGAGGAGGCGTCGCTCCTCCCCGGGACGACCGTCGTCGAGACGCCTGACTTCACCCTCGACCTGCTCGCCAAGAAAGCCGTCCGCAACGGTCGCGACGTACGCCTCACCCCCACCGAATGGCACCTGCTGGAGATCCTCGTCACCAACCCCGGCAGACTCGTCACGCAGAAGCACCTGCTGCGGGAGGTGTGGGGGATCTCCCGGAGCAACGAGACCAACTACCTGCGCGTCTACATGGCCCAGCTGCGACGCAAGCTGGAGACGGACCCCTCTCACCCCCGCTATCTGATCACCGAGTCCGGCATGGGCTACCGCTTCGAGGGATGACGGAACACACGGCAAGTCGATGAAGCGTGCCCCGCCGACGTGATTGTGTGATGTGCGTCATACGCTGCGAAGGGCCGTAGTTTGTCGATCCGGACCAGCCCCGTTCGTCCAGGGGTGAAGGCCGGCGAAGAGCGCCGGCACTGATGGAAGGGATACGAGATGCGCTACCTGTGTCTGCTGAGCAAGGGCGCGGACACGGCGGTGCCGGAGCCCGGCACGCCGGAGTTCACCGCGACGATGGACGCGTTCGAGACCGCGAACCGGGCCATGGCCGATGCCGGTGTGTTGATCGAGCTCGGCCGACTGCAGTCCGAGTCGACGGCGACCACCGTGCGCGCCTCGGGCGAGGAAACCGTGCTCACGGACGGCCCGTTCGCGGAGCTCAAGGAGGAGATCTGCGGGTTCTATCTGCTCGACTGCGCGGACCTGGACCAGGCGCTGCGGTGGGCGGCGACCATTCCGCTGGTCCGCTCGGGCGGGGCGGTGGAGGTGCGTCCGCTGATGGCGATGGAGGGGCCCGCGACAACGCAGCGATGACATGTGACCTCGAACTCCTCTTCCGACGGGAGTGGGGACGCGCCGTCGCCGTGGTCACCCGTGTCACCGGGGACCTCGGCGCGGCGGAGGACGCCGTGCAGGAGGCGTTCACGGAGGCGCTGGAGCGGTGGTCGGCGGGCCCGCCTCCCAACGAGCCCCGGGCCTGGCTGATCACGGTGGCCAGGAACCGCGCCCTCGACCGGCTGCGCCGGGAGGCCAGGCGGGACGAGAAGGAGGGGGAGGCCGTGCGACTGCTCGGCGAGCCGGAACCGCCGCAACCGACCGGCATGGTCGCCGACGACCGGCTTCGGCTCATCTTCACCTGCTGCCACCCGGCCCTGGAGCCCGGTGTGCGCGTCGCGTTGACACTGCGCACGCTGTGCGGGCTGACCACCGCCGAGATCGCCGCCATGTTCCTGGTGAGCGAGTCGGCCATGGCCCAGCGGCTGGTGCGGGCCAAACGCAAGATCCGTGATGCCGCGATCCCGTACCGGGTGCCGGAGGATCATGAACTGCCCGACCGGATGCCGGCGGTGCTGCGGGTGGTCTACCTCGTGTTCACCGAGGGGCACCGGGCCGGCTTCGGCGAACGCCTGGTCCGCGACGAACTGTGCGAGGAGGCGATCCGGCTCGGTCGGCTGCTCACGCGGCTGAGCCCCGACGACCCCGAAGCCCTGGGCCTGCTCGCCCTGCTCCTGCTCACCGACGCCCGCCGCGCGGCCAGGACCACGGCGGACGGCCGCATTGTGCCGCTGGCGGAGCAGGACCGCACGCTGTGGGACAGGGACAGGACCGACGAAGGCGTCCGCCTGCTGCACCGGGCCGTGGCGAGGCGGCACCCGGGCCCGTACCAGTTGCAGGCCGCCGTCGCCGCCTGCCACGCGACCGCGCCGACCGCGGCGGACACCGACTGGGCCCGGATCGCGGATCTCTACGAGACGCTCGCCCACCACGACCCGTCGCCGGTGGTCCACGCCAACCGCGCGGTCGCCGTGGCCATGAGCCACGGACCCGCCGCGGGGCTCGCCGTGCTCGACCGGCTGACCGTCGACCGCCGTGTCCGCGGTTGGCACCTGCTCCACGCCGCCAGGGCCGACCTGCTGCGTCGCCTCGGCCGCCGCGACGAGGCCGCCGACGCCTACCGAACGGCCCTCGCTCTCAGCCCGTCGCCCGCCGAGCGGGAGTTCCTGACGGCACGGCTCGACGAGCTGACGTGAGTCCCGGCTGCTGCGTCGAAGGTCGCCCCGGTGCGCCATGAACGGGTGACCTCGTGCGCTGCCGACCGCTGACCGCCGGCCTCGTCCGAGCCGCGCGCCATGGCTGAGGCCACAGCGGTGTGGGTTGCGTAAGCGGCCGGTCCGAAGAGCGGCTGATGATGGGAAGCGCCCCGGCACGCGCGACTGCCCTACCTGCGGCGGCCACGCCAAACGCGTCTACTCGTCGCCGGGCCCGGACGATCTCTTCGGTGGGAGCGGGGTGGGCTTCCCCGGCGGTGCCACAGCCCCACGGGAGCCGAGTGCCGAGCGAAGCCGGGGCAATGCTGTGAGACTGAGTAGACGACCGCACTGGGCCAGCGGGGAGAACGGTCGGGTGACCATGACCGGATCGACACACAGCAGCCGCCGGACGGCCGGGTCCGTGCCGGGCAGCAAGAACACCGCGTCCCTCGTGGTCGACGACGAGGGCAGCGTCGTCGGGTGGAGTGCGGCCGCCCAGCACCTGCTCGGCTACTCCGCGCAGCAGATCCTCGGCCGAGCGGCCAAGGACCTGCTGGTCACCGACGCGTCGGGGGACCATGACATGGCCGACGTGGTGCTCCGACACCGGGACGGGCACCGCGTCGGCTGCCGGGTGCACGTGGCTGCTCAGCCCGATACGGACACCGCGGCGCGCTGGAAGATCGACCTGTCGCCCGTCGAGGACCTGTCGCCCGGCGAGAAATTGTCGCCGAGCGAGGAACTGTCGAGCGAGCAAGAAGATTCCTCCGTCGTTGTTACCCCCGCCGTCGACAAGGCACTGGTGCGGGCGCTGTTCAGCCGTTCCCCGATCGGTCTGTTCGTCCTGGACACCGACCTGCGCCTGGTGCGGTACAACGCCGCGGCGGAAGGCATGCAAGGCACCCGGGTGACCGAGGGGCTGGGGCTGCGGCCCACCGAGGCATGGCCGGACTTCAGCGCCCGGATGGCCGAGCAGGTGGTGGCCGAAGTCCTGGAGACCGGCCGGCCGGTCCTCGCCTTCGAAAAGCGCGGGCGACCCCCTGGTGACCCCGAGCACGAACACGTCTATTCGGCCTCCGCATTCCGTCTGGAGGACTGCGACGGCCGCGTCCTCGGAGTGGCCGACATCGTCGTCGACGTGACCGAACAGCACCGGGCCCAGCAACGGCTGGCTCTCATCGCGGACGCCGGTTCCCGGATCGGGACCACACTCGACGTGCTGCACACGGCGGGGGAGCTGGCAGATGCGGTGGTGCCCGGGCTGGCCGACAGCGTGGCCGTGGACCTCCTCGAACCGGTTCTGGCCGGAGAGGAGGTGCCCGGCAGGCCGGACGAAGCCGGCTGGGACCTGCGGCGGGCCGCCTCGCGGTCCATCCGCACCGACGGCCCCTCGGGCGCGTACGCGGTCGGTGAAGTCAGCAGTTATCCCGACGCGCCCGCCGCCCAGGTCCTCACCGACCACCGGCCGCGTCTGGTCCGCGTCGTCGGCGAGGACAGCGCGTGGGTGCGCGACGACATGGCGCACGGCCGGCAGACGAGGGAAGAGGGCGTTCACTCACTGATGGTGGTCCCCCTGCTCGTCCGCGACTGCGCGCTGGGACTCGTCACCTTCCATCGGTGGACCGCCCGCGGCGCCTTCGAGGACGCCGATCTCACCCTGGCCCAGGATCTCGCCGTGCGTGCCGCCGTCGCACTGGACAACGCCCGCCGCTATGTGCGCGAGCGCAACACCGTGATCACACTGCAGCATGGTCTGCGGGCCCAGGACCATCCGCTTCCCCAGGCGGTCCAGGCGGCGCACCACTGGGTGCAGTCCGGAGCCGGCGGCGACTGGACCGACGTCATCGCCCTGCCCGGAGCCCGCGCTGCCCTGGTGGCGGGCAGCACCCCTGGCCGTGGTGTGCGCACCGCCGCCATGACGGGGCGGCTGCGTACCGCCGTGCACACCCTGGCCGCTCTCGACCTGGCACCCGACGAGGTCCTGGCCCGCGTGGAGGACCTGGTCCGCCAGATGGACGCCGAGACCACCGACCCGGCGAGCGGCAGCCCCGTCGGCGCCACCTGCTGCTACCTGGTCTACGACCCCATGACCTGCCAGTGCGCCGCGGCCACGGCCGGTCCAGCGGGGCTGGCCCTGACGGACCGGGACGGCACCGTCTCCTTCCCCGAGCTGCCGGCCGGCCCACCCCTCGGACGCCCCGGCCCGCCCTTCACGAAGACCACGTTGCGGCTGCCCGAAGGATGCCGGCTGACCCTCTACACGCCGGGTCTGCTGCAGGCCTTCGCCGGCGACGACGGCCGCCTGGAGCTCGAACACCTGCTGTCCGCGTCCCACGAGTCCCCACAGAACCTCTGCCTGCGGCTGACCGAGACCCTGGTCCCCGCGGATCCGCCGTGTGACGCGGCTGTCCTGGTGGCCCGCACCGGATCCCTGGACCCCACGAGCGTCGCCACCTGGGTGCTCCCGGCCGACCCGGCAGCCGTCGCCACCGCCCGCTCCCTCACCGCCCGCCAGTTGAGCGCCTGGTCCATGGACGACGAGCTGTTCTCGGCGGAACTCATCGTCAGCGAACTCGTCACCAACGCCATCCGGCACGCCAAGCCGCCCGTCACGTTGCGCCTGATCCGCGATCGCACGCTGAGCGTGGAGGTCTCCGACGGCAGCAGCGCCGCGCCGTACCTGCGACACGCCCGCACGACTGACGAGGGCGGCCGCGGTCTGCTCCTGGTCTCGCAACTCGCCCAGCGGTGGGGCACCCGCCACGAAGACCGCGGCAAGACGATCTGGGTCGAGGAACCCCTTGCGTCAGTGGCCTGACCGTGCGGGCCGAGCGCGTCGAACCGGGTGTTTCCGCAAGCCCCGGCCCGACGCCGCCTCAGGCGGTTCACCCGCATCCAGCCAGGATTCCCGGCCCGCGGGCATAGCCGCCCGCTGCCGCAAGGTCTTCCCTTGGCAGCCCTGAGAACAGGCGGCACCCGCAAGCCGGTTCACGGCCTTCGAGGTTCCAGGGCGTCGCCGTTGTCGACTGGCCGCCTGCTACGGCGGTTCCTTCCCCGCTACCTGCGAGGTCCTGCATGCGCGGCGTCCACCTGTTGCGACTCCACCGCCGTCGCCGACACCAGGACGGCAAGGGTGCTGCGCGCTTCACGCCGCAGCGACCGGCGACGCGCGAAGGTCGCGGTGAGAGCGAGGATCGAGACCGTGCCTCCGTAGAACACGGCGGCAATCGTGGCGAGGAGCCCGACCGTCATCGGGCACGCACCTTTCTTCCCCCGCTGGGCCGCCCGGTTCACAGCCCGGGGCGGGCGTTGATGCGTTTCGTCTCCAACCATACTCGCGCCGTCAACTGCCCGTCCTCTCCAACGGCGTTCGCCGGACGGCCCGCCACCCCTTCGGGGATGGCGGGCCGTCCGGCGAGTGGGGGTTTCACGTGCCCCGGTTGCTCCGCACCGAGCCGGTCAGGCCGGTGGTGTCAGACGGTGCCGCGCTGCTTGCGGCGCAGCGTGAGGTACGTTCCCGTGGCGCCCGCGGCGAGCAGGGCGCCCGTGGCGAGGCCCACCGGGAGCGTGGGGAACTGCGAGGTGTCGGTGGTCGCGGCGGTGTTCTGCATGGCCGGGCCCGGGGTGATGCTCGTGGAGACGGGCGCCACCGGGTGGATGGAGCCGACCGACTTGACCGAGCCGTCCGTGTTCAGCAGCAGCTGCTTGTTGTTCGGGTGGCGGAAGTCGAACATTCCCTCCATGGAGCCGGCGGTGGCGTCGAAGGAGTGGTCGCCGATGCGGCCGGTGTGCCAGTTGTCCTCGATGAAGCGGGTGATCGAGGCCTGGTCGGTCAGGGTGTGGTCGACCTTGTTGACCTTGCTGTACGGCGAGACGACCAGCAGGGGCTGGCGGGTGCCCGGGCCGCAGCGGTCGGCGTAGCCGCCGGACGCCTTGGGCCCGGCCTGGCAGGCGGGGCTGTCGGTGGCCAGGCCGTTGGAGCCGAGGGCGGTGTCGGCGGAGCCGTTGCGCGGCGCGACGTAGGCGTGGTCGTACCAGCCGTCGGAGTCGTCGTAGGCGATGACGACCGCCGTCGACTTCCACTGCGGCGAGCTCTGGATCGCGTTGATCTGGTCGACCAGGAAGTGCTGCTCGTCGATCGGGTCGGAGTAGGCGGCGTGGCCGTCCTGGTACTCGGGGGCCTTGACGAAGCTGACGGACGGCAGCTTGCCCGCCTTCAGAGCGGCGTCGAAGTCGGTCAGGTCGTAGTTGTGGTTGGCCTGGCCGTTGTGGCCGATCTCGTCGACGTTCTTGGGCGGCAGGTGGTGCGGGTTGGACGTCGACTTGTAGTACTCGAACGGCGAGTGGTGCGGGCTGTAGTCGACGGCCGAGGCGCCGCCGACGTTGGTGTGCGCGGTGTCGCACTTGGCGTAGTGGCCCTGCTGCCCGTCCCACGGGGTCGAGGGGCGGAAGCCGCCCTGGAACCAGCCCCAGGTGACCTGCTTGGCGTTGAGGACGTCACCGATGTTCTTGCCCTGCATGGCGGCCAGCGCGCTGGTGCTGGTGTGGTTCTTGCCGGAGCAGTCGTCGAAGGCCGGGTCCGGGTCGTTGATGACGGTGCCGACGCCGTGCGCGTCCGGCGACTTGACCGTGTAGGCGTCCGGCGTCGACGTCTGCTTGGGGTTCTCGCTGCCGGTGGACGGGTCCACGGAGACGACACCGTGCGTCTGTCCGGAGATCAGGTTGAGGGCGCCGGGCGTGGAGGGCCCGTAGACCGAGCTGTAGGAGCGGTCGCTCATAGCGTAGTTCTGCGCGTAGTTCCACAGCGCGGTGACGGTGTTGCCGTCGTAGTAGTCCATCACCAGGCCGGGTTCGCCGAACAGGCCGCCTGAGCACTTGTCGACCTCGGTGTTCTGGACGTACCGGTCGGCCTTGCCGCTGTTCGCTGCGTACTGCTCGGCCCCGTAGTTGTGGTTCTGGTCGCAGGTCATCGCCTGGGACGGGGTGAGCCGCTTGGGAGCGTACTGATTGGGGTTCTTCGTCAGCAGCCCCGCGTTCGCCAGGGTGTCGATGTGCTTCGGGGTCTTCTTCGACGCGGTGAACTTCGTGCCGTCGGTGTTGGCCGCCTTGGGGTAGGTGGCGAAGTAGTGGTCGAAGGATACGTTCTCGTCGAAGAGCACGACCACATGCTCGATCGGCGTGGCGGTCGAGGAGTGGCCGGCGGGTGCGGCGGCCCACGTCGGCGCGCTGCTGCCCAGCACCGTGAGGGCGGCTGCGCCCGCGAGTGCCCCCAGACTCCTCATCGTTGCTCGTCTTGCGCTGTCGGCCATGCCAGTGCCCCTCCGAACCAATGGTGTTGCGTGTACGGTTCGGGATGCTCGGCGGGGCAACAGGCGTCCCGGCGGAGCGCCGATGACCCAGGAGTGAACATGAGGTCAGGAAAGCCAGGTCAAACCTTGACCATGTATTGACCTGGGCCGGCCGCGAGCTGTGCGGACGGGCTCAGCCGAGCAGGGCGCGCCCGTACCAGTCCGTGGCGTCCCGTACACCGGGCAGCGCGAAGAAGTAGCCACCGCCGAACGGGGTGATGTAGTCCGTCAGCGGCTCGCCCGCCAGCCGGTGCTGTACCGTCTCGAACTGCCGCGCCAGGTCCTGCTGGTAGCAGCAGAACAGCAGGCCCATGTCGAGGTTGCCGTTGGCGTCCATGCCCCGGTCGTAGTTGTAGGCGCGGCGCAGAAGACGCTGGTCGGCGGTGACGGCGGTGCGGGGGTTGGCACGGCGGATGTGCGCGTCCAACGGGATGACGTCGCCCTTGGGGTCGTCGGCGTAGTTCGGGGTGTCGTGCTCGCTGACGCCGTCCAGTGGCGCGCCGGAGGAGCGGGCCCGGCCGAACATCCGCTCCTGCTCGCCGAGCGAGACGCGGTCCCAGAACTCCACGAGCATGCGGATCAGCCGGACGACCTGGTAGCTGCCGCCGAGCGCCCAGTCCGGCTCGCCCATGCCTTTGCCCACCCACACCAGGCGGTCCATCTCGCGGCCGCTCGTGGTGTCCGGGTTTGCGGTGCCGTCCTTGAAACCCATCAGGTTGCGCGGGGTGCCGGAGGGCCTCGGCGGGCTTGTGAAGCCGTCCAGGCGCCAGCGGACCTGCATGCCGCCCCGGGTGTGCCGGGCGATGTCACGCAGCGCGTGCAGGGCCGTGTCCGGGTCGTCGGCGTGCAGTTGCAGGCTGAGGTCGCCGTGACACCAGTCGGACTGCAGGTCGTCGTCGGGGAAGGCGGGCATGGTGGTCAGCCGCCGGGGTCTGCGAGCAGCCAGCCCGAAGCGGTCGTCGAAGAGCGCGGTGCCGACGCCGACGGTCACGGCCAGCTGGCCGGAGGGCAGTTGTTCGCCCAGGATGCCCGAGTCGGCGGGTGGGCCGGTGATGCCGATTGGTGACGGTGTTCCGCCGGAGGTGAGGAACCGCGCACGGTCGGTGAGCGTGCGCAGCAGGTCGGTGAGTTCGGCGCGGTTCTCGGTGGTGACGTCCAGGGAGACGAACACGCACGTGCGTCGCGGCGGCGCGAGCACGGATGCCTGATGGGCGCCGTGGAACGGCGCGACGGCCGCAGGGGCGGCGGTGGTCGTTCCGGGGGCGGCGGCTCCGCCGGTGGCGAGTCCGGCACCCGCCAGGGCCGCACCGCGCAGAAAGCCGCGCCTGCCCACTCCCTCACCGCGCTCGGTGCCGTTCATGCCGTCCTCCTGGGGTCGCACAGGGTGGCCACGGACGCCAGCCGCTCCACCAGGTCGCCGAGTACCGAGTCGGTCTGCTCCCGCTGGGCGCGGGTGAGTTGGTCCAGCCGGGTCCAGCCGTCGCCGTGCCGGAAGCCGTCGAGGGTGCGCTGGGCGCGGTCCAGTTCCCGGTCGAGGCCCGGCAGGCCGGCGTACCTGGTGGTCAGCAGGGGCCGCAGGCGGGACAGCACCTCGCGGGTGCCGTCGAGGTTGGCGCGCGCGGTGGCGAGGTTGCTGCCGCTGCCGTAGTCGGTGCGGCCGGTGAGCTCGAACTGCACGGTGTTCTCCAGGATCTCGTGCGCGCGCAGACCCAGCTGGGCGGGGTCCATGCGGGTCTGCGCCCAGCTGTCGCGCAGCCCGGTCACCGACTTGAGCAGGGCCGAGACGGGGCCGCGCAGACTGACGGCGGACTGCCCGTGCCACAGGCCGTACTCGACGCGGTGGAACCCGGCGAAGCCCTTGTCGTGCACCCCGCCCGGCAGTCCCGCGTCCGTGCCGTTGATCTGTGCGTCCGCGTCGCCGAAGGCGTCGTACGCCGCCCCCAGCCGTTCGTACTCCAGATGCGCGGGCAGCCAGGCCCACCTGGCGCCGGCGAGGTCACCGTGGTCGATGGCCCGCTGGAGCCTCGACGTCAGCCGGACGACCTCGGAGAGCCCGCCGGCGACCCACTTCTGATAGTCGATGGCCGGCGGGATCAGGTCGTGCTCCGTGACCGGTGCCGCACCCGGGCCGCGCCGCCCCGAAGCGACATGGACGCTCGGGCCGGTGACGGCGTCGGCGTCGTCGGGCACGCATTTGAAGGCGTACGTCCCCTCGCCCAGACGGACGGTCAACGGCCGTGTCACACCGGGCCCGATGCCCTCCACCTCGCCGTACACGACCTGACTCGCGGGGTCTTCGAGGTAGACCTCGGTGGGACCGTCCGAGGTGTTCCGCAGATCGAACACCTGCAAGCCGGCAGTTGCGCTCTGCCATCCGTGCCCGCAACGGCTGGGGGACACCTCGATGGTGGTGTGCCGCAGTCCGTCGCCGGTCGCGGGCGAACGGTGCGACGCACGGGGGAGGAGTACGGCTCCCACCGTGGTGAGCGCGAGGAGCGCGATGAGCGCACCCCACAGGCGGAGCGGCCTTCTTCCGAGGCCGGCCAGTTGCATTCCGGGCCTCCCGGGTGTGCAGTTCGTGATCGCCTCATGCTAGGCAGCGACACGGGTACGATCAGCCGTTCAGCGGAATCCATGGCCGAGAATTCGCTCTGAGTTCACTGATGGTTGGGGTGCGGCGCGAGGTCCGATGCCGCGAGGCGGGTCATGCGGTCCAGCCGTGTCCGCCGCTGTTGTGGACCAGGGCGAGGGCGGCCGTGGTGACGACGAGGTACCGGGTGAGGCGGCCTTGGGGGCACAGGGCTGCCGGGGCCCAGGCGAGAGCCGCGTACCAGGGCATCGACCACGGAGCCGTGAGAACCCAGGCGAAGGCGAGCACGAACGGTACGGCCACGGCAGGGGGAGAGCCCGTCGGCGTACGGCGGTGAAGAACCCAGGCCAGTGCGAGCATCAGGGCGGGCCACAGAAGACGGATGGCCGTCGCGGTCGCGTCGGGCCCCAGGAGCGCGCTGCCGAGCCGGTCGAAGACCGTCCACAACGACGGAGACGAGATCATTCGCGAAGCGGCGGAGAGCGGGTCGAGAGCGTGCAGGCCGTAGACGCTGTAGAGGAGTGCGACGGTCAGCACGGCCGCCGTGGCCTGCCGGGCGACTCTGCGCCAGGCGCCTGCGCGCAGCAGCGGCCAGGCCAGCGCGACGCCGAGCAGGGCCGCACTGATCTTGACGCAGCAGGCCAGCCCGACCAGCCCCCCCATGAGCAGGTCGTTGCGCAGACGGGGAGTTCTGCGGGCCACAAGGATCGCGGCTACGGCGAGAGCGGCCACGAGGGTGTCCAGATGCCCGCCCGCGACCAGCACACCGATCAGGAGTGGGTTGGCCACCCACAGCAGCCCGGCCCTCACCGGATCGTCCGCGGTGCGCATCAGGAGAAGCCCGGTGGCCAGGAACACGAGCGCGTTGGCCAGCATCAGGACCCAGATCGTCAGCCACGGCCGCTCACCGCCGAGGAACGCCGCCGCGGTCTGCCACCACGTCGCGACCGGTCCGTACACGGAGGGGGTGTCGTGCCAGGCGAGGGCCACGAGTCGGGCGTAGGGACCGCCCAGTTCGGCGGGGGAGGTCAGGTACGGGTCACCGCCGAGTGCGGCGATACGGCCGTAGGCCGCGTAACTGGCCGTGTCGGAAGAGCCGACCGGGGTGAGGTTGGCGACGACGAGCACCGCGAGGGCGCCCGACCGGAAGAGCAGACGGGAGTCGGGGCTCCAGCCCCGCCGACGGGCGCCGAGCATGCCGAGCGTGCCGAGGCAGGAGAGGACGACGGCCGCGATGACGACCGTCTGGGAGAGGGGGTCGGGCATCGCCGGCAGCGCGCGCCAGGTGATGGGGACCGTGAGGGTGTTGTGATTGGGGGCGCCGGCACCCACCAAGGCGAACAGCGTGACGCCCGCCGCGGACATGGCCACCGCGGTGCCGGGACGGGGCTGGGCGACGGCCGCCAGCACCGGTGAGACGACCGCCCGAAGCTGCGTCGGGAACGGTGGAGTCCACTGGTTGTTGTCGGTCGTCAAGGTCAACCTCTGCGTCGTATTCGGGTTTTGTCCGCCGGCGTCCGGGCTGCCCCTGCCGCCGGTCCACCGCCTCGGCCGGCGGCGCCCCGGAGAACGGGACGTTCAGGCCGGCGGACGACTCCCCGGCCCGACCCGCCGACAACCCCGGCTTCCGGATACCGGGGTGGTGTGATCGTCTGCCCCGCGGGTGTTCGGTGGCTTGCGGTGGTGTGAACGTTCGGCCATGAGCTCGCCACGGCCGTCTGGACTGCCCGTCCACCGGCCCCTCGGACGCTACCGGATCAGCCACGGGGCGGAGCAAGGGGGTACGCAGCCGCGAGGTCGCCGTCCCCGCCGAAACGGCCGGCCGGCAAGGGCGACGGCCGGTCGCGGTGACCTCCGCCTCCGGCGAACCGCTCACTCGCGGTGTTCGTCATCCCCGTCGCCGCTCATGTTCCGGCGATGAGCGTGGCGCCCAGCACCAGCATGGTGAGGGCGACCAGGGCGTCCAGCACGCGCCAGGCCGTGGGCCGGGCCAGCAGGCGGCCCAGCAGCCGGGCGCCGAAGCCCAGCGCCGTGAACCAGCACAGGCTGGCGAGAGCGGCCCCGAGCCCGAAGGTCCAGCGCAGAGGGCCTCGGTCGGCGGCGAGGGAGCCCAGCAGGAACACGGTGTCGAGATAGACGTGCGGGTTGAGCCAGGTCATCGCCAGGCAGGTGAGCACCGCGCGTCTGCGGGACCCGGCGGCTTCGCCCTGCGCCCGCAGTCCGGTGCCGGGTCTGAGCACGCGGCGGGCGGCGAGGACGCCGTAGGAGAGGAGGAAGACGCCGCCGATGATCCCGACGGCTCGGAGCGCGCCCGGCCACGCCACGACGGCCGCCCCGACCCCGCCGACGCCGAGCGCGATGAGTACGGCGTCGGACAGTGCGCAGATGCCGACGACGGCGAGGACGGCGTCCCGGCGCACCCCCTGGCGCAGGACGAACGCGTTCTGGGCGCCGATGGCGACGATCAGGGAGAGCCCGGTGCCGAATCCGGCGGCGACGACGGGCAGGGCGTGGTTCATGGCGTCGACGCTAGGGAAGTCACCCGCGCAAGTACAGCTAATGTTTCTTACGTATCCTTAGCACTCGTGATGACGGATCTTCCCGCGGAACAGGTGCGGACCCTGCTCGCCGTGGTCGACGAGGGCACCTTCGACGCGGCGGCCGCGGCCCTGCATGTGACTCCGTCGGCGGTCAGCCAGCGGGTCAAGGCGCTGGAGCAGCGCACCGGCCGCGTGCTGCTGCAGCGCACCAAGCCGGTGCGGCCCACGGAGTCCGGTGCGGTGCTGGTGCGGTTCGCTCGGCAGCTTGTGCGGCTGGAGCGGGACGCGTGGGGCGAGCTGGGACTCAGTGGCGCCGGGGAGCCGACGCGAGTGTCCGTCGCGGTGAACGCGGACTCGCTGGCGACCTGGTTCCTGCCGGCGCTGACCCGGGTGGAGGGACTCTGCTTCGAGCTGCACCGGGAGGACGAGGACCATACGGCGGCCCTGCTGCGCGAGGGCCTGGTGATGGCGGCGGTGACCTCCTCGCCCGACCCGGTGCCCGGCTGCACGGTCCGCCCGCTCGGCCGGATGCGGTATCTGCCGGTGGCGGCGCCCGGGTTTCCGGCCGGTCGGCTGCACGGTCCGCTCCCGGAGGCGCTGCCCCGGGCGCCCGTCGTGGTCTTCGACCGCAAGGACGACTTCCAGGACGACTTCGTGCGCCGGCTGGGCGGCGGGTCGGCCGGCCCGGACCGCCACTACGTCCCCACCTCCGAGGGCTTCTGCGACGCGGTGGCGGCCGGCCTCGGCTGGGGCATGGTCCCGGAGGTCCAGGCCGCCCCGCTCCTGGACGCGGGCCGGCTGGTCCTGCTGACGCCCGGGAAATGGATGGACGTCGCCCTGTACTGGCAGCAGTGGAGGCTGGACTCCCCGGCGCTGGCGGCACTGGCCGACGCGGTCACGGCCACCGCGACCGAGGCGCTGCGGCAGTGAAGGCCATCGGCCCCTGCCGCCTTGCCGGGCGCCATCTTCGGTGTTCGCCGACGGTCTGTCACGTCTGGTCGATCGCGGGAGACGCCATCGATCGTGAAGGGCCGACGCCTCGCCCGCTGCCAAGCGGTGGCGCGGCCTTCGGCTCGGCCGTCTTCGACTTCACCCTCCTCCTGGCACATGGCCCTTGACGCGCTGGAGGTACCCCGTTTTCTGCGACGCGCTGACGCGCTGACGGGCGGGCCGGCGTCCCAGGGAGGGGAAGCCGGCCCGCCCGTCCGCCCGGGGCCGGGCGGCCGGTCAGTGGGAGGCGGTGGTCGCCTCGGTCCTGAGCGGCTGGATGCCGGCCAGGGTGGGGACGACCTTCTGGATGAGGCCGTCCGAGGTGTAGCGCAACCGGTCGATGGTCACTTCCCGGTGGGTGCCGTCACCGCCGGGGATCGCGAACCGGTGGTAGGCGATGTACCAGTCGTCGGTCCCGGGGACCTGGATCACCGAGTGATGCCCGGTGCCCAGGATGCCGAGCGAGGGGTCCTTGGAAAGGATCACCCCGTGGTTCCGCAGCCCGTCCATGAACGGGCTGGTGCCGGTGGCGTACCCGACGCGGTAGTCCTCGCTGCGGGTGTCGTCGATCGACCAGCTCAGGTAGTAGACGCCGTTTCGCTTGTGCATGAACAGGCCCTCGCGGAAGCCGTCCAGGCCCGTCAGGCGCTTGATCTTCGCCGGGTCGTACGAGGTCATGTCGGGGTTCAGCGGGACGACGTAGGCGTTGCCGTTGCCCCAGTAGAGGTAGGACTGGCCGTCGTCGTCGGTGAAGACCGCGGGGTCGATGGCCTGTCCGCCGTCGGGGTTGGCGGCGATCAGGGGCTTGCCCGAGTCGACGAAGGGGCCCGCTGGCTTGTCCGAGACCGCCACGCCGATCTTGGCGTCGGCACAGAAGTAGAAGTAGTACTTGCCGTTCTTCTCGACCGCGGTGGGGGCCCAGGCCCGGCTGTCCGCCCAGGTGACGTCGGGTCCCAGGTCGAGGATCACAGGGTGCTCGGTCCAGTGCACGAGGTCCTTGCTGGACCACGTCCTGAACGTGGAGCCGCTCCAGCCCGGGTAGCCGTCGCTGGTCGCGTAGATGTAGTAGGTGTCGCCGAACCGCACGATGTTCGGGTCGGCGTTGTAGCCCGGCAGCGACGGGCTGCCCATCACCTCGGCTCGCACGGTCCAGGTGCGTACCGAGTGGTCGGCCGCGCGTACCCGGTAGGTCACGGGGGAGGAGAAGTCGTGGACACTGCCGTCGGCCGGCTCGACCCGGCTGGTGCCTGCCACGCCGAACCGCGGGGCCAGGCGGCGCACGTCGGTGCCGGGCTTCACCGGGAGCAGCACGCTGCCGGCGGCCGAGTCGATCACGGCGGGGACCTTGAGCGAGTCCAGGTCGACCGATGTGATCTCCGTTTGGTTGCCGGGCAGGTCGCGCACCTCGTCGGCGCTCAGAGCCCTGTTCCAGAGCGAGAAGCTGCGCATGGACCCCTTGAAGTACTTGTCGCCGGCGTACAGCGAGCGGCCCAGGTGGTCGGCGGCCGTCCGGCCGCCGCCGATGTCGCCGGGGCGGAGGGTGACCGCGTCGTTGTGCGCCACCTCGGCGCCGTCGAGGTAGAGACGGGCCGTGCCGCCGCCGAGCGTGTAGGTGAGCGTGTGCCAGCCGCCGCGTTGCAGGTTCCGCGAGCCCGCGGTCTGTTCCGTGTTCCAGGATCCGGAGGTGATGGAGGTCCGGTAGCCGTCGCCGGTCGTGAAGAGGTAGCCGTTCCCGGTCCCGTTCGAGGTGTTCCCCAGCCCCCACAGCCAGTAGGGGGTGGCCTGGGAGGGGTCGATCTTCACCTCGGTCGAGACCGTGATGGCGTCCAGGCCGTTCATCAGGTTGTCGGGCAGGGCCACATAGCCGTCGGTGCCGCCGAAGTCGGCGGCGTCTGCGGTGCGGGTGACGTCGCCGTGCACGACGGCGTCGTAGCCGTGGCCGGTGTCGTCCAGCACCCGTGTGCCGTTGCCCCCGAGGCGGTACGACGCGACGAGCCCGTGCGTGTCCGCGGTCAGGGGTTGCGGCACGCCGCGCAGCCGGTCCATCTCGGCCTGGGTCACGGGCAGGACGGTGCCGTGTCGGGGGCTGGCGGGCAGCTGGTACGCGGTGGACATGGTCCACTTGCCGGAGGCGAGGTCGGTGGTCTCGAAGGGGACGTAGCCGCGGCCGCCGAACTCGTCGATGAACAGGTACCACTTGTCTTCGGTGTTCGACTTGAAGACGGTGGGGCCCTCGCCCTGGTTGATGCCGGGGTGGGTGGCGCCGCCCTTGCCGATGCACTCGGAGACGAAGTCCCAGTCCGTGTTCAGCAGCCGGGTGGACTTCTCCTCGATGATGAACTTGCTGCAGGGGGTGGAGGAGGTGTTGTTCCGCTCGTCCTTGGTGAAGCGGTAGTACGTGTCCCCGTCCTTGATGACGGTGGAGTCGATCACCGAGTAGCCGGGGTCCTTCCACACGCGCGGCTCGGAGAAGGTGCGGAAGTCACGGGTGGTGGCGTACATCATGCGGTTGTAGCTGCTGCCCGTGTGGGCGGTGTCGGCCGGGTCGTAGAGCTTGGAGGCCCAGAAGACCACGTAGGAGCCGAGCGAGTCGTCCCAGTAGGCCTCGGGGGCCCAGGTGTTGCCGGCGGTGTCGTCCGAGACCTTTACATGGCGCTGGTCGGACCAGTGGACGAGATCGGTGGACTCCCACACCTCCAGGTACTTGCTGCCGGTGCGCTGCGCGGCGTCCCAGTTGCCGTTGCCGTAGATCTTCAGATCGGTGGCGATGAGGTAGAACTTGTCGCCCTCGGGGGAGCGGATGACGAAGGGGTCGCGCACGCCCTTGTCGCCCCGGGTGGAGGTGAGGACCGGCTTGCCGCCGTTCAGCTCGTCCCAGTGCAAAGGGTCGTTGCCGCGGCTGACCGCGGAGTGGATCTGCTCGCCGTCGGAGTGGCCCTCGCCGGTGAAGTACTCGAAGAGGTAGCCCTGGTACGGCTCCTTCTTCGGCAGGGGCCGCACGGTCAGGTCGAAGCTCCGCTTGGCCCGCGCGTCGCCGAGGCGGACGGTTGCGGTCAGTCGCACGGTCCGGGCTCTGCTCCCGTGTGCGGGACGGTGGACCTCGCCGGTCGGGGTGACGGTCGCGCTGTCGGTCGACTTCCACTCCACCCGCGTTCCGTACCCGCCGGTGGTGGGCAGGGTGACGTTGCCGCGGACATCGTCGGCGTCCCATACCGTCAGGGCCGCGGCGGCTTGCGTCACCTTCTCCCGGTCGGTGGTGGGCTCGTCCTGCTGTACGGCCGAGGGCGGGCCGTCGGGGCTTTGGGCCTTCGCCGGCGCAGCCGTGAACATGGTGCCGAGCAGGCAGACCAGCAGCCAGGGGATTGCCAGAGCGGTCCGGGCGAGCCGACGGTGGACTGGGTGCGGCATGGGCGATTCTCTCTGTTCGGGGGCGTGGCACAGGTCCCTGCCCAGGGCTGGTGGAGAGGACGGATCGTGAGCCAGGCGATGGCGCCGGGGGCCGGCGGGTCAGCGCGCGACGGGCTTGCCGCGGCCCCACGCCCAGGCGAGCCTGTCGGCTCCGGACCGGTTGGTGGTGGCCAGCCAGGGCCGCTCGGGGTCGCCGACGAGCCTCTGCAGCGTGTAGCTGTCGTCGGTGCGCAGTCCGGGCCAGTAGACCGACCCCATTCCGAGCTTTCGGAAGGTGTCGGTTGCCGCCTGGATGTAGTTGACGAAGTTGTCGGAGGCGTCGGCCTTGTTGTAGTCCAGACCGGTCGTCATGGGCGCGCCGAACTCGTCGGCGACGGTCCGGCCGGCGCAGTCGCCGATGCGCTCCTCGATGTCGGCGACCCACTGGTCGTAGGTGGCGTAACTCTTCCAGAACCCGTAGTCGTGCAGCGACAGGTAGGTTCCGCGCAGGCGCGGGTCGGCGCACACCGAGGTGACGTGGTCGTTGTAGCCCGCACCGCTGACGAAGACCCGGTCACGGGGGACGGAAGGATAAGTGGCCAGCCAGTCCGCGGCGATGTCGGCCCATTCGGAGTCGGTGTATCCGTGCGGCTCGTTCATCGGCTCGAAGTACACACGGGAGTTGTCCCGGTAGGCGTGGACCACGGTGTCCCACATGGTCCGGTACGCCTGGGGGTCGTCGATGAGTCCGTCCTTGCGGGCGCCGGTTCCCTCCCAGTAGGAGACGATGACCTTGAAGCTGTGCTGGGTGGCGGCGTCGATGGCGGCTCGGTAGGACCTCCAGTAGGAGCCGTCGACCGTGTAGGGATTGATCGGCAGCCGCACCGTGTCGGCACCGAGGTTCGCGCGAAAGGCCGCGATGACCCGGGTCGCCTTGGTGAAGGTCTGGGTGTAGCTGTCCGAGGTCGACAGGCCGGAGGGGACGACCGGGTCGTCGGCGTAGTTGTCCCGGGGGTCCGCCCAGTTCACGCCCTTGAATTGGGCGGTGTTAGGGGTCGGAGCGGCGGACGCGGAGGCGGAGGTGCCGGTCACGGCCACGCCGGCGGCCGCGACCAGGACGGCCGCCGTCAGGACGGATACCAGTCGGCCGGTGGCGTGATGGATTGCGGGCATGGGCATGTCACTCTCTCTGGGGGGTCGGTCGGCTCGGGGTATGGGCGAAAGCCCGGGCGGCATCTGTGCCTGGTTCGGGACCGATCACTGCCTGTGGACGTAGGTGTCCGGACCGGCTGTCGCGTGCGGCGGCCCGTCCGGGGTGTGACGGCCGGCCGTTCTGCGTGGACCTGGTGACGGAAGAGGCGTTCCGTAGCGGTCGTGACGGGCAGCGGGTCGATGTTTACGTAAACATACGGCCGCATCGTGGCATCCGCCTCTGAGACCGTCAAGGGCTGCGCGCTCGCCGACCTGACGGATGGTCGGCAGTAATACCGATAGCCCCTCACCTCTTGACGCGGACGCATTACGTCCCTAGCGTCTGGGCGAATTTCCGAACCTCATACGGGATTTCGAACGACGACCCGTCTTACCTTCACCAGCCTCAGCGTCGTCGAAGGGACACGACATGAGCCGCTCGACCGGCTCACCCCGTATGACCCGCATACGTCGTGCCTGGTCGGGACCCGATGGCGTTCAGCGCGCCCACGGTGTCTGTGGCGTAACGAGACACCGAGGTGCGTCTACGTGCCTTTCACCGCGCCGAGTCTCGGCCACCCCGGATGGAGCATCACAGCGGTGTACGAACCGCCGAGCCGCCCCCGGCACGGCACGGTCCTGCCGGTCGCCAAGGCGGAACCGGACCGGGTGCGGGCCGCCTGCACGCAGGCGTCCTGACCCTCGCGCGGCAACCCGCCCGCGTCAGCCCGCCGCCTCCCGGTCCGGCCAGGCGTGACCGGGCACCTGGTCCGGACCGGCCGGAGCGGGTGGAGCGGCGTGACCGGTGCGCGCCGTCACCACCATCACCGCGAGGCCGAGGGCCACGACCGCGGAGCCCACGTACAGCGGCGCGGTGTAGCCCAGGCCGGCGCTGATCGCGAGGCCGCCGAGCCAGGCGCCGAGGGCGTTGCCGACGTTCGAGGCGGAGACGTTGGCGCCGGCGGCGAGCGGCGCCCCGCCGGCGGCGTCCGTGACACGGGTGATCATGCCGGGTACGGCGGCGAACCCGAAGAAGCCCATCAGGAAGACCAGGATCACCGACGCGACCCGCCCGTCGGCCAGCAGCCCGAACACCGCGAGCGTGGCGGCGAGGGACGCCAGGGAGGCGATCAGCGTGCGGTCGCGATCGCGGTCGGCCGCCCGGCCCCCGGCGATGTTGCCGACCACCAGGCCGCTGCCGTAGACGACGAGCAGCCAGGCGACGTCGGCGCTGGAGAAGCCGGTGACCTCGGTGAAGGTGTACGCGATGTAGCTGAACGCCCCGAACATGCCGCCGTAGCCGAGGGCGGTGGCGGCGAGGGTCAGCCAGACCTGTCCGGAGCTCAAGGCGCGCAGCTGGGGGCGCAGGCCGCCCGAGCGATGGCTCTGGTCCACGGTGCCCGCCCAGGCCGGGACCCACACGGCGATGGCGGCCAGGGCCAGCACGCCGATCCCGGTGATCGCCCAGAACGTGGCGCGCCAGCCCCAGCGTTCGCCGACGAGGGCGCCGAACGGCACGCCGAGCACGTTGGCGACCGTCAGCCCGGCGAACATCGCGGCGACCGCGCGCGAAGCCCGCTCCGGCGGGACCATACGGCGGGCGACGAGCGAGCCGACGCCGAAGAAGGAGCCGTGGCACAGGGCCGCGACGATCCGGCCGAGCAGCGCCACGGCGTAGGTGGGCGCGACGGCGGACAGCAGGTTGCCGAGGACGAACAACGCCATCAACCCGACGAGGACGGCCTTGCGGTGGACGCGGGTGGTGACGGCGGTCAGCAGGATCGCGCCGATCGCGACGCTCAGGGCGTATCCCGAGATGAGCCACCCGGCCGTGGCGTCGGAGACGCCCAGACTGCCGCCCACCTGGGGCAGCAGGCCCGCGATCACGAATTCGGTCAGGCCGATCCCGAAGCTGCCGAGGCCGAGCGTGACCAGTCCGACGGGCATCCGCCGCACCTCCTCGTGGCGTCGCATGTTCAGGTGAACCCCGTAGGGCTGCTGCCGCCGTCGGCCGGTGAGTGCCCACGTCCGCGTACCCGGCGCGGACGGAGGCCCCGGGCGGACTCGGCACACACGGGCCGCCCGGGGCCCGACCGCGCCGTGGCCCGGGCGGGCCCTGTGGTGCCGGCCGATGGGCTAGTCGGCTGCCGGTGTCACGTCCGTGACCGTCCACCTCTGGTTGGAGCCGGAGTTGGGCTGCCAGGTGGTGACGGCGGCCCCTTCGCCGGTGGCCTGCCCGCCGACCTCCAGGAGCCGTCCGGTGGCGGCGTTGATCAGGGTCCAGGTGCCGTCCCCTGTGCTTGACATGATCCACTCGGTGGCCTGGTCCCGCCGGCCGGTGTCGGGTTCGGCCACCGGAACGTTGTCGCGCACCGCCAGGCGCTTGCCGTCGACCGGGTTGGTGAAGACGTAGCGGTCGCCGGCGCCGCTGCCGGGACGTACCCGGCTCAGCCGCCACTGCTGGGAGCACGTGCTGTCGCCGGTGCCGATGACGAGGCCGGTGCCCGCCAGGGTGAGTGCCTTGCCGCTCTGCACACCGGTCAGGGTGTAGGTGTGCCCCTTGCGCAGCAGAGGGGCGTCCTTCGCCACGCCGGACACGCCCTTGATGACGAAGGACGTCACCGACTGGGCGGGCACGGTGAAGGTGGCCCGGCGGTCACTGACCTTGATGGCCCCGTGCTGTTCGAGCTTGCCCTCGGCGCTGGTGACGACGGGGGTGACGGTCGCGTCACGGCTGACGTCGCGGAACTTGGACAGGTCGACGGTGACGCTGCGCGCCGCGGCCGTGCTGTTGACGTGGACGAGCGAGGCGCCCTTGCCGTCCTGCGTCACAGCGGCCGCGCTCGAGGTGTCGCTCACCTTGATCAGCCGGTCACCGGGCTTGATGAAGTGAGTGAAGTTGCGGGCCGTGTCGAACTTCGTGTTGGTGCGGATCGGGCAGGTGCCGAGGGTGTCCCCGGAGGTGCAGCTGAACGGCAGCTGGATCTCGCCCCAGTTGCCGCCCTTGGCGGACTCACCGCCGGGCTTCATGTTGTCGTAGTCCTCGACGGGCTGCCAGAACACCCAGGCGCGCGGCTCCAGCTCGCGCAGGTCGTCGACGATGTGCTGGGCGAGACCGAGTCCGGGACGCATGTCCGTGAAGCTCTGGCCGTCGCCCCAGTCGCCCTCGACCTCACTCATCCACAGCGGCTTGTCCGCCGCCTTCGCCAGGTCCCGTACGGTGGTGCGCTGCCCGGTGCCGTAGGTGTGGACGTTCATCTGCCCGACGAGATCACGGGCGTCGGGGGAGTAGGAGTTCCAGTTCTGCGCGAAGACGGACGGGTTGGTCTCGTCCATCGCGGAGATCTTCGCGCCGGTCTTCGCCTTCTTCAGGGCCGGGGCGAGTGCGTGGACCACCTTCTGCTGGAGCTCGGGCCCGATGTGGGCGCCTTCCTGGCGGCCGCCGACGGGCCGGCCGTCCGAGCCGAGGCGGGTGCTCCAGTAGTTGGTGTTCGGTTCGTTGAAGGGGTCGACGGTGTCGACCTTGATGCCGTGCGCCTGTTCCAGCCGCTTGACGGCGCCGGCCAGGTAGGCGGCGAAGTCGTCCACCGAATCGGTCCTGAGCTGGTCGGTGGTGGCGTCGAACCCGCCGGAGACGTAGCCGCTGACGGTCATGAACCAGGGCGGGGAGTTGCTGAAGGTCTCCCAGTGGGTGATGTCGTTCTTGACGCGGTCGACCCACCAGCGCTGGTTGGCGTCGGCGTTCGCGTTCCAGTCGGCCGGGTCATCGGCGTTCCACCAGCCGGAGTCCTCGCGGGTGGTGCCGGCGGGCGCCTTCCACCAGCCCTCGACCGCGCCTCCGGCCCGGAGGTAGTCCTTGACGTCGGGGGCGTTGCCGCCGCCGATGTTGTAGCGGGCGATGTTCAGGCCGAGGCCGTCGTCGTCGAAGAGGAGCTCGGCGAGCTTCTCGCGTATCTCCTCGGGGTAGCCGCCGGTGGCGTTGGCGAACCAGGCCAGGCTGGTGCCCCACCCCTCGAACGGCTCCTGCTGGTACGAGGGGTCGGGCCGGACGGTGACGGAGGGGATGTCCGCAGCCTGTGCGGCCGGCGACGGGGCGGATACCAGGGCGGCCCCGGTGGCCAGGGCGGTGACGCCGGCGGCTGTGAGGAGCCGTCTGCTGCGGGTGCGGCGTGCCATCGGTGTGCTCCCAACTGAGTTGTGGTCGCGCTCTGGTGGACCCTCCCGCCCTGCATGCGGCAGGGCGGGAGGGGAGTGGCCCTCGGGGCAGGTGCGTGCCGTTTCCGAGGAGTCGTGAGATCTGCTGGTACGGGGCTCAGGCAGTCGGCTGACGCAGTACGGCGACCCCCCTGGGCCCGAGGGCGACCGTGCCGTCTTCGTTCGTTGTGCCGAGCAGAACCCCTCCGGACAGGCCGGGCACCGTGACGGCCTCGTCGGTCCTGTTGACCAGGAACACGAACCGGGCCTCGGCGCTCCGGCGCACGATCGTCTCGACCGATCCCCGTGCCGCGGTGGGCAGTTCGCTTTCCACACCGGCCGGCTCCAGCAGCCGAAGGAGCAGGGAGGCCAGTCCCTGGACACCGAGCCGCGTGGAGACGTAGGTGGCGGAGCCGTTGCCCGTCACCCGCCGGGTGACGGCGGGCCGGCCCGCGTGCATCCCCGTGCGGTAGCGGGAGAGGACGTCGGTCTCGGGGACGGTGACCGTGATCCGGTCGGTCCACAGGCTGCCGGTCGTCCCGTCGTCGAGTTCGGTCGTCTCACCGGCGAGCAGCGGCCCGAACTCCTCGATGCGGATGCCGAGAAGGTCGCGCAGGGCGCCGGGATAACCGCCGAGCCACACGTGGTCGTTCTCGTCGACGATGCCCGAGAAGTACGTGGTGACGAGATGGCCGCCCTGTTCGGCGTACCGGGTGAGCGTCTTGGCCAGGTCGGCGGGGACCAGGTGCAGCACCGGGGCGATCAGCATCCGGTGCCGGTGCAGGTCGCTCCGGGTGGTGACGAGGTCGGCGCGGATGCCGAGGGACAGAAGGGCGGTGTACCAGTCCAGCGCTTCCTGCCGGTAGTCCAGCAGGGAGGTCGGGTGGGAGTCCTGCTCGCCGGCCCACCACGACTCCCAGTCGTAGAGGATGCCGACCGGGGCGGGCTCCCTCTCGCTCCCCGCGATCGGGGCGAGCCTCTTCAGAGCGGCGCCGAGTTCGCTCACCGACCGGAACAGATCGCTGTCCGCTCCGGCGTGCGGCACCATCGCCGAGTGGTACTTCTCGGCGCCGGCCGCCGACTGGCGCCACTGGAAGAAGCACACCGCGTCGGCTCCGTGCGCGACGTGCAGCAGCGAGTCACGGGCCAGCTCGCCCGGTCGCTTGGCGACGTTGACGGGCTGCCAGTTGACGGCGCTCGTGGAGTGTTCCATGAGGAACCAGGGCCGGCCGCCGGAGATGCCGCTGGTGAGGTTGGCGGAGAAGGACAGCTCGTCTCGGTCCTGCGGACCCGGCTGGACGTAGTGGTCGTTGGAGACGAAGTCGATCTCGTCGGCCCAGTCCGGGTAGTTCATCCCCTTGGTGCCGCCCATCACCATGAAGTTGGTGGTCACGGGGATGTCGGGCGTGATCTCCCGGAGGATCTCCCGCTCGGCGCGCAGGTGCTCCCTGAGCGCGTCGGACGAGAAGCGTTTGAAGTCCAGCTGCTGGGTGGGGTTGGGATGCGAGGCGGCCAGGCGCGGCGGAAGGATCTGCTCCCAGTCGGTGTACCGCTGGGACCAGAACGCGGTCCCCCAGGCGCGGTTGAGCGTCTCGAGGGTCGTGTACCGGGCGCGGAGCCAGCTCCGGAAGGCGCGGGCCGCGTCGTCGGAGTAGTCATAGACGTTGTGGCAGCCCAGCTCGTTGTTGACGTGCCAGGCGACCAGGGCGGGGTGGTCGGCGTAGCGGGTCGCCATCTGCCGGACCAGACGAAGCGCGTGCCGGCGGAAGACCGGCGAGGTGGGGCGCCAGTGCTGACGTGCCCCCGGCCAGACGGTCTCGCCGCCCGCCGTCACCGGGAGGATTTCGGGGTGCGCCGTGGTCAGCCAGGGCGGTGGGGAGGCCGTGGCCGTGGCCAGGTCGACGCCGATGCCGCCCTCGTGCAGGAGATCCATGACCTCGTCGAGCCATGTGAAGTCCCAGCTGTCCTCGGCAGGCTGGATGCGGGCCCAGGAGAAGATCCCCACGGACACGAGGTTCACGCCGGCCTCGCGCATCAGCCGGACGTCCTCCTCCCAGACGGTACGGGGCCACTGCTCGGGGTTGTAGTCGGCGCCGTAGAGGAGGCGGGGGGTACGGTCACCGTCCGTCGGCCCGCCGGCGCGGGACAGGAGGGTGGAGATCATGGTGGTCCTTCCGGGGTGGGCCACCGGGGCGGCGCAGGGTGTGCCCGCCGCCCCGGCCTTCTACTTCTGGACGGTGAAGCCCTGCTCGTTGCCGTACTTGACGGAGGCGTCCTGCCAGGTCTTCAGGCCGTCGGCCAGCGTGGTGCCGGAGACGTAGGCCTTGCCGACGGTGTCGTTGAAGATCGAGTTGGCGTACACCTGGTACGGCAGGTACGACCAGTCGTCGGCGACGTTCGCGGCCGACTCGGCGAAGATCTTGTTGGCCTGCTGCCCGCCGAAGTACGGGAACTTCGTGTCCTGGAACGCCTGGGAGTTCAGCTGCGCGGTGGTCGCCGGGAAGGCGCCGCCCTTCACGCGTGCGTCGACGCCCTTGCCGGCGTTGGCGTACTCGACGAATGCATAGGCCAGGGCCTCGTTCTTGCCGAGTTCCGGCAGGGCGAGGGCGCTGCCGCCGTTCTCGGCGCTGGCCTTGTCGCCCGCCGTCCACTGCGGCAGCGGGGCGACGCGCCAGTCACCGGCGGCGCTCTTCACGCCGGAGGCGAGGTTGGCGGGCATCCAGGCGCCGATGGCCAACGTGGCTATGGTGCCGTCACCGAGGCCCTTGTACCACTCGTCGGACCAACTGGTGACGGGCGCGACCAGCTTGTCGTCGAGGAGCTTCTGCCAGGTGCCGGTGTACTTCGTGGCGCCCGCGTCGGAGAAGTCGATCTTCACCTTGGTGCCGTCGACCTTGTAGGGGCGCGAACCGGCCTGCCAGAGCATGCTGGTGGTGAAGCCCGCGTCACCGGTGTCGTTGGTGATGTACGCCTTCGGGTTCGCCTTGTGCAGGGCGCGAGCGGCGTCCACGTACTCGTCCCATGTGGTGGGCACCTTGATCTTGTACTTGTCGAAGACCTTCTTGTTGTAGAACAACGCCATGGGGCCGGAGTCCATCGGCAGGCCGTAGACGCCGTCGCCACCGGCCTTCACGCCGTTCCACGGGCCGGGGGAGAACTGGGCGGCGAGCTTGTCGGCGCCGAAGGCCTTGAGGTCGGTGAGCTGCTTGGTCAGCGCGTACTGGCCCATGGCGTAGTACTCGATCTGGGCGACGTCGGGGACGCCCTTCTTGGCGGAGATGGCGTTCTGCAGGGCCTTGTACTGGTCGTTGCCGGTGCCGGCGTTGACCAGGTCGACCTTGACGCCGGGGTGCTCCTTCTGGAAGTCGGTGGCCACCTGCTTGAGCGTGGGTTCCCACGCCCAGACGGTGATGGTGCCGCCCTTCTTGAGCGCGGCCTGGACGTCCGACTCCGAGAGCGACTTGGGGCCGGAGTCCGAGTCGCCGGATCCGCCGCAGGCGGTGGCCCCCAGGGCGAGGGCGCAGAGGAGGCCGATGCCGCGCAACAGGCGGCTTGGGTGCTTGTGCATGGTCGTGCTTCCACTTCTTCGTGGCCGAAACCGGGGCCGATGGGGACAGGAAAGGGACCGACGGGACGGGAATGGGCAGGGGCAGGAGCCGCGTGACCAGGTTCGCCCGGTGTGGGGCGTGACGGGCGAGGAGCGCGGCCGAGTGACGAGAGGGAAGCGCTATTCCTTGACGCTTCCGGCGGCGAGTCCGGACTGCCAGTACTTCTGCAGCAGCAGGAACGCGGCGATCAGCGGGAGGATGGTGATCAGCGAGCCGGTGATGACCAGGTTGAACACGGGCTGGCCCCCGGCGGTCGCGGCCTGGGCGTTCCAGCTGTTCAGACCCAGGGTCAGCGGATACCAGTCCGGATCCTTGATCATGATCAGTGGCAGGAAGTAGTTGTTCCAGGTGGCGACCATGGTGAACAGCGAGACGGTCACGATGCCCGGGGCGAGCAGCGGCAGGGCCACCTGGAAGAAGGTGCGTATCTCGCCCGCACCGTCGATGCGTGCGGCCTCCAGCAGCTCGGTCGGGATGGCCTCACCGGCGAACACCCACATCAGGTAGAGGCCGAAGGGGGAGATCAGGGAAGGGATGATCACCGCCCACGGGGTGTTGGTGAGCCCCATGTTGCTGAACATCAGGAAGGTCGGCACCGCCAGCGCGGTTCCCGGCACGGCGACCGCGCCGATGACGACGGCGAACACGGCGCGGCGTCCGGGGAAGTCGAACTTGGCGAGCGCGTAACCCCCCAGCACCGCGAGGAGAGTCGCACCTCCGGCTCCCAGGACGACGTACAGCACGGTGTTCAGCAGCCAGCGGGTGAAGACGCCGTCGTTGTAGGTGAACGTCTCGGTGATGTTGTCCCAGAGGGCGAAGTGGCCGTCGAACCACAGCCCGAAGGAACGGGACAGCCCCTCCTGGGTCTTGGTGGCGCTGATGACCAGCCAGACGAGCGGCGCCAGGCTGTAGAGGAGCACCAGCCCGGTGAGCAGGGTCAGCAGGACGCTGCGCCGGGGCCGGCCGGGGGAGCGCCTGCGCCGTGGGGTGTGCAGCCGGGGTGCGGGCCGTGATGTGCCGGAG
>NZ_MUBM01000029.1 GCF_002154505.1 Streptomyces carpinensis | reverse complement strand
CCCGGTGTGAACGCCGGGGCCACCTCGCAAGACACAAGGTGACGGCACCGGTCCCGGTATCGAGCAGGAATGAAGAAGCCCCGGCGAGCGCGGCGCGGCTAGCGTGATCGCCATGACTTCCCTCGCATCCGTCACCCTGGAGGTGGCCGACCCCACGGCCGCCGACCGCTTCTACTCCGCCGCGTTCGGACTGGGTTCGCAGGTACGCCTGCGGGCATCCGAGACGCCGACCACCGGCTTCCGCGGGTTCACGATGTCGATCACCGTCTCCCAGCCCGCCGACGTCGACAGCTTCATCGACTCCGCTCTCAAGGCGGGGGCCACGACGCTGAAACCGGCCTCGAAGTCCCTGTGGGGCTACGGCGGCGTCGTGCAGGCCCCGGACGGCACCATCTGGAAGATCGCGACCTCGTCGAAGAAGAACACCGGCCCCGCCACCCGGAAGATCGACCAGCTCGTGCTCCTGCTGGGCGTCGAGGACGTCAAGGCGAGCAAGCAGTTCTACGTCGAGCAGGGCCTGTCCGTGGCGAAGAGCTTCGGCGGCAAGTACGTCGAGTTCGCCTCCGACGACGCCACCCCCGTCAAGCTGGCCCTGTACAAGCGCCGCGGGCTGGCCAAGGACGTCGGGGTGCCCGAGGACGGCAGCGGCTCGCACCGGATCGTGCTCGGCGGCACCACCGGGGCCTTCACCGACCCGGACGGCTTCGCCTGGGAGCCCGCACCGGTGACGTCCACGCCGGCCTGATCCGAACGAAAGACCCTGGGCCCGAACGCCGTGCGGGGTGGTGCCCCCGCGTGAGAGGGTCACGTTGTCCTGGCAAGGGAGGAACAACCGCCATGAAGCGCACGAAGTCGTCCGCCGAGAACTCCGGTTCGGCCGCCGGGAAGCACGAGGGCTTCACCGCCGAGGAGCGGGAGGCGATGAAGGAGCGGGCCAAGGAGCTCAAGACCGCGCGACGCGGGTCCAAGGAGGACCCGGAGGCCGAGGTGCTCGCGAAGATCGCGGAGATGCCCGAGGCGGACCGGGTCCTCGCCGAGAAGGTCCACGAGATCGTCAAGGCCAGCGCTCCGCAGCTCACGCCGAGGCTGTGGTACGGGATGCCCGCCTACGCCAAGAACGGCAAGGTCCTGTGCTTCTTCCAGAGCGCGCAGAAGTTCAAGTCGAAGTACGCCACGCTCGGCTTCAGCGACCAGGCGGCACTCGACGACGGCGCGATGTGGCCGACCTCCTACGCGCTGACCAAGCTGACCGCCGCCGAGGAGAAGCGCATCGGCGCACTCCTCAAGCAGGCGGCCGGCTGACGGCGGCCGCCCCTTCCCGGCCCGGCATCCGCCGGGCCGGCGTCCGTTCCCGGGCCGGCGTCCGTTCCCGGGCCGGCGCCCCCGGCACGGCAGCGTATGAGCGAGCCCACCGAGCGGTGCCGGTCGCGGGCACCGCTCGGTGGGCTCCGGTCCGAGAGGACGGGGTGGGCGGCGTGCCTCAGCCGAAGGAGATCCCCGTACCGACCGGGCCGGTGGCCTGAAGGTAGGCGACCAGCTGGCACTGCTGCGTGCCGCAGTCCACGGTCACGGAGGTGCCGGTCCCGGTGCTCCAGTCGGTGGCGGTGAACTGCCTGTGCACGGTGTAGGGGGTGGTGAAGCTGCCGTCGGCACCGACGGTGACCTTGGCCAGCGCGTCGGTGCACGTGGTGTTCTCCCGGCACTGCGACACGGCGACTTCGGCACCCGCGGGGAAGCCGGTGCCGGTCACGGTCACGGACTGGCCGTCGGTCAGGCCGCTGCTGGGCGAGGCGGTCACCGCCGGGGCCGCGGAGGCCGGGGCGGTGGAGATGGCCAGGGCGGCCACGGCGGCAGCGCCCAGCATGCCGGTCTTGGTCAGACGCGAGCGGATCTGCATGTTCGTCTCCCCGATGGGTGCGGAAAGCGGAAATGGAGCGGCGTGTTCCTGTTGATCACGCCTCACCCAGAGTCGACCGGAGCGCATGAGACCGGCTCGAAGACCGCTCAATTCTCCGCGGAGCCCGTTCGGGGAGGTCCAGAGGGTGTCCGGCACATGAGCGCGACAAGCAGTGGTGTCCGGCGCGTGCGATCGCAAGGCGCCGGAGCGTCCTCGTGGCAAAGCCGCGTGGGCGTCTCGGCAGCGCCGCGCGCGTGCGTGCCAGGCGCCGCGGCGCCGCGGGCATGGGTCGGGCAGCCCTATGGGTTGCCGAGCATGAAGCCCACGCCCCGTACCGTCACGATCCAGCCGCTGTCGCCCAGCTTGCCGCGCAGGCTGCTGACGTGGGTGTCGACGGTGCGGCGGGACCAGGAGTCGCCCCAGACCTGCTGGAGGAGCTGCTTGCGGGGTATGACGGTGTCCGGGTGCGAGGCCAGCAGGCACAGGAGGTCGAACTCCTTGCGGGTCAGGGCCACTTCCTCGCCGCCGACCAGGACCTCGCGGGCGCCCACGTCGATGTGCAGGCGGCCGTGGCGGATCTCGCGGGCGGCGGCCGGCTGCCACTCGGCGCGGCGCATCACGGCCTCGATGCGGGCCATCAGCTCGCGCAGGCCGTACGGCTTGGCGACGTAGTCGTCGGCGCCCGCCTGCAGGCCGAGGACACAGTCCAGTTCGGAGGCGCGGGCGGTGACGATGATGACGGGCACCCGGCTGACGGCACGGATGGCGCGGCAGACCTCCAGGCCGTCCAGGTCGGGCAGTTCGAGGTCGAGCAGCACCAGGTCGGCGTCCTCGTGGGCGCGCAGTGCGGCCCCGCCGCGCCGGACGCCGAGGGCCTCGTGACCGTGCCGGCGCAACTGGGTGACCAGGGAGTCGGCGCAGGCGGTGTCGGCGTCGACGACGAGGACACGGCGACCGGAGGGCATCGAGACGGCCGCGCCGTTGCCGGTGGCCCCCGGCTCGCGGTCCGCCGCGGGCCGGGGGACGCCCGGAGCGGGACCGGTGGGTGGGCGGGTGTCGAGCAGCGCCTGTGCCGATGTCACGGTCATGCCTCCCCCGGGGATCCGGTGCTGTGCGCGGGGCCGGGACCCGCCTGACCGTGAATCTAGGCAAGTGCGGTCGAGCCCCGGTACAGCCCGGCTGACCCGGTGGAACCCCGAATGAGACCCGACCCGCGAATGCGCGGCACAAGGCCCACGTCGGAGCAGCCGGCGTTTGGACTGCCGCGTGGGTGCGGCCCCGGGTGGGGCGGGCACCGCGCTGCGGTTGACTCGACAGGGCTTCTTGCAGCCATTTAGGTTGGAAACATTGCCGTCGATGCCGCCGACGCGCTCGAGCATGGCCGCCGCCCGACGTCGGGCTTGTGTGGCCGGCGATGCGTAGCTGCCGGTAATGACCATCGGGTGGGCCTCGTATGCCCACCCGCCGGGTGCGGAAGCATCCCGGCGGCGCACGAGGTCGATCTTGTGCCAGGTGTCGGGGTTGTTGAGGAAGTGCAGCAGGTACGGCCAGCGGCCCGAACCCGACGGCAGGCGCACGGGCAGCACCAGGTCCCCGCGGCTGGAGTCGGCGCCGCCGGTGAACACGATCGCCAGGGGACCGGTGTGGTCCCACCAGGTGGCGGCCCGCGTCTTCGGCGTGCCCTTCGTCGTCACCTCGCCGGTTGCAATGCGTCCCGAAGGGCGTACGGGTGCCGGGAGCTGGCGTGGCTGCTCGAGGACCCGCACGTCGGGAGGCAGGGCGGCGACCTGCTCCGGAGTGGCGACCTTAGGGGCGAGGCTACGGTGCCGGTAGGCGTCCAAATGGCCAGCGAGGGTGCCGTGCAGGCGGAAGGTTTCCCATTTACGGGCGGTCGTGTGCGAGCGAGCGCGGCCGGGGATACGGGTGTAATCCCACCAACGGCCAGTCTTCGGCCGGCCGAATCTGCGGCCGGAGGCGTCCGGGAACAGGTGCCGGCTCACGGACGTCTCGAAGACCTCGTCGGCCTGATGCATCACCAGGGCTTTGGTGACGTGGTGGGCAAGGTGCTTGGAGTTTTCCATGTGCCGGTAGGCGCGGCGCTCCATCCCCTCACGGGACAGGCCCAGCTCCAGCCGCCAGGCTTGCGCGTCCGTCGCACGCCGGACGTCGCCGGCCCAATACGCGTCGACAGCATCCCGGGCATCGCGCTGCAGCGCCCGTTTGACGGACCACATCGCCGAATACAGGCCCTCGGTCCGGTGCCGGGTGGCCGGGACGTGAACGTCCAGCGGCAGGCGGATCACCGCAAGCTCGGTGCCCTCGCCCCGCGTCCACCGCTTGCCCTTGTTCTTCCCGCGGTACCGGCGGGCAGGAGGCGCGACGTCGGAAACAGGCGCGGATTCACGCAGTTCTGCTGGCATCGATGACCCACCTCCTTTGACGTCGCAACACCCGGGACCGTCCGCATTTCGGCCAGCGCGGCAACCACCGCCAAAGCTACAAGACCCCACTGACAATGCATCGTGCTGCAACGGAACTTCGGGCTCTATGCTCCCTGCATGCGCCTGCGTCTTGCCCGTTCCACCTCCGCCGATCTGCGTGCCTGGACCGGCCTGACCGGGCCGCAGATGCGGCACCTCGTCGAGCAGCTGTGGGACATCAAGCCGGAAACGGGCCGTGGCCGGCCCTGGGCGCTGCCGTTCGCCGACCGGGTACTCCTCATCGTCCTCGGCTATCGGACGAACCTCACCATGCAGCAGCTCGGCTCCCTCTTCGGCATCTCCCATGCTGCCGCCCACCGCGTCGTCGCCCGGCTCGCGGAGCCGCTTGCCCAACTCCTCGGACCACCGCCGACTGACCGGCGGGAGTTGTGGGTGGTCGACGGCACCCTGATCCCCGTCCACGACCAGGAACGCACCGCGAAGAGCAAGAACTACCGGCGCAGCGTCAACGTGCAGGTCGTCTGCCGGGCCCGTGACCGGAGGGTTGTCGCCGTCGGGGACGCGTGGCCAGGCAACCGCAACGACATCGTCGTCTTCCGCGAAACCCTGGGCAAAGTGCTCCCTGACCATCCCCGGTTGTCCGGCGACGGCGGCTACCGGGGCAGCGACCGTATCCGGACACCGAGCCGTGGAGCAGACGGCCGCATCATCAAAGACCGCAACTACCGACGGTTCCGCCAACGGCGAGCCGTCGCCGAGCACACTATCGCCCGGCTCAAAGACCACCATATTCTCCGCCAATGCCGACGCCGCGGCAACGCGGTCAACCACGCCGTCGCCGGCGTTGCCGTGCTCCACAACCTCAAGATCGACATTCGGTAAAGGCAGCTCACGTCAGGGCGAGGTGCGTCTCGCCCAGGATTACGTGATGGCTCTTATGAACGGTTGAGCACCCAGGCCGATTCGTGGCGGGTGAACCCGATGTGCGGGTAGTAGTCGACGGCCGCGGGTGCGGACAGCAGCACGAGCTTGGCGTCCGGTGCCTCGCCTCGCGTGGCGTCGATCAGGGCGCGGCCGATGCCGGAGCGCTGGCGGTCCCGTACGACGGCGATGTCCGAGACGTAGGTGACGTAGGAGAAGTCGGAGACGGCGCGCACGATGCCGAGGAGCGTGCCCTCGTCGTCGCGGGCGACCAGCACGAGGTTGGCGTTCTCGACCATGGCCGCGAACCGCTGCCGGTCCTGGACCGGGCGCCGCTCGCCGAGGCCTGAGGCGTGGTAGACGCCGAGGACCTCGTCCAGGTCGAGCGCTGCCCCCTCGACGCGGTCAATCTTCCAGCTCATGCAGCTTCTCCAATCGGGTGCGGATCACATCGTGGTGGGCGAGGTGGCGCTCGGGGCCGAGCCGGGCCAGGTCGATGCCCTCCTTGGCCAGGGAGGCGCCGAAGTGCTCGCCCGTCGCCAGGGTGTGGTTCGCCGCGGCCTGCACGCTGCGGTAGGCGCGTTCGCGCTCCATGCCGTCGCCGAGGAGTTCGGCGAGGACCGAGGAGCTGTGGACGAGGCCGTCGGTCTGGTCGATGTGCGCGCGCATCCGGTCGGCGTCGACGGTGAGCGCGGCCACCAGGTCGGCGGCCTTGGTCACCTGGAAGTGGCCGACGCAGAGGCTGTCCGGCAGGATCACCCGCTCCACGGACTGGTGGGCGAGGTCGCGTTCGTGCCAGAGCGCCACGTTCTCCAGTGCTGTGTCGGCGTAGCCGCGCAGCAGGCGGGCGAGCCCGCACAGGCGCTCACTGGTGGTGGGGTTGCGCTTGTGCGGCATGGCGCTGGAGCCCTGGTAGGCGCCGGCACGCGGCTCCTCGACCTCGCGGACCTCGGTGCGCTGCAACAGCCGCATCTCCAGGGCGATCTGTTCCACGCAGGCGCCCAGGGTGGCCACGGCCTGCAGGAGCTGGGCGTGCCGGTCACGGGCGACGACCTGGCTGGGCGCGGGCTCGACGCCGAGGCCGAGGGCGGTGCAGACGTGTTCCTCGACGCGCGGGTCGATCAGCGCGTAGGTGCCGACGGAGCCGGAGATGGTGCCGACGGCGACGGCCTCGCGGGCGGCGGCGAGCCGGCGCACCGAGCGGTCCACGGCGAAGGCGTACCCGGCGAGTTTGTGCCCGAAGGTGGTGGGTTCGGCGTGCACGCCGTGGGTGCGGCCCACCATCGCGGTGTCCCAGTGCTCCAGGGCTCTGTCGGTCAGTACCCGGCGCAGTCGCCGGGCGGCGCCGGCGAGCAGGTCGGTGGCGCGGGCCAGGGTGTGGCCGAGCGCGGTGTCGACGAGGTCGTAGCTGGTCATGCCGAGGTGTACCCAGCGCGCGGAGGAGTCGGGGATGTCCTCGCAGTAGGCGGCGAGGAAGGAGAGCACCTCGTGGTCGCGTTCCCGTTCGATCTGGGCGACCCGTTCCGGGTCCGGGACGCGGGCGCGGCGCATGTCCTCGACCGCTTCGTGCGGTACGCGGCCGAGGGCGGCCTGCGCCTGGGAGGCGAGGATCTCCACCCGCACCCAGGTGGCGTAGCGGGACCGGTCGGAGAAGAGGCCGGCCATTTCGGGCAGTGTGTAACGGGGAATCATGTGAGGCCTTCTTCGGGAGGGAACCGGCAGCAGACAAGGGCTCGACGGGTGTCAGTAGGCGCCGAAGTACTCACGTTGCTCCCAGTCGGTGACCTGCCCGGGGGCGGGCGCGGCCTGGCCGCACCAGTCCTCGTAGCGGCGCAGTTCGCTCTCCTTGAGCTTGACGAGGCAGGCGGCGAGCGGCTCGCCGAGCAGCCGGGCGGCGCGGCCGGCGCGGAAGGCGTCGAGGGCCTCGCGCAGCTGTTGCGGCACCAGAGCGGCGCCGTCGGCTCCCGCGGCGTCGCCGGGGTCCGCGGGGGCGGGCTGGCCGGTCATCCCCTGCAGTCCCGCGAACAGCTGCGCGGCGATGCTCAGGTAGGGGTTGGCGCACGGCTCGCCGATCCGGTTCTCGATGTGCGCTCCTGCGCCGTGGCCGACGACGCGGAGCATCGCGCTGCGGTCCTCCTGGCTCCAGCCGAGCCGGGTGGGCGCGAGGGTGTGCTGGGCGGCGAGCCGCCGGTAGCCGTTGACGGTGGGCACCGAGAGCAGGAACAGCTCGCGTGCCCAGGACAGCAGTCCCTCGGCGTATGCCTTGCCCTGCGGGGACAGGCCGCCGGAGGGGCCCTCGGTGCCGAACAGGTTGCCGCCGGAGGTGAGGTCGGTGACCGACTGGTTGAGGTGCCAGCCGCTGGGGTCGGCGGCATCGATGAGCGGCTGCGACATGAAGGAGGCGTGGTGGCCGCGGCGGGCGCACCAGCTCTTGGTGACCGTGCGGAAGAGCAGCATCGCGTCGGCGGTGTCCAGCGCGGACATCGGGCTGAACGTCGTCTCGACCTGCCCGGGCCCGGACTCGTGCTCCATCGACCGCAGCGGCAGGCCGAGGGCGAGCAGGTGCAGGGCGAGAGGGTCGGTCAGGGGGGCGACGGTGTCGTAGTGGGCGTCGAGGTTGAACTGGTAGCCGGCGTTCAGGGCGGCCACGCGCGGCGCCCGGCCCTGCAGGCCGAAGCCGTTGCCGGTGTTGCCGGGCGCGTCGTCGAGCCGCCGGGTGAGGTACCACTCGACCTCCAGACCGAGGACGGGGGCGAGGCCCTGCTCGGTGTACCGGTCGGCGACGCGGCGCAGCACGGCCCGCGAGGACAGCGGGTGCGGGCTGCCGTCGCGCAGGTACTCGTCGCCGATCACCCAGGCGGTGCGGGCGTCGCCGCCGGGCAGCCGCTGGAAGGTGAGCGGGTCGGGGACGAGGATGAAGTTCCCGGCGCCGGCGATCTCGTCGACGCCGATGCCGTGGTCGCCGAGGAAGTCGACGGCGACGGCGTGCCCGGTGTCGAAGACGAACGGCCCGGGGCTGAAGTTCATGCCGTTGCGCAGCACGGTGCAAAACGCCTCGGCGGTGAGGGTCTTGGAGCGGGCCAGTCCGTGCGGGTCGCCGAAGACGAGGCGGACGAAGTCGAGGTCGGCGAGGCTCGCCTCGATCCGCTGGGCGGCGGCGATGCGGGCGTCGTCCCACAGCCCGTGATCGGCCACGAACGAGGGGCGCCCGACGCTGCCCTCCGCGGCGGGCGAGGACCATGACCTGGCGTACATGGGAACGTCCTTTCACGGGCGTGAGTTACCGGGCGGCTGCGGGCTCCAGGGCCCGCGCGGTGGGCGGATGCACCGGTGTGCCGAGGTCCGACTCCAGGCGCCCGGCGAGCGAGACGACCAGGTCGTCCGCGCCGACGGGCCCGACCAGCTGCAGGCCGACCGGCAGTCCGGAGCGGGTGAGTCCGGCGGGCAGTGACAGGGCCGGCTGGCCGGTCATGTTGAAGGGGTACGAGGCGGGCGCCCAGGCCAGCCACCGCAGGTCCCGGGGGTCGGCCGCCCAGGACGGCCCGATGGCGTCGGCGACGAACGGTTCGACGGGCACGGTGGCCATGGCGAGGACGTCGTAGTGGTCCATGACGGTGCGCAGGGTGGTGCGCAGGCCCTGGCGGACCTCCTCGGCACGGATCACGTCGGCGCCGCTGAGGGTGCGTCCGTGCCGGATCACCTCCAGGCGGCCGGAATCGGCCCACTCGTCGTCCTCGGGACGGGCCCCGGCCGCCTCGGAGGCGGCGAGGATGTCGACGAGCGCGGGGTACAGGTGGGTGCAGCGCACCTCGACGTCCTCGACCAGGTGGCCCTGGCCCAGCAGGGCCAGGCGGGCCTGCTCGGTGACCCTGCGGACCTCCTCGGCGGTGCCGTCGTACTCGATCCAGCCGATCCTGAGCACGCCGTCGGCGCGGGGCGCGTCGAGGGAGCCGAGGCCGGAGTCGGGGTCGCCCGGGTGCGGGCCCGCCATGACCTGCCCGAGCAGCGCGGCGTCGGCGACGGTGCGGGCGAGGGGGCCCTGGTGGGCGAGCCGGTCGGCGCTGTTGGGGACGTACGGGATGCGGCCCAGGGACGGCTTGTAGCCGACGACGCCGCAGAACGCCGCCGGGATGCGGATCGATCCGGAGCCGTCGGTGCCCAGGGCGCCGTCGCACAGGCCCGTGGCCACCGCGGCGGCGGCGCCGCCGCTGGAGCCGCCCGCGGTCAGGCGCGGGTCGTAGGGGTTGCGGGTGGGCGGGGCGACGCGGCTGACCGTCGAGGCGCTCCAGCCGTATTCGGAGGTGGCGGTCTTGCCGACGACGACCGCTCCGGCGGCGCGCAGCCGGGCCACGGCGGGGGCGTCCTCGCGGGGCCGGTCGTTGGGCAGCAGCGAGCCACGGGCGGTGGGCAGGCAGCGGGTCTGCAGCAGGTCCTTCACGGAGACGGTGACGCCGAGCAGCGGCATGGTCCGCCAGGCGTCGGCGCCCAGTTCGCGGATCCGCGCGTCGGCGCGCTCCGCCGCGGCAAGCGCCTCCTCGCCCGCGACGGCGACGTACGCGTCGAGGGTGTCCCGCTCGCGGACGGCGGTCAGGACGGCCCTCGTGTGCTCGACGGCGGACAGCTCGCCCCGCCGCAGGAGTTCCCTGGTGTGGCTGATGCCGCGGGCGGTCATCGCCTCTCCTTTCAGGACGCTTCGCGGGCCTGGCCGGCCGGGGAGCCCGAGGCCGCGGGTCCTCGGCCCGTGACGGCCCTCCAGTGCCAGCCGGAGTCGAACGCGGTGACCTCCAGTTGGGCCCCGGCGGCGACCAGTTGGGCGGCGAGCGAGGCGGCGCGGGCGATGAACGCCGACACCTGGTGCGCGGCGAGCAGGTCCTGCTCGTCGAACGGGTCACCGGCGCAGCGCAGCAGCCTGAGGTCCATGAAGCCGTCGAACCGGCGCCCGTCGACCTCGACGGCCTGCGGGGAGCGGACGGAGAACCGCACGTTGTTGTGGACGTGCCCGTGGTGGTGCTGGTCCGAGAAGAACGCGAGGTCCGGGATGACGGGCGGCACGAAGTGGTCACGGGCCACCACCTCGGGCACGCGCGGCAGGTTGCCGGCGACGAAGTGCCAGGAGTTGTACTGCATGCGCGAGGACATCGCCCAGGCCGCGTCGGCGAGCGCGGCCTGGGAGCCGCCGAAGTGGACGGCGGCCTCGGGCCGTGGCACCACGCAGCAGAAGAAGCGGGTGATGTCCCAGTCGCAGATCTCCGTCCAGCTCTCCCCGCGCAGCGCCCGTACCAGGTCGGGCAGCGACCGCATGCCGCGGCTCATCGCGAAGTCGGCGTCGAAGGCGTCGGCGGCCGCGGCCACGGTCTGGTACACCAGCGACTCCAGGCCGGTGCCGAAGGCGCCGTGCGGTTCGGCGAGCCAGCCGGGCGCGGCGGCCAGGTTCCGGCCCAGCTCGGCGAGCGTGTCGCCGGCCAGCGGCAGCCCGGCGCGCAGACGCTCGGTGACGGCGTCCTGGCGGGCGCGGGCGGCGGCGCCGGGCGCGGCGGCCACACGCTCCACCTTGTGCATCAGCGCACCGTGGATCTCCCGGTACAGCTGGGCGTGCCGGCCCACCGACCGGCGGCGCTCGCGCAGTGCGACGGCGAGCCGGTCGAGGTCGGCCACCCGGTGCGAGGCGGCGGCGGGCACCGGTTCGACGCCGGGTACGGCGTTGTAGACGCGGCGGACCCGCTCCAGCGTGTGGGCGACGTGGTCGACGGTCAGCTGGGTGCCGTTGGCCTCCTCGACCCGGCCGAAACCGGCCGAGCGGATGAGCAGCGTGAGGCAGACGAGCAGCTGGGTGTCCTGGTCGGACCACAGCTTGAGCGGCAGGCCCCGCAGCGCGCTGAGGGCGCAGTCGGGGTGGCCGGGCCAGAGGGTCTTGCCGGTCAGTGTGTTGCGGCCCCGGAAGTTCGTGTACTGGGTGTCCTCCTGGTGGAGGACGAACGGGGCGGTGCGCAGGGCCGCCTCCCTGGCCTGGGCGAGCAGGGCGTCGCGGCCCTCGGCGCCCTGTTCGGCGAGCCAGGCGCGGCAGTCGGCGGCACGGGCGGCGGCGCGTTCCCGGGCGCGATCGAGTTCGTCTTGGTAGGCGGCGAGGGCGGCGCGGCTCCACGGCACGCGGCGCACACCGCCGACCAGGTCGCGGGGGTCGAGGGGGCGGGCGCCGGGGGTGCGCAGGGCGATGCGGCCGCTGGTGGCCAGGCCGATCTCGCCGAGGAAGGCGGGGGTTTCGCAGGTGTCGGGGGCCGGCTCCGCGGTCGCTGCCGTCCGCAGCGGCGCCGCGGCGGCGCCGCTGGTGTTGCCCGCCTCGCGCCAGCTCAGGCCGCACAGTGCGGTGAGGGCGGCCTGTTCCGCGGTGTTCAGGGCGCGCAGCTGGATGTCGCCGGGGACGTGTCCGTCGAGAGTGAGCAGGACGTCCAGACTCGCTCGCAGGTCCTCGGCCTCGGCCGCGCGCCGCCAGACGCGCTTGAGCAGCCCGGGGAAGCCGGCGTCGACTTCGCGGACGCGGTCCGGTTTGGCCGTGCTGCCGGCGGGGAGGCCGAGCCGGCTGGGACGGCGGCTGATCCGCTTCCTCGCGTTGGCGGCGCGACGGGACTCGGGGCGCCCTGCGGGGTCCTTCATGCGGCACTCTCGGCGGTGAGCTCGATGTGGTTCCACATCGCGTCGTCGGTCGGGGTCCAGTCCTCGTCCACGTAGATGCAGTCGACCGGGCACTCGAGCACGCAGGCGGGGCAGCCCGAGCAGAGCTCGGGGACGATCACCACGTCCAGGCCCCGGTCGAAGACGGCACCGAACTCCGCGGGGCAGCCGCGCAGACAGCTGTCGCAGGTGATGCACTCGGACGGCTCGATTCGGCGCGGGGGCTTCTTCCAGTTGCCGGCGCGGGAGCGTCGGGCGATGCGATCGGCGCGCTCCGACAGCGCGGCAGACGAGGCAAGCTTCTTCACGGGATCGGCCCCCTCCGGGACTCTTCTCGGCCACGGCCAAGACGGACGGTCCCGATCGTCACCGGGCCCTCTCGACTGCCCCCGGAGCGCGGGTGGGGACCAACTGGAGTCCCGCCGTGCCCGCTCGAGCCGGTTGCGAGCGCGGCCCGTCCGTGGCACCGGACCGTGGGTGTGCGGGGCGTTCCCGGCGGTCCACGGCCGGGGACGCGCCGACCTGCCCGCCCGCGGGCCGACCGTTTCGGCCGCCCGCCGCCCACCACGGAGGAATCCATGCCGCTGCCGCCCGCCCGCGTTGTCCGGGCCGTCGAAGGCGTGCGTACCGGTCTGCAGAGGCTGGCACGGAAGCTGGCCCCTGCACCGTTCTCGCTGCTCGAAATGGTCCAGGGCGCCATGCTCAGCCAGGCCCTCTACGCCGCCGCGGAGCTGCGTGTCGCCGAGGCGCTGCGGGACGGTCCGCTGTCCGCCGACCGTCTCGCCGAGCGTGTCGGCGCCCACCCGGAGACGCTGCAACGGCTGATGCGGCTGCTCGCCTCCAACGGCGTCTTCGCCGAGCGGAAGGACAAAGCCTTCGCACTGTCCCCGATGGGGGCCGCGTTGCTGGAGGACGCACCGATGTCGATGCGCGGTATCGCGGTGCTCATGGGCCACCCGGTCCACTGGGAGGACTGGTCGCACTTCGTCGACGCGGTGCGCTCCGGCGAGCCGAGCCTGCCCAAGCTGCGCGGCATGACGGCCTTCGAGTTCCTGGAGGCCAAGCCGGAGTACGGCGAGGTGTTCATGAAGGGCATGGGCGCCATGTCCGCCACCGAGACCGAGCCGATCCTGGCCGCGTACGACTTCTCGCGGTTCGGCACGGTCGTGGACTTCTGCGCGGGCCGCGGCGAGTTGCTCGCCGGCATCCTGAAGAAGTCGCCGGGGGTGCGGGGGATCCTCGCCGACCCGCGGGTGGGCGTCAACGGCGCGGCGCAGTACCTGGCCGAGCAGCAGGTCGCCGAACGGTGCGAGGTGGTGGCCGCCGAGCTGTTCGGGCCGGTGCCCGAGGGCGGGGACGCGTACGTCCTCAAGCACATCGTGCACGACTGGCCCGAGGAGCAAGCCCTGGAGATCCTGCGCAACGTGCGGGCCGCGATGCGGCCCGGTGGGCGGCTGCTGCTGATGGAGATGGTCGTGCCGAAGAAGCCGAACGCCGCGCACGCCTCGAAGCTGGTCGACCTGTGGCTGATGCTGCTCGTGGGCGGCAAGGAGCGCACCGCCGCCCAGTACTCGAAGCTGCTGGCCCAGGCGGGCTTCCGGCTGGAGCGGGTGGTGCAGACGGCGGGGGCGATCTCGGTCGTGGAGGCGAGTGTCGGGTAGGGGCCGGTGCGGTGAGAAGGGGCGCCGCCCGGTGGTCCGGGCGGCGCCCTTCGTCTCTACGTCCCCCGGTTCGGGCGGGTCAGCCCTCGGCCGGTGCGCCGAACCAGCAGGCGAGGGCGGTGCCGAGGCCGTCGACGCCGCCGGTGCCGGTCCACACGACGTGGCCGTCGGGGCGGACCAGTACCGCCTCGGCGCCCGCGAACACGGCGCCGCGGTCGGCCGCGGAGGCGGTGGCCGTCACCACGTCGACGCTGCCCCTCCAGCCGGCGGCGGCCTCGCGCACGCGGGCGTCGCCGGCGAGGTCGAGCAGGACGCCGCGCCCGGCGTGCAGCAGCCGGAACGTGTCGGTCTCGCCGTCGGGTCCGGTCAGCGGGAGCTTGCCGAGGCGGCGCCCGAGCAGCGGGTGGGCGGCCTCGCCGGCGTCGTCGGTGACCTCGTAGCGGATGTCGAGGTGGGAGACGATGCCCGCGAGGTGGCGGCGGACGATGTCGTAGCCGGTGAGTTCGGTGATGATCCGGCGCAGCGGCTCGGCCTGGTCGCCGCCGAGGAAGACCATGCCCTGGGCGCGGGTGTTCATCAGCAGGCGGCGGCCCACCGGGTGGCGCTCGGCGTGGTAGGTGTCCAGGAGGTCCTCGCCGGCGCGGCCGGTGACGACGGCGGCGAGCTTCCAGCCGAGGTTGGCGGCGTCCTGCACGCCGGTGCTCAGGCCCTGGCCGCCGGCGGGCAGGTGGATGTGGGCGGCGTCCCCGGCGAGCAGCACACGGCCGCGCTTGTACTCGGCGGCCTGGCGGGTGGCGTCGCTGAAGAAGCTGACCCACTCGGCGCCGCCGCCGCTGATGTCCTCGCCGGTGATGTGCTCCCAGGCCTTGGCGACCTCCTCGAAGGTGACGGTGTCGTCGGCGCTGCGGGCGGCGGCGCCGTGCGGGCAGACGATGATGCGGTGCACGCCCTCCTTCAGCGGGGCGGCCATCACCATGCCGTTGGGGAGGGCCTCGCCGAGGTAGCGGGGCTTGAGGTCGAGGCCGGTGACGTCGGCGAGGAACATGGCGCGGGTCGCCTCGGTGCCGGGGAAGCCGATGCCGGCGAGCTTGCGCACCGTGCTCTTGCCGCCGTCGCAGCCGACCAGGTAGCGGGCGCGCAGCCGCCGCACGCCGTCCGGGGTCTGGGCGGTGACCTCGACGTGGTCGCCGTCCAGGAAGCCGTCGTGGAGGTCCAGGACCTCGTGGCCGCGGCGGATGTCGGCGCCGCGGTCGGTGGCCCACCCGGCGAGGACCGCCTCGGTCTGGCTCTGCGGGATGCCGCGGGCGCCGAAGTGGGCGCCCTGAAGGGCGGTGAAGTCGAACTGGACGCCGCCGAAGTGACCGACGGGGCTGACCTCGAGGCTCTCGCCCTGCCCGAAGCGGGGCAGCAGCCCGCGCTGGTCGAAGACCTCCATGGCGCGGGCGGTGAAGCCGAGGCCGCGGGACTGGCCGGTGGGTTCGGCCAGCTTGTCGAGCACGATCACTTCGGCCCCGCCGAGGCGGAGTTCGCCCGCGAGCATCAGTCCGGTCGGGCCTGCGCCCACGACGATGACGTCGGCGTCCATCCTGGTGTCCTGCATGGTCGTGTCCCTCTCAGTCATCTGTGGTCCGTGCTCGGTGCGGGCGGGGGGGTGGCCAAGGCGGCGGGACCCGCCGGTGCGCGGGCCGTGAGCGGGATCTCAGGGGGAACCGAACCACCGTCCGACCGCCTGGGCGAGACCGTCGCCGTCCCCTGTGCCCGCCCAGACGACGTGGCCGTCGGGCCGGACCAGGACGGCGGGTGTGCCCGCGAGCGGCGAGCCGGGGGCCGCGTGGGCGGTGACCGAGTCGATGCGGTCGGCCAGGCCGGCGTCGACGGGCGGCGGCACAGCGCCCAGTCCCAGGAGCAGCCCACGCCCGGAGCGCAGCAGGTCGGCCGTGCCGCAGACGGTCTCCCCGACGCGGAGCCTCAGGTGCGGCAGGCGGGCGCCGCGCAGCGGGTGCTCGGGGCCGCCGACGTCGTACCGGATGTCGAGTCCGCTGATCATTCCGGCGAGGCGGGTGCGCACGTCGTCGTACGCGATGAGTTCGGCGAGCACCGTGCGCAGCCCTTCGATCTCCGGGCCGCCCAGGAGCAGCAGGGCCTGGGCGCGGATGTTGCCCAGGACGGCGGCGCCGACGGCGCGGCGTTCGCTGTCGTAGCTGTCGAGGAGCCCGGCGGGTGCGGTGCCGTCGACGGCGGCGGCGAGCTTCCAGCCGAGGTTGTAGGCGTCCTGGAGGCCGAGGTTGAGGGCCTGGCCGCCGATGGGCATCTGGCGGTGGGCGGCGTCTCCGGCGAACAGGACGCGGCCGTGCCGGTAGTGGGTCAGGAGCCGGTTGTCGTCGTCGAAGTGGTTGACCCACAGCGGGGTGCCGCCGGTGATGTCCTCGCCGGTGACGCGCTTCCATGCGGCGGTGATCTCGTCGAAGTGCGGGTTGCCTGCGCGCTGGCGGACCTGGGCGCCGAACTCGTGCACCATGACGCGGGTGACGCCCGCCGGGTTGCGCGCGGCGACGGCGAGTCCGCCCGGGAGCCGTTCGAAGCGCCGGTTCGGGATGTCGATGCCGTCGACGTCGGCGCGCAGCAGTTCGCGGGCGGCCGGGGTGCCGGGGAAGTGGGCGCCGGTCAGGCGGCGCACGGTGGAGTCCTGGCCGTCGCAGGCGACGAGGTAGGCGGCGCGCAGCGTGATGCGGTCGCCGTGGCGGCTGGTGGCGGCGGCCTCGACGTGTGCGCCGCGGTCGTCCACCGCGTGCAGGGTGTGGCCGCATCGAAGGTCTGCGCCGAGGCCGAGCGCCCACTCCTCCAGGACGGACTCGGTCCTGGTCTGCGGGACCTTCCACTGCCCGGGGTGGGCAGCGGGCAGCGTCAGGTCGAGGGGGATGCCGCCGAAGTGGCCGCGCGGCTCGCACGGCGGGCTGCCCAGGTCCGCGAGCAGGCCGCGGCTGTCCAGCAGTTCCATGGTGCGGGCGTGCAGGGTCGAGGCACGGGACTCGGTGGTCGGGCCGTGGCGCCGCTCGACGAGGGTCACCTGGATGCCGCGCAGGGCCAGTTCCCCGGCGAGGAGCAGGCCGACCGGGCCCGCGCCGACGACGATCACCTGGGTGTCGATCGTTTCGGCGGGCCCGGTCTGCGGCGTCCGGCCGTCCGTGTGCGGGGCGCCGGCCATGTCAGCGGTTCCGCTCCGCGTGGTCCTTGGCGTGGCCGAGGGTGGCGAGGCTGTTGGTGCTGAGCGCGCCGTGCACGTAGGCGCGGGCGTCGGCGACGGTGGCCTCGGGGCCGAGGATCCTGGCGATGTTGTCGGTGTTGAGGGTGACGGTGTGCTGGGAGCTGGCCGTCGCCCCTGCGTCGTCGGTCTCCTCGAAGGTCCACACGCCGGTGTGCAGGGTCATCAGCGCCGGCAGCGTGACCTGCTTGTAGGCGATGCGGTGGTGGCCGATGGCAACCCGGTAGGACTTGGTGGTGTGCGTGGAGCCGTCCTTGGCGCGGGTGTCCATCTCCAGTTCCTGCAGGCCGGGGGTGTCCTCGGTGAAGCGGACGCGGGCCACGTGCGGCAGCCGCTCGGGCCAGAGCCCGGCCTCGTTGACGAAGTCGAAGGCGTCCTTGGCCGAGCCCTCGATCCGTACGGTGTCGGTGAAGGAGAAGGTCAGCTCCTGCGTCTCCGCGGCGTGGGCGCGCTCCACGTTCTCCTTGAGGGCGGCGAGTTCGCAGGTGCTGTTGCGGTCCACGGCCCGCTCGATCCACAGCAGGTCGTGCGGGTCGTCGTCGACGGCCCGGTAGTCGTGCAGGAGCCGGACGCGCGAGGTGCCCTCGTCGAGGGGTTCGACGATCCAGGTCCCGCCCATGGCGGCGACCGGCGGCGCCGGCACCTCCTGCCGGAAGGTGATGCGCAGGGCCTCGGGGTCGAGGGTGCGGCGCGAGGTCCACGTCTTGGGCTCGCCGTTGGCGGTGGCCCAGATGCGGATGCGTTCCTCGTTGCCGCCTGTCTCCTCCCGGTCGACGTAGATGGTGGGCGGGAAGATCCGCGGCCAGTTGGTCACCTCGGCGAGGAGGCGGTAGACGGCGGTGGCCGGTGCGCTGATGGTGGTCTCGTGCTCGACCTCACGAGTCGTCATGACGACTTCTTCTCCTCGGGGGTACTGGCTGACTGCGCGGACTGCGCGGAGCGGCTCCGCGGGACGGGGCGGACCAGAAGTGCCGGACTAGAAGTTGCCGAGGCCGCCGCAGACGTTGAGGGCCTGGGAGGTGATGGACGCGGCGGTGTCGGACGCGAGGTAGCCGACCAGGCCCGCGACCTCCTGGGGCGTGGAGTAACGGCCGAGGGGGATCTTGGCCTGGAACTTCTTGAGGATCTCGTCCTCGCTCGTGTCGTACGCCGCGGCGTAGCCCTGCCGCACCCGCTGGGCCATCGGTGTCTCGACGTAGCCCGGGCAGACGGCGTTGACGGTGATGCCGGTCGGGGCCAGCTCGTTGCCGAGTGCCTTGGTGAAGCCGACGACGCCGTGCTTGGAGGCCGAGTAGGGGGCGCCGAGGACGACGCCCTGCTTGCCCGCGGTCGAGGCGATGTTGATGATCCGGCCGCGGTCCTTGGCGCGCATGCCGCCGGTGGTGAGGACCTCGCGGGTCATCCGGAAGACGCTGTTGAGGTTGGTGTCGATGACGTCGTCCCACAGCTCGTCGGTGATGTCCGCGGTGGGGCCGCCGCCGGAGCGGCCGGCGTTGTTGACGAGCACGTCGACGGTGCCGAAGACGGCGACGGCGCTGCGCACGAACTCCTTCACGGACGCGGCGTCGCGGACGTCGAGCTGCCGGCCGTCGACGTCCAGGCCCTCCTCGCGCAGCGCCTTGGCGGTGGCGTCGACGTTGTCGGCGTTGCGCGCGCCGATGAAGACCTGGTGGCCCTGGAGCGCGAGCAGGCGGGCGACCTCCAGGCCGATCCCGCTGGTCGCGCCGGTGACGAGGGCGACCCTGCGCGTGGTGTCGGACATGGGGTGCTCCTCTCAGGCGGCCCGGGCGTCGGACAGGGACAGCTGGGCGTTGACGGCGTCGATCAGGTCGCGCGGGGTGATGTCGTCGCTGAGGTCGTCGTCGTCCAGGACGATGCCGTACTCGCGCTCGATGCGGCCGCCGGTCTCCAGCAGGGCGATGGACTCGTAGCCGAGCACCTCGAACGTGGTGTCCAGGATGTCGCCGGCGAGGTCGACGTTCTCGTCGGCGCCCGCGGCCTCGAGGAGGATCCGCCTGAGGTCGTCGAGGGTGAACTGGATGCTGGGCATGGGTACTTCCTTCGGTCTCGGGGCGGTCGGGCCCCAGCTGATCGGTTCTCGTGGTCGCGGGCGCGGGCGCCCCTCGTGCCGGCGGGACGGTGGCCCGCTCAGCCGGTCGCCTCCCACCGGTAGAAGCGCTGCGCCATGGCGTCGGCCGGGGAACGCCAGGTCGCCGGGTCGTACGGTGCGATGAAGGGTTTGAGGTCGTCGCTGATCCTCACGAAGCGCGGGTCGTCCTTGGCGCCCTGGATCAGCTCGCCGCCGTTGTCCTCGTCGAAGTCCTGCAGGTGGAAGTACAGGCCGTTGAAGGCGAACAGCTGGCGCCGCCGGGTGCCCATCCGGTGCGGCATGTCCGTCGTGTCGAACTCGGCGAACAGCCTGGCGACGTCCGCGTTCGAACCGGGCGCCATGCGGGCCACGATCAGCGTGCTGTGCATAGGTTTTCGCTCCTTGGCAAAATCCGGTGTCTGCTCGGGGCGCATCCGCACCGTCGGCCCGGATGCCGGACGCCGAACGGGCCGCTCGGCGCCCGCCCGGCGCTGGGCGCGGGGCTACTGGCCCGCGGCGCGCGTGTGCACCACGCGGTAGGTGTTCGCGTCCCGCTCGAGGGTCAGTTCGGCGATGCGCTCGTCGTTGGTGCGGCGGGGCCGGGGCTTGCGCTCGTGCGGCAGGTCGCGGAAGGCCTCGTAGCTCTCCTTGCTGTCCCACTGCGCGTAGACGACGGCGAAGGCGCCCTCGACGAACATGGCGCGCAGGCCCTTGAAGACGCTGTGCGAGCGGTAGCCGGGGACGTTGACCAGCCAGTCCTGGCCCTCGCCCAGGAGCTTGATCAGCTCGGCCTGGTCGGCCTCGCCGACCCGGTACACCTCGATGGCGGTGTAGTCGTCACGGTCCGGCGAGACCTCGACGCGACCGCCGAGGCGGGGGTGGGCCTGGGTGAAGACGATCTCGTTCTGCAGCAGCCGGATGGCCGTGGTGATCTCACGGAAGACGGGCAGCGTGCGGTGCTTGAACTCCTCACCGGCGTACCGCTTCTCCAGGTCCTCGCCGCTGCGCCACTGGATCAGGTTGGCGGTGCCGGGGCTGCCCTGCCCGGCGTGCACGGTGGAGGAGATCCATCCCTCGTAGGCCGCCGCGTCGACGATCTTGTGCATCTCGGTGAGCAGCTGGTCCTGGTGCTCGGGGGTGTCGGTGGTGAACAGGTTGAGGACGGTCAGGTAGTTGTCCTGGGTGGAGATGATCGGCATGGTTCCTTCGCTTCCTCGAGGGATGTGCGTACGGTCCGAAAGGGCGGGCTGTGGTCAGTCGGCGGGGCCGAACCAGCGGGCGAGTGCGTCGGTGAGCGGCATGCCGGTGGCACCGGCGGCGGGTCCGTCGCCGCAGCCGCCGACCCAGGCGACGTAGCCGTCGGGGCGCACGAGGATGGCGTCGAGGCCGCAGTCGCCCTCGGGGCCCTGCACGGTGACGGTGTCGACCCGGTCGGACCACCCCCGGGCCGCGGTGCGCAGCTGGGCGCCGCCGGCCAGGTCGAGCAGCACGCCGCGCCCGGACTCCAGGAGGGTGTAGACGCTCTGCTTCACTCCGTCGCGGGTGATCTGCTTGTCCGGCAGGCGGCGGCCGAGCAGCGGGTGCCGGTCGCAACCGACGTCGTGGCGGATGTCGAGCCCGGTGACCATGCCGACCAGGTGGCGCTGCACGTCCTCGTGGCGCACCAGCTCGCCGAACACCTGGCGCAGCGGGCCGGCCTCGTCCCCTCCGAGGTAGAGGGTGCGCTGGGCGAGGGTGTTGGCGAGGATACGGGCGCCGACCGGGTGGCGCTCGGCGTGGTAGGTGTCGAGCAGTCCCTTCGGTGCCCGGCCCTTGATGTCGAGGGCGAGTTTCCAGCCGAGGTTGACGGCGTCCTGGATGCCGGCGCTCATGCCCTGGGCGCCGATCGGCAGGTGGATGTGGGCGGCGTCGCCGGCGACGAGGATGCGGCCCTTGCGGTACTCGGCGGCCTGGCGGCTGACGTCGGTGGTGGAGGAGACCCACAGCGGGGTGGCGCCGCCGATGTCCTCGCCGGACAGGCGCCCGAACGCCTCGGCGACCTCCTCGAAGGTGATCGGGTCCTGGCCGGTGCGCAGCGGTTCGGCCCGGTCGTAGTAGATGACGCGGCTGCGGTCCGGGCCCAGCGGCAGCACCATGACCATGCCGCCGGGCACCGGCTCGCCGCTGAAGCGCGGGCGCAGCCGTACGCCGGCGATGTCGGCGAAGCGCAGCTCGACGGTGGGCGCGGTGCCGGGGAAGTCGATCCCGGCGCTGGTGCGGACCACGCTGCGGGCGCCGTCGCAGCCGACGACGTAGCGGGCGCGGAGCGTGCCGGTGCCCTCGCCGGTGGCGATGTGGACGCCGACCCCGTCGTCGTCCTGCTCGACGCCGGTGACCTCGACCCCGCGGCGCACCTCGACGCCGCGCTCGGCGATCCAGCCGGCCAGCATGGCCTCGGTCCGGGACTGGGGGATGCCGCGGGCGCCGTACGAACCGCCCGGAAGGACGCGGTAGTCGAGCGGCACACCACCGAAATGACCGAACGGAATGACATCGACATCGCCGAGCCGGGAAATGAGTCCACGCTGCGCGAATTCCTCGATCGTGCGCGCGGAAAAGCCGAGGGCACGCGATTCCTTGATGGGCTGGGCAAGCCGGTCGACGACCAGGGCGGAGACTCCGTTGAGGCTCAACTCGCCCGCGAGCATAAGTCCGGTGGGACCTGCTCCTACTATGATCACGTCCGCGTCAATGCTGTTCATCCGCCCTCTCCCGACTGATGTTTGACGAGTATTGCCGGGCCATGGAGGAACGGTAAAGCGAATGCGGTACAGGCTTTTTACAAGCCGCTACAGAACTCTGCCGGGAATGTCAGATCTCTGGCAGGGATCTGGTCCGGCAGCCGCGCCCGGCGCCATGCTCGGGCGGTGACTTCCAGCCTTTTGCCCGCCGCTTCGGCCGCGACCGCCGATTCCGCCGACGCCGCCCAGGTCGCGGAACTCCTGGGCCGCTATCTGGTCACGCTCGACGACGAGGAGCCCGACGAGGCGTGGGCCCGGAGCCTGTTCACCGAGGACGCGGTCGTCACCTTCCCGATGAGCCGCCACAAGGGGCGCGCCGGCCTCGCCGAGTGGCACCGCGCCTCGCTCGCGGCGTTCGCGGCCACCCAGCATCTGGGCTCCCCGGCGGTGGTGACCGTCGAGGGCGATCGGGCCGTGTTCCGCGCCAATGTGCTGACCACGCACGTCCACCACCCCGGCGGCGACCGGCCGCCGCTCTTCCGTGCGGGCACGCTCGCCTCCGGCGCGGCCCGCAGGACCGCGGCCGGGTGGCGGCTGGGCGAGCTGTCGTTCCGGGTGCTGTTCACCGAGGGCGAGCCCCCGAAGCGGGGCTGAGGCGCGCGGCGCTCAGATGTCCACGGCCGGGCCCTGGTCCCCGGGCGCCGTCATCGCCGTGAGCAGCCGCCGGTCCAGCATGGTGCCGACCGAGGTGTCCCCGGCCGGGTCGAGCCCGGCGTCGTGGCAGGCCGCGCTGATCAGGTAGCGGCCGAGCACCGGATGGCTGGCGAACGCCCACTCGTCGCCGAGGGCCGCGGCACCGTCGGGGGTGCGCAGCCCGCCGAGGGCGAGGTCGAACCCGAACTCGGTGAAGGCGAGCCGCATGCCCTGACCGAGCGCCTTGGTGTACGCCTCCTTCAGCGTCCACAGCCGCAGCACGCATGCCGCCTGCTGCTGCTCCGACAGCGCTTCCAGCTCCGCGGCCTCGGCCGGCGTGCACATCTGTCTGCGCATCAGGCCGAGGTCGAAACGCCGGTCCGCGCGCTCGGCGTCCAGGCCGATCCGGCCCATCCGGCTGATCCCGACGGCCATCAGCTCCCCGGTGTGCGTCAGGCCCACCTCGACCTGGTCGAGGCCGCGCAGGTAGGGACGGCCGCCGAGCCGGTAGGCGATGTCGATGTCCTGCGGTCCGATGCCGAGCGCGGCGGCCGCCGTGTACTTGATGAGCAGCCGGGACGCGGCGAACCGGCAGCGCACCGCGGGGTCCTGGGTGCCGGCGTAGCGGTTCCAGTCGCGGCCGAGCAGGGGTTTGAGACGCGGTGTGGTGAGCACCGCGGGGAGCCACTCGGTCCAGGTCGCGTACGCCACCGTGGCCCCGCGGTCCAGGAGGTTCTCCCGGATCCGCAGCCAGGAGCTGTCCGGGCGCGGGATGTGCACGGGCGGTGCGACGGCGGAGCCGTGCGCGGTGGCGATGACGCCGAGGGCGCTCAGGCGGTGCAGGGTGTCGAGGACACCGGCCACGTCGCGGGCGCGGATGTCGTCCGTGGCGCGGCCGCCGCCCTTCGGCACGGCCGTGGGCTCACTGTGGTGCACGGCGTTCGCCTCCTTGTGTCGTCGTCCGGCCGTCCTCCGCGGCGCAGAACCGTTTTTGCCGGGGCCGGGGTTCACGCGAGCCGCATCCCGTACAGGTCGAAGCTCCGCCCGCGCCGGTAGCGGTCGACCAGCGCGGCCGCGAGGTCCTGCGTGGCCCCGTCCGGCAGGTCGGGCACCTCCAGGCCGAGGCGGCGGCCGAACCGGGTCAGGGCGAGCAGCGCCCAGTCGGGTTCGGCGAGCAGGCCCCCGTCCACGGCGTCGGGGTCGGCGTTCTCGCAGACGGCGAGGCAGGACGCGGCGGCGAGCAGCAGGCAGTAGCGGTCCACGAGGGCGTACGCGGCCGGGGCGAGGGCCCCGGCGTCCGGGCGCCCGGAGAGCGTGGCGCACCGCTCGGCGAGGCTGTGCACCTCGTCGGCGAAGGCGCGGGCGAGATCGGCGAGCGCCGCCCATCTGGGGCCGCGAGCGCGCTTGCCGTCGAGCCGGGCGGCGGCGCCGAGCAGCACGGCGAGCAGCCCGTCGCAGCCGCTGTGCGGGTCGCGGGGCTCGGCGTCCAGCCGCCGGAAGTCGAGGGCGGTGCTCGCCCCGCGGGGGGTGAACAGCGCGGCCGGGGCTTCGTGTCCGGCCTCGCCGCGCCAGCTGGCGTGGGCGAGGGTGCGCAGGTGGGGGACGAGCACGGCCTGGGTGTCGGCGGTGCCGGCGTGCCCGAGCCCGGCCACCGGCAGGTCGCGCACGAGCTTTTGGAAGCCGCCGTACGTGGGGCCGCGGTCGTAGCCGCGGGCACCGAGCACCGCGGCGAGCTCGTCGAGGTCCTCGTGGAGCAGGGCGGACACGGCGTACTTGACGGCGGCGGACGGGATGAGGGCGTGCTCGGGCGCCAGGTCGAGCAGCCGCAGCCCGGCGACCGCGAGACTGTCGCAGGCGAGCAGGTCGGCGAAGACCCCGGCGAGCACCCGGCCGCGGCGGCCGCGCAGCACCAGGCCTCGGCGGGACTCGCTGACGGCCCGCACGGCGTACCGCAGCGCGCTGTCCATGCCGCCGACCAGGGCGCCGCCGGACACCAGCGCCCGGCTGACCTGGAAGGTGCGCAGGGACAGGGACACCCCCTCGCCGAGCCTCCCGACGAGAGCGTCGGCGGGCACGGGGCAGCGGTCGAGTTCCAGTCCGGCGTAGTGGGCGCCGCGCATGCCGTGGGTGCGGGCGCGCGGCAGCCGGTGCACGGCGTGCGCGGGGAGCCGGTCGGTCTCGAGCAGGAACACGGAGTGGCTGTCCGGGCCGTCGCCGGGCGCGGTGCGGACGTAGGCGACGAAGGCGTCGGCGCGGTCGGCGTTGATGACGACCTCCTTGCGGCCGTCCACCGCGAAGCCGCCGGGTGCGGGGCGCGCGGTGTACTCGCCGCGCAGGATCGCGTTGGCGTGCGCGAACTCGCGGTGCAGGATGGTGATCCGGCCGCCGTCGAGCAGCCGCCGCGCCGTGTCCCGGCGCTGCCGCTCGTCGCCTGCGGTCCACACCACGGACGCGGCGAACAGGGCGGTCATCCCGGCGCCGAAGCCGAGCGCCACGTCCCGCCGGAACACGGGCCGCAGCACCTGGGCGAGCCCTTCGACACCGGTGAGGCGGCCGCCCAGGGCTCTGGGCACGAACTCGGCGGCGAGGCCGAAGCGGTCGAACAGTTCCTCGGTGGCGGCGGGAACCTCGCGCCGCTCGTCGGCGGCGAGCAGCGCCTGCTGGCCGTGCGGGTTGTCGGCGGCGAAGGGATCGCCGAGCAGGTCCTCGACGTACTGGGCCCGTCGGGACCCGTCGCCGGGCACCGGGCAGGTGCGGGGGGCGGGGGGCCGTCCCGCGGCCGCGGACCTGTCGGCGCCCGCGGTCAGGCTGTTGTTCACGAGGACCTCCAGCTTCAGCCCGTCCGGCGAGGGCCGACGGGGTCGTTCAGCGCGATGTGCACGGGTGAACCGGCCACCCGGCCGACGACGTGGTGTCAGGCTCTGCGGGCCACGGCGCCCTCGGCGTGCTCCCTGACCAGCCGCAGCGCACGGGCACTCTCCCCGGCGAGCCGTGAGCGCAGCGCCTCCCGCGCGATGCGCACCGCGTCCGCGCCGTCGCCGTACCGCTGCCGAACGCCGTCCTCGTCGAGCACCGCGTGGTGCCGCGCGACGACGGTGACGCCCGCGCCCCACGGGTCGGGCTCGACCGACCACTCCCCCGTGTGTGCGGCGAGCAACGCGGGCTGTTCGGTGTCCCGGACGTCCTTGTAGACGATGCGTCCGGCATGCGGGAAGCCGATCCGTACCGACTCGGTCGTCCGCGCCGTCCCGTCGGCGCCGGCCAGCTCCACGGTCATCAGCTGCACTCCGGGCACATGCTCGGTGATGTCGATGCCGGTGGCGCCGGGCACCGCGTCGGCCCGGTCGCCGAACCGGTGCAGGAAGTCGTAGACCGGCTCGACGGGCGCGTCGACGTGGACGAAGTCCTCGAAGGACAGGACGAGATCGTCCAGGCGGCGCCAGCGCTCGGCGAGCTGCCTGAGGTTGGCGAGCGCGGCGCCGCTGTTGGCGGTGGTGGCCCGCTTGACCCAGTCGACGTCGGCGCGCGCGTTGTCGGCGACGGCGAAGTCGTTGCACAGGGTGACCAGCGACCGCTCGGGGCCGCGTGGCTCGACGGTCCAGCTGCCGCCCATGGAGGTCACCGGCCGGGGCAGCACCTCCTGGCGGAAGTCGACGCGGTGCGCGACAGGATCCAGCACGCGCCGCGTGGTCCAGGACCTGATCTCGCCGTTGGCGGTGACCCACATCCGCAGCCGTTCCGACTCGCCGTCGAACTCCAGCTGTTCGACGTGGACGGTGGGCGGCAGGAAGACGGGCCAGCGCAACGCGTCGGCGATCAGGCCGTAGAGCACACCGGCCGGGGCGTCCACCACCGCGTGCTGGGCCATACGGTGCACAGGCGCGAGGTACATCCACACACCCCTCTCGTCTCGGACGTGGAAGGCCGGGCGGACGGCCACGGGACGCCGCAACCAGCCGGCCCGTACAGGCTCGTTATGGACACTGTCCTGATCCGGTGGAGAACGGCTCGTCCGCTCCTGGACCGCCGCTCGAGTCCGCAGCACGGCGCGGCGGGCCCGGGGCCGGGCACCCGTGCTCGACGCCGGCTCGATCCGGGCCCGGCCGCGACGCGGCCGCGACGCCGTACCGCTCCGGGTCCGGTTCGCCGACCGGGCAGGAGATCCGCGGGCCACGGGCCGCATGCGCAGTGGGCGGTTCCGACGTGGCGGTGGCGAGGCGGAGAGGCGCGAGAGCGCGCCGGCCAAGTGCACCGGGATCTTCCGTCAGTTGACCGGCGAGCCGGCAAGACGGCGATCGCCACGGCCTTCGACGCCGAGTACGGTGCGCCCGCGGGCGGCCGGATCCGTGCCTGAGCTCCACGCCGACCACCAGTGGTTCCTGGAACGTCGAGCGAAGCTGCCACGACCGGCGCAACCGGGTGGCCTTCTGGCGGGCAGCGGTGATGCTGGAGGAGTACTCGGCTTCCTCACTCGGGCTGAAGCCCGGGGACTCCCCTATGAGGGGGTTCGGCCGGTCAGGGTGACGGCGAGCACCTCGATCGCGGTGAGGAGCGGCGGCAGTTCGGTCTCGCGGGCCCTACGGGCGATCTGGGCGCCGGCCAGAATCCAGCGGGCCCTCAGGCGCACGGCGGCCCCGCCGGCTCCTCATCGGTGAGCGGCTCGCCGGCGCAGCTCGACGGTGCCGTCACCGCCGGCCACAGCGCGGACCGTGAGCGCCCCGGTGGCCTCCCCGGCCCAGACGACGCCGACGCCGTACCCCGCCGAACAGCCCCCGCAGGCCCCGGTCGGTGAGACCGAGGACGCCGGGCACAGCCCGGCAGGCGCTCGGAGCGGCTCCCGGACCCCGGCCACGCGACGTACGGCGAGCCTCGTGTCGGCCTCGGCGCGCGGCCCGAGCGCGTGGCCCGGCACGGATGACGCCGACGCCGTGCCCCGCCAGCCCCCCGAAC
>NZ_MUBM01000289.1:3443-3783 GCF_002154505.1 Streptomyces carpinensis | reverse complement strand
GCCGGACGGCGGCACCGGGGCCCGTGCCGCACGGCGTTCGAGGGCTCCGTCGCGGACCGTGCAGACCGCGTCGGACACCCCGGCGAGCCGGTGCGGATCGTGGTCGACGAAGACCACGGCCGCACCGTCCGCGACCCGCTCGGCGACGGCCCGCTCCAGCTCGGCCCGGGCGGCGGCGTCCAGTCCTGTCCACGCCTCGTCCAGCACGAGCAGCTCGGGCGCGGCGAGCAGGGCCTGGGCCACGGCGACCTTCTGGCTGCCGCCCTTGGACAGCGCCGCCATCGGCGTACCGGCGTACGCGGCGGCCCCGAAGCGTTCCAGCCACTCACCGACGGCGCGG
>NZ_MUBM01000289.1:0-3409 GCF_002154505.1 Streptomyces carpinensis | reverse complement strand
GGTGGACTTGCCGGTGCCGTTGGCGCCCTCGACGCGGGTCAGGGTGCCGGGCTCGATCGTCAGGTCGACACCGCGCAGAATCCAGGGGCCGCGCAGGCCGTAGCGGCGGCCGACGCCCTCCAGCCGTAGATCGCGTCGCATGGGGGCCATCCTCTCGCGCGCGGGGCGGTTGGCACACTTGAGGGCGTGACGTACGAGACCCCCGCTTCCGACAGCCCGTTCCGCGCCGAGCCCGGCGCACGCGACCTCGCCCCGCAGTTCGTGCTGCCGCTGGTGGTCCGGATGGAGCGGGCCGCNNGCGCTGGAGACGGCGGCCCGCGCGGTGCTGGTGCTGCTCGGCGACGAGCGTTCCCTGGGCGACGGCGAGTGGGCGCAGGCCGTGCGGGACTGGCAGGACGCCCGGATCCGCAAGGTGGTGCGCCGGGCGCGTGGCGCGGAGTGGCGTCGCGCCGAGGCACTGCCCGGCGTCACGGTCACGGGCAAGACGGCGGAGGTACGGGTCTTCCCGCCCGTCCCGCTGGACGGCTGGCCCAAGGACCTGGCGAAGCTCCAGGTCTCCGGGACCGACCTCGACGACCCGGAACCACCCGCGCGGCCCGACCCCGGCACCCCGGTGCTGTGGCTCAACCCCGACCTGGAGATGTCCGCCGGCAAGGCGATGGCACAGGCCGGCCACGGCGCCCAGCTCGCCTGGTGGGAACTGACGGACGAGCAGCGCACCACCTGGCAGGACGCCGGTTTCCCCCTCGTCGTCCGCACCGCCGCCCCCGGCCACTGGCAGGAACTCACCACCGGCGGGCTCCCCGTGGTCCGCGACGCGGGCTTCACGGAGATCGCCCCCGGCTCCTGCACCGTGGTCGCGGACCATCCTGCGCTGCGGTAGAGCCCTGCCTCGGGCTCGGCTCGGCTCGGCTCGGCTCGGCTCGGCGGGTGAACCTCAAATGTTCCTCTGAAGGTGCGGGCGGCGCGGTTCGGGATCGGGTGTCCCGGCCATACCCCCGTCACGCGCGTCGGCGCGCACGCGTCCGGTACGGGAGGCGTGTGCGCGGACGGCCGTCACGAGGGATGTGAGGGGGACGAGTGACGATGGAGCGGCTGGGGACGGGGATCGGCTGGCGGCCGGAGATCGCGGAGGCCGTGGAGCACATGCCGGGCGTCGACTGGGTCGAGGTGGTGGCCGAGAACCTGTGCCCGGGGCATCCGCCCGAGTCGCTGCTGCGCCTGCGGGCCCGCGGGGTGACGGTCGTGCCGCACGGTGTCTCGCTCGGTCTGGGCGGGGCCGAACGGCCCGACGAGGGACGGCTGAACGCCCTCGCCGAGCGGGCGGAGGCACTCTGCTCGCCGCTGGTGACGGAACACATCGCGTTCGTGCGGGCAGGCGGCCCGCTGACCGCCTCGGACCGGCTGGAGGCGGGCCATCTGCTGCCCGTGCCGCGCACCCGCGACGCGCTCGACGTGCTGTGCGAGAACGTCCGGATCGCACAGGAGGCGCTGCCCGTGCCGCTCGCCGTGGAGAACATCGCCGCGCTGCTGTCGTGGCCGGGCGAGGAGATGACCGAGGGGCAGTTCCTGTACGAGCTGGCCGACCGCACGGGCGTACGGCTGCTGATCGATGTCGCCAACCTCCACACCAACCACGTCAATCAGGGCGAGGACCCGGCCAAGGCGCTGGCCGAACTCCCGCTCGAGGCGATCGCGTACGTCCATGTGGCGGGCGGTTTCGAACGGGACGGGGTCTGGCACGACAGTCACGCCCACCCCGTTCCGGGGCCGGTCCTGGACGTCCTGACCGACCTCGCCTCCCGGGTGTCACCGCCTGGGGTGCTGCTGGAGCGGGACGAGAACTTTCCGGAACCGGGCGAGCTGGAACGGGAGTTGGGGGCGATCCGGGAGGCCGTGGAGCTGGGCCGTACGGCCACCGGGAGGCCTTCCGGGGACGTCGGCACGCCCGGGGAGTCCACATGCGTGCCGACCGCCGGCCGCCGCCCCGTGGCCCGGACGGCCGACACCGGACCCGCACGTGAGCGGCTCGCGCTCGGGCAGACGGCGCTGCTGTCGGCGCTGGTCGCCGGGACGCCCGCGCCGGAGGGGTTCGACGGGGTGCGGCTCGGTGTGCAGGCGCGGGCACTGGCGTCCAAGCGGGCGGGTGTCGTCGCCAAGGTGGCCCCCGAGCTGCCGGTGATCCTCGGGGAGGGCTACCGGGCCGCTTTCCTCACTTATGCGCAGGGGCATCCGATGCGCGGGGGTTACCGGCGGGACGCGATGGACTTCGTGGAGTCGCTGCTGCTGGACGGGCGGCCGGAGGACGCCGGGGTCCGGCGGGAGCTGCGGGGGTGGTGGCTGGAGCGGTCGGGGCCGGCGCCGCGGTCGAGCAGGCCGGCGGTGCGGGTGGCCCGGGCGGCGCGGCGGGTGCTGCTGCGCCGCTGAGGGCGAAGCCGACGGACGCCGACGCGAGCCGCGCGTCCCCGGCGAGGAACGCGGGGGCGCCGGCGGTGTGCCCGGTTCAACACCCGGGGAGCAGCGAGCACTTCACGCACCCGTATGTCATGTTTTGCTCGCTTGTGCGCCAACCCGATTCCCGGCCTTTTGCCCCGTTCCACCCGTTGGGCCCGCTCTCGTGCGCCCGGTGGCGGTCTCGCGCGCCGCAGTAATATGCCAAGCCTTCACACCCACCCGAGCGCACTGACGTGCGGTGCCGCGACAGGAGGCACCCATGCGACCGCGACCACCCGTCAAGGGCAGAGGCATCTTCAGCGGAACCGGCCTCATCCTCTCGGTCCTGGCCGGGACCGTGGTGGCCCTGCTCGTCCCGCTCTGGTCGTACACCCACCGGTCCGCCACGCCCCCGGACCTGCTGAGCGCCCGGACCGTGGCCACGCAGTACGGGCCGCTGTCCGAGCTCGACCGCGACTTCGTCACGAACGTCCGGCTGACCGGGCTGTGGGAACTGACCGCCGGGCAGCAGGCGGAGGAGAAGGGCACCACCGACGCCGTACGGTCGGCGGGCCGGCACCTCGTGCAGGGGCACACCTCCCTCGACCGGCGGGTGCGCGACGTGGCCGCCGGGCTCGGGCTGCCGCTGCCCGACGAGCCGACGGCCCGGCAGAAGCAGTGGCTGGACACGCTGAACGGAGCGCAGGGCGAGGACTACGACCGCAGGTTCGCCGGCATTTCACGGCTCGCGCAGGGGAAGATCTTCACACTCGCCGCCGAGGTGCGCGCGAGCACACAGAACTCGCTCGTGCGCGACCTCGCCGACGACGCGAACACGACGGTGCTGGAGCAGATCAGGGCCCTGGAGGCCACGGGGTTCGTCGACTTCGCCGCCCTGGCCCGCGATCTGGCGCCGAGCGGCGGCCCCACGAGCGCCGACTCCTCCGCCACCGGTTCCCCGGCCTCCGCCCCGGCC
>NZ_MUBM01000288.1 GCF_002154505.1 Streptomyces carpinensis | reverse complement strand
GACGGCGACGGCGACGGCGCGATCCCGCGGGGCTACGCCTGCATGCGCAACCTGGAGCCCCCGCACCCGGGCGATCCCGGCGGCGGGGGCGGCCCGCGCACCGTCGTCGGCGACTGCGTCCACGGCGTCCGTCGCGGCCAGGTGCGGGAGACCGCCTGCGACGGGTCGGGCAGCACGAGACCCGAGTACAAGGTGATCCGCGCGGTGCGCACCCGCGCCCAGTGCCCGCCGACGACCGCCCTTTACGTCCAGCTCGGCGGGAAGGACCCGGTCGGCTGCGCCCGGAGGATGTGAACCCGGGCGCAGCCCCTGCCCGTTGCGGCTGCGGCGGGTGCTACGGCCTGAGCGCGGGTTCCCGCTCCACGTCCCGCACGTCCAGCTTCGCGTCGTGGCGGGCCAGCGGCCTGGCCGCCGCCGGATCGGCCTGGACCGCCGGGGAGGCGACCCCCGCCCACTGGAGGATCCTCGCCGTGGCGAGCGCCTTCTGGTCCGGTACGAGGCCCGCGACGTTCGCGCCGTGGTTCATGCCCGGGGCCGTGAAGACGTACGAGTCCCGTGCCCCCTGCCCGAGACGGAACCGCTCCGAGCCCCACGGGTCGTTCTGCCCGTAGACGAAGAGCATGTGGTCCGCGTGGTGACGCACCCAGGTGTCCACGTCCCGCATCGCCGACGGCTGGAACCGCATCGGGATGGAGCGGGGCACGAAGTTGCGCGGCGGCTGGTAGCCGTAGCGGATCAGCTGCTTCTCGATGTACGGGAAGTGGATGGTGGGCGCGCCCAGCTGCGTGCCCGCCTGGTAGTAGTACGGCGTGTAGGTCTCAAGGCCCTGGTCGGTGTAGGCGGAGAAGCCGGAGATGGTGTCCACGGAGTCCCAGATCGCCTGGTCGGTGGCGTTCTTCGCGTCGGCGGGGATCGTGTCGCAGTCCTTGAGCAGGCTGTACTGCCAAAAGCCCCACACGTAGTCGAGGACGACCGCCTCGTAGGCCCGGTCCAGGCTGCCGATGGTGGTGAAGGTGTAGCCGTTCTCGGCGGCGTACTGCGCGTACTTCTTCTCCAGCGGCTCGCGGCGCACCAGCGCCTCGCGCTGCACGGCGTTCAGCCGGTCGCGGCACTCCTTGGTACCGACGCCGGCGAAGAAGCGGTCGTAGGCGGAGTCCTCGTCGTTCACGACGTCGTTGGGAGCGACGTAGGCGACCACGCCGTCCATGTCCTTGGGGTAGAAGCGCTTGTAGTAGGTCGCCGTCATGCCGCCCTTGGAGCCGCCCGTGGCGATCCACTTGTGGGTGTAGACCTGCTTCAGCGCCTGGAAGAGGCGGTGCTGGTCGCTCGCGGCCTGCCAGATGTCCAGCTTGGACCAGTCGGCCGGGCTCGGCCGGGACGGAGTGAAGAAGCGGTACTCCAGGGAGACCTGGTTGCCGTCCACGATCTGCGTCGGCTCGCGCCGGCTCGGGTTCGTGGAGACGTTGTAGCCGCCGGTGTAGAAGACCGTCGGGCGGTCGACTCCCTTGTGCAGCACGGTGATCCGCTGCTGGAAGGTGCCCTTGGCCGGGTCGCGGTGGTCGACCGGCTGGGTGTAGTTCAGGACGAAGAAGCGGTAGCCGGGATAGGGTTTCTCCTCGATCAGGCTCATGCCCGGGACGGCCAGGAGCCGGTCCTTGATGTCGGCGTCCGTGCTGCTCGCGGTGTTCGTGGCCTCCGGCTGGGCCGCGGTGGCCGCCTCCGCCGTACTCAGCGTGCCGATGAACACCGTGAGCGCGAGCAGCCATCTGAGCGCGTTGCGCATGCACACTCCCCTGTGAGACAGATGTGCGCCGGAAGCTATCGGAGCAACTCGGGTGCGCACCAGGGGAGTCCGGGAAATACGGGTGACGTGTCAGCCTCTCAGCACAGGATCCAGCCGCTCCGTACGGATCCGCTCCCCACCGATCCGCCCACCCGCACGCAGCGGTGGCCGGCGTGCACGGTCACCGGGCCGGCGTGGTACGAGTAGCGGCCCTTGTCCGTGACCGGGCGGTTGCCGCGGGCCTGCACGGTGACGGACATCGCCTGCTTGCGGCCGGGGTGGTCGGGAGTCGTGACGGCGCAGAGGTAGCCGCCCTGCCGGTAGACGTGCACGGAACCGGTGGAGAACGGCAGCGTCCTGACCTCCCGGCCGGAGCAGGTGGAGGCCGCCGCCTGCGCGGCGCCGGGCAGGGCGAGCGCCAGCGTCACCGATCCGGTCAGGACGGCCAGGCCGAGGGCCAGCCGCCGGCGCACCCCACCACGGTCCACGGTCGCCCCTCCTCGAACATGACGCACATTCACGTACAGGTGTACGGACGCACGACATGCGTCGAAAGGTTGCACGGCGCGTGGTGCGCGCGGACTCAACGGGCGGCGCTGACCGGCTCCTCCGGCTCCGGCGCGCCGGCGAAGGTCCGCCACAGCTCGGCGTACCGGCCGCCGCGGGCCAGCAGCTCCTCGTGCGTGCCGTCCTCGGCGACCCGGCCGTGGTCCATCAGCACCACCCGGTCCGCGCGGGCGGCCGTGGTCAGGCGGTGGGCGACCACCAGTGTGGTACGGCGGCCCGCGAGCCGGTCGGTGGCTTGGTTGACCTGGGCCTCGGTGGCCAGGTCGAGGGCGGCCGTCGCCTCGTCCAGGAGCAGCACGTCGGGGTCGACGAGTTCGGCCCGGGCCAGCGCGATCAGCTGGCGCTGCCCGGCCGACAGGTTGCGGCCGCGCTCGGCGACCTCGTGCAGATAGCCGCCCTCGAGCGTGGCGATCATCTCGTGCGCGCCGACCGCCCGCGCGGCGGCCTCCACCTCGGCGTCGGTGGCGTCCGGACGCCCGTAGGCGATGGCGTCGCGGACCGTGCCCGGGAAGAGGTACGCCTCCTGCGGCACGACCCCGAGCCGGTGCCGGTACGCCGTGAGGTCCAGCGCGCGCAGGTCCGTGCCGTCGACCGTGACCCGGCCGCCGGTCGGGTCGTAGAACCGGGCCACCAGCTTGACCAGGGTCGACTTGCCCGCGCCGGTCTCGCCGACGAAGGCGACGGTCTGCCCGGCGGGGATGCGCAGGTCGATCCCGGTCAGCGCCTCCTCGCTCTCGTCGCCGGCGCCGTAGGCGAAGTGCACGTCCTCGAAGGCGATCTCGCCGCGCAGCGCGGAGACGTCCCGGGGCTCGGCGGCGGTCCTCGTGGACGTCGGCTCCTGGAGCAGTTCCTGGATGCGGCCGAGGGAGACGGTGGCCTGCTGATAGCCGTCGAAGACCTGGGAGAGCTGCTGGACCGGCGCGAAGAACAGGTCGATGTACAGCAGGTACGCCACCAGGGCGCCCGTGGTCAGCGTGGCCGCCTCGACCCGGCCCGCGCCCGCGATCAGCACACAGGCCGCCGCGACCGAGGACAGGAACTGCACGAAGGGGAAGTACAGCGAGATGAGCCACTGGCCCCGGATACGGGCCTGGCGGTAGCTGTCGCTGCGCTCGGCGAACCGCCGCCCGCCGTCCCGCTCGCGCCGGAAGGCCTGCACGATCCGCAGCCCGGCCACCGACTCCTGGAGGTCGGCGTTGACCACCGACACCCGTTCGCGGGCCAGCTGGTACGCCTTCACGCTCGCCCGGCGGAAGAAGAAGGTGGCGACGAACAGCGGCGGCAGCGTCGTGAAGACGACCAGGGCCAGCTGCACGTCGATCACGAGCAGGGCGACCATGATCCCCAGGAAGGTGACGACCGAGACGAACGCGGTGACCAGGCCCGTCTGGAGGAACGTGGAGAGGGCGTCGACGTCCGTCGTCATCCTCGTCATGATCCGGCCGGTCAGCTCGCGCTCGTAGTAGTCCAGGCCGAGCCGCTGGAGCTGGGCGAAGATCTTCAGTCGCAGCGTGTACAGGACCCGTTCGCCGGTGCGGCCGGTCATCCGGCTCTCGCCGATCTGCGCCGCCCACTGCACCAGCACGGCCAGCAGGCCGAGCAGGGAGGCCGCCCAGACGGCGCCGAGTGCCATCTTGGTGACGCCCTGGTCGATGCCGTGCCGGATCAGGACGGGCAGCAGCAGTCCCATGCCGGCGTCCACGGCGACCAGGAGCAGGCTGGCGAGGAGGGGCAGCCCGAAGCCGTGCAGGAGCCGGCGCAGGCCGTAGGAGCCCTCGGGTTCGACGGCCCGGTTCTCGTCGATGTCCGGGGTGTCGGTCGCGGGCGGCAGTGCCTCCACCTGGGCGAGCAGTTCCGGGGTGGCGGGGGTGCCCGCCAGGGCGGTGTCCTTCGGCTCGCGGTCGCCGGTCCACAGCCGCGGGGTCACCCCGCGCTCGGCGTCGAACTCGGCGTCCAGCTCGTCGCGCACGGAGGTGTCCTCCGGAGGCGCGGCGGGCTGGGCATGGCCGGGCGAGACTCCGCCCAGCTCGTCGGGGTCGGTGAGGAGACGGCGGTAGAGGGCGCAGCGCTCCTGGAGTTCGTCGTGGGTGCCGATGTCGGCGAGACGGCCCTGGTCGAGGACGGCGATGCGGTCGGCGAGGCCCAGCGTGGAGCGCCGGTGCGCGATGAGCAGGGTGGTCCTGCCCTCCATGACCTGCTTGAGCGCCTCGTGGATCTCGTGCTCGACGCGGGCGTCCACGGCGGAGGTGGCGTCGTCCAGGACGAGCAGGCGCGGGTCGGTGAGGATGGCGCGGGCGAGGGCGACGCGCTGGCGCTGGCCGCCGGAGAGGGTCAGGCCCTGCTCGCCGACCTTGGTGTCGTACCCCTCGGGCAGCTCGGCGATGAAACGGTCCGCCTGGGCGGCGCGGGCGGCGGCCTCGATCTGCTCCTGGGTGGCGTCGGGACGGCCGTAGGCGATGTTGGCGCCGACGGTGTCGGAGAAGAGGAAGGAGTCCTCGGGGACGAGGCCGATCGCGGCGCGCAGCGAGTCCAGGGTCAGCTCGCGCACGTCGTGCCCGCCGACGAGGACGGCGCCGTGGGTGACGTCGTAGAAGCGCGGCAGCAGCAGCGAGACCGTGGACTTGCCGGAGCCGGAGGAGCCGACGACGGCGAGGGTCTCGCCGGGGCGGATCTCGAAGGACAGGCCCGTCAGGACCGGGCGGCCGTCGGTGTAGCCGAAGGACACGTCGTCGAACTCGACGGTCGCGGGCGCGTCGTCGGGCAGCTCCTTGGTGCCGCCGGTCAGCGTCGGCTCGGTGTCGATCAGCTCCAGCACCCGCTCGGTGCCGGCCCGCGCCTGCTGCCCGACGGTGAGAACCACGGCGAGCATCCGGACCGGGCCGACCAGCTGGGCGAGGTAGGTGGAGAAGGCGACGAAGGTGCCGAGCGTGATGTGACCGCGCACGGCGAGCCAGCCGCCGAGCGCGAGCATGGCGACCTGGCCGAGGGCGGGCACGGCCTGGAGGGCGGGGGTGAACTTCGCGTTCAGCCGGATGGTCCGCAGCCGCCCGGCGAACAGCCGCCGCCCGACCGCCCGCAGTTTGGCGGTCTCCTGGTCCTCCTGCCCGAACCCCTTCACCACGCGGACCCCGCTCACTGCGCCGTCCACCACCCCGGCGACGGCGGCGGCCTGCGCCTGCGCGTACCAGGTGGCGGGGTGCAGCCTGGTGCGGCTGCGCCGGGCGATCCAGCCGAGGGCGGGGGCCACGGCCAGGGCGACCAGGGTCAGCGGCAGCGACAGCCAGGCCATGATCATCAGGGAGATCAGGAAGAGCAGCACGTTGCCGATGGTCATCGGCAGCATGAAGAGCAGGCCCTGGATCAGCTGGAGGTCGCTGGTGGCGCGGCCGACCACCTGTCCGGTGGACAACTCGTCCTGGCGGCGGCCGTCCAGCCGGGTGATCGTCCCGTACATCTCCGTCCGCAGGTCGTGCTGGACGTCGAGGGCGAGCCGTCCGCCGTAGTAGCGGCGGACGTAGGTCAGGACGTAGACGAGGAGCGCGGCGCCCACCAGGGAGCCCGCCCAGGGGGCCATGGCGCGGCTGTGGTCGCCGATCACGTCGTCGATGATCACCTTGGTGATCAGCGGGACGACCGCCATGACGGCCATGCCGCCGAGGGAGGCGCCGAGGGCGAGGACGACGTCCTTGGGGTGGCGCCACGCGTACGAGACGAGTCTGCGGGCCCACCCTCGTGTCTCCCCCGGTTGCGCTGCCACGTCGGTGCCTCCCTGACGACCTGATCTTCCGCAAGGCACCAACACGGGCCGGAGCGGATTTCATCCCTCCGCAATATTCCGAAGGACGGCGACTGGGTCGGTCGCGGCGCTCAGAGGCGTACCCGCAGGTGGTAGAAGCGGGTCGTCTGTACCGGGTTCTGGTTGTCGTCGCTGACCAGGAGGACCCTCAGGCGGCCGCGGGTGTCCCGGCCGGTGACCGTCATGCCCTCGATGTCGTCCAGGAGCGGGTTGGGCTGGGGCTGCTTGGCCGTGGCTCCGGGGAGGGGCAGTCGGCGATGTCGGCGAGGCGGGTCTTGTGGATCAGCCGGACGCCCGGCTGTCCGGTCAGGTTCTTTGTGCCGCCGGTGTCCGTCGCGCCCCGCGGGTCGGCGAGGTAGAGGCGGACGGTGTTGCCGACACCGGAGGTGTAGCCGCGCTCCAGGACCAGCAGCCGGCCGTCGGGGGTCGCCTGGACCTCGGGCACGCCGAGGCCGGGGTCCGTGCGGTAGGCGTACTGGGCGGCCAGCCGGAAGTGGCCGCGCTCGGTCCGCTGCCAGGTCTGGAAGCGGACGATGCCGGAGTGTCACCGGAGATCGTGTACTCCGTCGAGGCGAGCAGGGTGTGTCCGCCGGGCAGCAGGGTCAGACCCTCGAAGGTCTGGTTGGCGGTGGCACGGCCGGCCGGGGCGACCTTCAGGGCGTCCGGCACGGGGAGGCGGTCGAGGATGCGGCCGTCGCGGGAGTAGCGGCGCACGGACGGCTCGGTCTCGGAGGTGACCAGGCGGGTGCCGTCACCGTCGACGACGAGTCCCTCGGAGTCGAGCACGGCGCCGTTCTCGTCGGCGAGCCGGACGACCCCGGTCGGCCTCAGGGTGCGGCGGTCCAGGGTGAACAGCGAAGAGCGGTCGGAGAGCGCGACGAGGTCGCCGTGCCGGTCCACCGCGAGCGCGGAGAGGTTGCCGACGAACTCGCCCCGGTACGTCGCCTTGTCGAGCCCGTCGGAGAAGCGGTCCAGCGAGACGGACGGCGAACACGGGGGGCCGGACGGCGAGTTGGCGGCGGCCGGCCCGGCGGTGAGACCGCTCAGGCAGGTGGCCGCCGCCAGGCCGGCGGGGAAGGCCGCGAGTTAGGTTCTCAGAGGCATGACCTTCACCGTAGGGCAGCCGGACGGCCGAGGCGGAGGCTTCCGCCGGTGCGTCAACCGGCCGGAGGCACCGCCACGAACGCCTCCTTGGGCGCGGTCGTCGGGGCGTAGCGCGCCGTGCCGGCCGTCGTCGGGACGAGGTCCTTGTGGATGGCCTTGGCGATGTTCTGAATGGTCGTCACGCCGTAGCTCATGGTGCTGTTGTCCTGCGTCAGCACCGTGATCATGTAGTCGTGCCCGGCGCCGTTGAAGGTGCCCACGCTGTGCACCCGCCAGCCGTGGGTGGCGCGCTGGAGCCAGCCGTTCTTGACGTGCACGGCCACGGAGGACGGCGCCCCGGCGGGCGTGCCCCAGCGCTGGGAGGAGACGACCTGGCCCATCAGCTTGAGGATGTAGGCCCGGGAGTTGTCGCTCAGCACCGAGTTCTTGGCCGTGATCAGGCCGAGCAGCTTCTGCTCGTCGCGCACGGTGATCTGGGTCAGGCCCCAGTAGCCGCCCGTGCCCGGCTTGGTCTGGGTCATGCCGGCCGCGGCCAGGAAGCCCTTGATCTTGGTCATGCCCAGCTGCTTCCACAGGCTGCTGGTCGCGTTGTTGTCCGACTGGGTGATCATCGCCCGGGTGAGCGTGACCTCGCGGTCGGTCAGGTAGCGGTTGTGCTTCTTGTTGTCCCACAGCAGTGTGGCGAGGACGGTCACCTTGACCACGCTGGCCGAGTCGTAGGCGCTCGACTCCCTCAGCGTGCAGGTGGTGTTGGTGCTGCGGTCGCGCAGACCGACGGCGATGGTGCCCTTGCGGCCCACCATCGCAGCGGTGATGTCCTTCTGCAGCTTGGCCGCCAGACCGGCCTTGCCGGACGTGCAGCTGACGGTGGCCGGGGCGGCCGCGGCGGGCGTCGCGGCGGCCACGCAGGGAACGAGCATCCCGGCGCCGACACCGATCGCCGCCAGCGCTCTGGCGCGTCGGGATATCCAGTGAGTCATACCCAGTTGACGCACAGCATCGGGCGAATGGTTGTGCGGGCGGCGAGGGTTTGACTAGTCGTTACCCGACGCGCTTCCCGCGACCGCCGGCGCAGCCGCGACCGGAGCCCGGCCGCCACCGGACTGCTGGACGCCGCGGCCGCTCCCGGCCGGCATCAGGGACTGCCGCACGTCAGGGCGGCGGGTGCGGTGGAGCCGCCGCTCACGGTGAAGCCGGAGGTCGTGACCCGCCGGCCGTTCCTCCCCCCGTCAGCCGAGGTGCGTCGGCGCGAACATGCGCAGCACCGCCGGCAGCACGACCACCGAGGGGCCCGGGGCGGCCAGGGCCTTCGCCAGGTCGGCCTCCAGGGACTCGGGGGTCGTACGGATGCCCGGGACGCCGAACGACTCGGCCAGGGCCACGTAGTCCGGACGGGTCAGTTCCGTCGCCGTGGGCTCGCCGAAGGCGTCGGTCATGTACTCGCGCAGGATGCCGTAGCCGCCGTCGTCGACGATCAGCCAGGTGACGTTCAGGTCGTACTGGCGTGCCGTGGCCAGCTCGGCGATCGAGTACAGGGCGCCGCCGTCGCCCGAGACGGCGAGGACCGGACGGGTCGGATCGGCCGCCGCAGCGCCGAGCGCCGCCGGGAAGCCGTAGCCGAGGCCGCCGGCACCCTGCGCCGAGTGCATGGTGTTGGGGGACTTGGCGTCGAAGGCCGACCAGGCCCAGTAGGCCAGGATCGTCATGTCCCAGAAGGACGGGGAGTCGGCGGGCAGGGCGCGCCGCACCGAGGCCAGCACGTGCTGCTCCAGGGTGAGTTCCTGAGCGGCGATCCGGTCGCGGACCTTGCTCAGCACCTCCCGTACGCGGTGCGTGGCGTCCTCGTCCGCGCGCTCCTCCACCGTCTCCAGCAGCGCCTGCAGCGCCGGTCGGGCGTCCGCGTGGATACCGAGGGCGGGGTGGTTGGACTCCAGCTTGCCGAGGTCCGCCTCGATCTGGATCACTCGGCCCCGGGGCTTGAACGTGTGGTAGTTCGAGGACAGTTCACCGAGGCCGGAGCCCACCACCAGCAGGACGTCCGCGTCCTCCAGGAAGTCGGTGGTGTGCCGGTCCTCCAGCCAGGACTGGAGGGACAGCGGATGCTCCCAGGGGAAGGCGCCCTTGCCGCCGAAGGTGGTGACGACCGGGGCGTTCAGCTTCTCCGCCAGGGCCCGCAGCTTCCTGGAGGCGTCCGCCCTGACCACCCCCCCGCCCGCGACGACCGCCGGGCGGGCGGCCTTCGACAGCAGGTCGGCCGCGAGCGCGGTGAGTTCGGGGCGCGGGACGAGCTCCTCCGGTGTCGCGTCCATCGCCGTCACCACCGGCAGGTGCGTCGCGGCCAGCAGGACGTCCTGCGGGATCTCCACCCAGACCGGGCCGTGCGGGGCCGTGAGCGCCGACTTCCAGGCCGCGGCGATGGCCGACGGGATCTGGGACTGGGCGCGGACGGTGTGGACCGACTTCACCACGCCCCGGAACGAGGCGGCCTGGTCGGGGAGTTCGTGCAGGTAGCCGTGGCGGCCGCCGCCGAGCCCGGCCGTGGGGATCTGGCTGCTGATCGCCAGGACCGGCGCGGAGGCCGCCGCCGCCTCCTGGAGCGCGGCCAGGGAGGTGAGGGCTCCCGGGCCCGTCGACAGCAGCAGGGGTGCGGCCTCGCCGGTGATCCGGCCGTAGGCGTCGGCCGCGAACCCCGCGTTGTTCTCCACCCGCAGGCCGACGTAGCTCAGGTCGGAGCGGCGCAGTGCGTCGAACATGCCGAGGGCGTGCTGGCCTGGCAGGCCGAAGACGGTGGTCGCGCCGAGCCCGGCCAGGGTCTCCACGACCAGGTCTCCGCCGTTGCGGCCGGGGGGAGGGTTGAGCGCCGCCTCCGTCTGCGCGGGCGTGGGGCGGAGCACCAGGTCGTGGTCGTGCGTCACTGGGGTTCGGTCTCCTCAGACGGTCATGTCAGACGGTCATGCGTTGCGGGCCGCGGCGATCTGGCGGCTCATGATCGTGGTCAGTTCGTAGGCGGTGTGGGAGGCCGCCACGGAGGTGATCTCGGCGTGGTCGTAGGCCGGCGCGACCTCGACGAGGTCCGCGGAGACCAGGTTGCAGGAGGCCAGGCCCCGCAGGATCTCCAGCAGTTCGCGGGAGGTCATGCCGCCCGCCTCGGGGGTTCCGGTGCCGGGGGCGTGGGCCGGGTCGAGGCAGTCGATGTCGATGGAGATGTACAGCGGGCGGTCGCCGATGCGCTGGCGCAGCTGGTCGGCCACCTCGTCGGCGCCACGACGGTAGACGTCGGCGGAGGTGACGATGCCGAAGCCCATCTTCTCGTCGTCGGTGAGGTCCTGCTTGCCGTACAGCGGGCCGCGGGTGCCGACGTGGGAGAGGGCGGAGGTGTCGAGGATGCCTTCCTCCACCGCGCGCCGGAACGGGGTGCCGTGGGTGTACTCGGCGCCGAAGTAGGTGTCCCAGGTGTCGAGGTGGGCGTCGAAGTGCAGGAGCGCCACCGGGCCGTGCTTCTTCGCCACCGAGCGCAGCAGCGGCAGGGCGATGGTGTGGTCGCCGCCGAGGGTCATCAGGCGGGCGCCGGTGCCCAGGAGGTCGTCGGCCGCCGCCTCGATGGTGTCCACGGCCTCGTTGATGTTGAACGGGTTCACGGCGATGTCGCCGCCGTCCGCGACCTGGGCGAGGGCGAACGGGGAGGCGTCCTGCGCCGGGTTGTAGGGGCGCAGCAGCCGGGACGCCTCGCGGATGGCGTTGCCGCCGAAGCGGGCGCCCGGCCGGTACGAGACGCCGGAGTCGAACGGCACGCCCACCACGGCGACGTCGGCCGTACCGACCTCGTCCAGGCGGGGCAGCCGGGCGAAGGTCGCGGGACCGGCGTACCGCGGGATGCGGGAGGAGTCGACGGGGCCGCGGGGCGTCTCGTTGCTGCTCATGGTGAAATGCCTTCTTTCCTGCGCTTCGTCGCGCATGTACTGCTTTCCAGACGACTCTACTGGTGAGCCGGGACCGGTTCGGACGCGAGTTCGGGGTTCCGCCCGGCGAGGCGTTCCCGCCAGACGGTGAGGACGGCCTCGTCGGTGGGCCGGGTCGCCAGGGACACGGCGACGTAGGCGACGAGGGAGGACAACAGGCCGTAGTAGACGGGCTCGTTGGCGAGGATGCCGTAGCCCGCCATCAGGCCGATGACCGCGAGGCCGCCGACGATCACGGAGGCGAGCGCGCCCTGCACGGTGCCGCGCTTCCACAGCAGCCCGCCGAGGATGGGTACCAGCAGCCCGCCGACGAGCAGGTTGTACGCCACGGTGAGCGCCTCGACGACGTCGTTGAGCGCGATGGCGGTGCCGATCACCACGACGCCCATGATCAGGATGAAGGCGCGGTTACCCTTGACCTCGTCGTGCGCTTCGTCGGTGCTGCGGACGGCGCCCTTCAGGCGCGACCAGATGTCGTTGTTGGCGACGGTGGCGCAGGCGATCAGCGCTCCCGAGGAGGTCGACATCACGGCGGCCAGGGCGGCGGCCAGCACCAGCCCGCGGACGCCGACGGGCAGTTCGGCCTTGACGATGGTGGCGAAGGCGTCGTCGGCGCTGCCCAGGTTCGGGTAGAGCACCTTGGTGGCGGTGCCGATGACGGCGCCGGCCAGGGCGTAGACCAGGCAGTAGGTGCCGGCGACGGTGCCGCCGTAGCGGGCCGTCCGGTCGCTGCGCGCGGTGAACACGCGCTGCCAGATGTCCTGGCCGATGAGCATGCCGAAGGTGTAGATCAGCACGTAGGTGAAGATGGTCTCGCCGCCGATGCCCAGCGGGTCGAAGTACGAGGTCGGCAGCTTGGCCTTCATCTCGCTGAAGCCGCCCGCCTTGATGACGGCGATGGGCAGCAGCAGGAGCAGCACACCGATCGTCTTGACCACGAACTGCACCATGTCGGTCAGCGTGATGGACCACATGCCGCCGAGGGTCGAGTAGGCGACGACGATCGCGCCGCCGAGGACGATCGCGACCGTGCGGTTCATGTCGAACAGCACGTCGAAGATCGTGGCGTAGGCGATGGTGGAGGTGACCGCGAGCATGAGGGTGTACGCCCACATGACCACGCCGGAGATGACGCCCGCCCTGCCGCCGTAGCGCAGGTCGAGCATCTCGGAGACGGTGTAGACCTTCAGCCGGGCGATGCGGGCGGAGAAGAAGACGGACAGGGCCAGCAGGCCGAGGCCGATGGTGACCACCATCCAGGCCCCGGAGAGCCCGTACTTGTAGCCGAGGCCCACACCGCCGATGGTGGACGCGCCGCCGAGGACGATCGCCGCCATGGTGCCGGAGTACATCGCGGGTCCGAGGCGGCGGCCCGCCACCAGGAACTCGCTCTTGGACTTGGCGCGGCGCATGCCCCACCAGCCCATGGCCAGCATCCCGGCCAGATAGACGACGATCACTGTGTAGTCGACGGCCATGTGGGGCCCTCCTTCGCGCACATCCCGGTGGCGTGTCGTTTGCAGATACGTGTGGGTTTCCTGAGACCAGGGACGTCGGCAACGGCTCGCGGGGACATCCGCCCGTACCCGTGGCTGCCGGTCCGGACCGACACTAGGTGGCCGGAAAGCGACTGCGAAGTGTACTTTTCATCCATTCGAACGTGCCGGAGTGGAGGGAACGCACATCATGCAGGACACTCCGTTTCCGTCCGCCCCAGCGGTCCCACCGACCCCACCGATCCCGCTCTCGGCGCTGCTGGCCCGCGAGGACCTGGCCCTGCGGCAGATCGCCGGGCCGTCCGGTCCCGGCATCGCGATCCACTGGGCGCACACCTCGGAGATGGCCGACCCCTATCCCTATCTGCTCGGTGGCGAGCTGCTGCTGTCGGCGGGCGTCCACGTCCCCCGGGCGGCGATCGCGGATGCCGGAAGCAGGTACTTCGACGAGTACGTCTCGCGGATCGTCGCCGCGGGCGGCGCGGCCCTCGGCTTCGGTGTGGCGCCGGTGCACGACACGGTGCCCGCCGCCCTGGTGGCCGCCTGTGACGCGCACGGCCTGCCGCTGCTCGAAGTGCCGCCGCAGACCACCTTCTCCGGTGTCGCCCGCGCCGTCTGGCAGCTGATGGCCCAGGCCCGCCTGGCCGAACTCCGCCGTGTCACCGAGGCCCAGCAGAGCCTGGCCGCCGCCGCGTCCCGCCCCGACCCGGTGCCGTCGGTGCTGCGCCAGCTGGCCCAGCGCGTGGGCGGCCGGACGGTGCTGTACGGACCCGAGGGCACCCGGGTCGCAAAGGCGGGGCGCGAGGGGCAGCCGCCCGAGGTGCGGGACGCGCTGGACGCGCTGGCCCGGCTCGTCACCAGCCGCGACCGCTCCTCCGCCACCGACACCGTCGCGGGCCGTCACCTCGCCGCCTACACCCTGGGCACCGGAGGTGGTTTCGTGCTCGCCGTCGACTCCCCGCACCGTGTCCCGGGCGACCACACCATCGCCTCCGTGGCCGCCGTACTGCTCACCCTGCTCACCGGCGAGCACCAGAGCGGTGCGGGGGCGGCGCGCTCCTCGGCGCTGGTGCGGCTGCTGCTGGGCTCCCCGCCCGAGGAGGTCGCGCCGCTGCTCGGGGACGGACGGTGGGTCGTCGTGCACGCGCGGCCGGGCGCGCAGGCCGCCGACGCGGTCGCGGCCTCCGCGCTCGGTGCCGCCCTCGGGTCGGCGCTGGTCGACCTCGCCGGCGGCGTCGTACGAGTACTCGTCCCCGCCGAGCGTGAACCGGGCCCGCAGCGCGGCTGGACGCTCGGCGTCAGCGCCGCCGTCGCCCCGTCCGACTGGCCGGCCGCCGACACCCAGGCGGCCCGCGCCCTGGCCCGCGCCCGCGCCACCCGAGCCCCGCTGGTACGGCACGGCGCCCACGGCGGCGGCCGCGGCCTCACCGACCTGCTCCCGCCCGACGAGGCCGACGCCCACGCCCACGCGCTGCTGGCCCCCATCGCCACGGTCCCCGCGCTCACCGAGACCCTGCGCACCTGGCTCTCCCTGCACGGCAGCTGGGACCGCACCGCGGTCGCCCTGGCCGTGCACCGCAACACCGTCCGCCAGCGCATCGCCCGCTGCGCCGCCCTCCTGGACACCGACCTGGACGACCCGGACGCGCGCATGGAGCTGTGGTTCGCGCTGCGCAGGACCTGACCGGCGGGACGGGAGGGGACGGGCGTGGCCGGACGGGCGTAGGCGGACGGGCGCCTGACGGGCCGGGCCGGACGGGTGTGCCGGCGCGAGCGGCGCGACGGCATCACCGGCGCGACCTGCGTGACCCAGGTGACCTGCATGAGGGCATGGCCGGCGGGCCCGCGTGACCCGTGTCCCAGGAGCCGGGACACCGGGGACGCAGACGGATCACTGCATCACAATGGGTGGCATGCCGATACCCGGGACACCCAGCCGTGCCGAACTCCTCGACCACCTCGTGAAGACCCGCATCGCCGGGGACGTCGCCACCCCCCGCGAGAACAACCTCTCCCACTACCGCAAGCTGTCGAACGGCGACCGCAACTTCTGGCTCGGACTGGAACTCGGCGACCGCTGGAGCGACGAGCAGGACGTCCTCGCGGTGATGGCGGAACGGGTAGGTGTCAGCGACGACCCGGAGCACCGGTACGGCCAGGACACCATCGATCCCGAGCTGACCGTGGCCGGCCTGGACCGGATGGCCGGCCGGCTGCGCAAGGCGGCCGACGGCCGGCAGCGGGTGCTGTTCGCCACGGGCCACCCCGGCGGCCTGCTCGACGTGCACCGCGCCACGGCCGCCGCGCTGCGCGCCGCCGGGTGCGAGATCGTCGTCATCCCGGACGGACTTCAGACGGACGAGGGCTATGTCATGCAGTTCGCGGACGTGGCGGTGCTGGAGCACGGCGCGACGCTGTGGCACACCCACTCCGGCGAGCCGATGCGCGCGATCCTCACCGGACTGGAGCGCGAGGGGCGCCCGCTGCCGGACCTGGTCGTCGCCGACCACGGCTGGGCGGGCTACGCCGGTCAGCACGGCGTGGACTCCGTCGGCTACGCCGACTGCAACGACCCGGCGCTCTTCCTCGCGGAGGCCGAGGGCACCGTCCAGGTGACCGTCCCGCTGGACGACCACGTGGTCAGCCCCCGGTACTACGACCCGATGACGGCGTATCTGCTGGACCAGGCGGGACTGGCCTAGGTTCGGTCGTTCGGGCCTGGGCGGCGGCGAGAGTGGGTGGATGGCGTCGCTGGGCAGACGGGAGTCCGACGACAGGGCCCGGGCGGGACCGGCCAGGGCGGGACCAGGGCTACGGGCGGGGTACGCGGACCACGCCCTCCTGGATGACCGAGATGGCCAGGCGCCCGTCCTGCGTGTAGATGCGCGCCTGCCCGAGGCCGCGCCCGCCGTGGGCCGAGGGCGACTCCTGGTCGTACAGCAGCCACTCGTCGGCCCGGAACGGCCGGTGGAACCACATCGCGTGGTCCAGCGAGGCCCCGACGACGTCGCCGACCGCCCAGCCGCCGCGGCCGTGCGCGAGCAGGACGGAGTCGAGCAGCGTCATGTCGGAGACGTACGTGGCGAGCACGACGTGCAGCAGCGGTTGGTCTATGACGCCTTCGAGCTTGCCGTTGGTGCGGAACCACACCTGCGAGTGCGGCTCGCGCGGCTCACCGAACCTGCCGTACGGCGGCTCGCCGACGTAGCGCAGGTCGACCGCCTCGCGGGCCTCCACGAAGCGCTCCACGACCTCGGGGTCGAGATGGCCGTAGCCGCGCAGGCGTTCCTGCGAGGTGGGCAGGGTCGCCGGGTCCGGGGCGGGCGGCATGGGGGCCTGGTGGTCGAGGCCCTCCTCGTACGTCTGGAACGACGCCGAGAGATGGAAGATCGGCTGCCCGTGCTGGACGGCGACCACCCGGCGGGTGGTGAAGGAACGGCCGTCGCGGATGCGGTCGACGGTGTAGACGATGGGCGCGCCGGGGTCGCCGGGGCGCAGGAAGTAGGCGTGCAGCGAGTGCGCGTGCCGGTCCTCGGGGACCGTGCGCCCGGCGGCGACCAGCGCCTGCGCCGCGACCTGCCCGCCGAAGACGCGCGGGACGACGGCGGAGCGGGACTGACCGCGGAAGATGTCCCGCTCGATCCGCTCGAGGTCGAGCAGATCGAGCAGGGACTGAAGTGCCTGACTCATACGTCAGTTGTATCCTGCACTGTTTTGGGGGACGGGACCGGGCTGTCGCCGGGAACCGGACCGGTGGGGCCCTGGATCCTCACAGGCCCATGTTCTTGGCGATGATCGTCTTCATGATCTCGCTGGTGCCGCCGTAGATGCGGTTGACGCGGTTGTCCGCGTACAGGCGGGCGATCGGGTACTCGTTCATGTAACCGTAGCCGCCGTGCAGCTGGAGGCAGCGGTCGATGACGCGGTGGGCGACCTCGGTGCAGAACAGCTTGGCGGAGGCGGCCTCGGCGGGGGTCAGCTCACCGGCGTCGAGGGCCTCGAGCGCGCGGTCGGCGACGGCCTCGGCGGCGTCCACCTCGGCCTGGCAGGCGGCCAGCTCGAACTTCGTGTTCTGGAAGTGGGCGACCGGCTTGCCGAAGACGGTGCGCTCCTGCACGTAGTTCTTGGCGAACCGGACGGCGGCCTTGGCCTGCGCGTAGGCGCCGAAGGCGATGCCCCAGCGCTCGGAGGGGAGGTTCGCGCCGAGGTAGTAGAAGCCCCTGTTCTCCTCGCCGAGCAGGTCCTCGACGGGGACCTTGACGTCGACGAAGGCGAGCTCGGCGGTGTCGGAGGTCTTCAGGCCGAGCTTGTCCAGCTTCCGCCCCACGGAGTAGCCCTCGGACCTGGTGTCCACGGCGAAGAGGGAGATGCCGTGGCGGCGGTCCTCGGCGGTGGCCGGGGCGGTGCGGGCGCAGACGATGACCTTGTCGGCGTGGACGCCGCCGGTGATGAAGGTCTTGGCGCCGTTGAGGACGTAGTGCGTGCCGTCCTCGGAGAGCTTGGCCGTGGTCTTCATGCCCGCGAGGTCGGAGCCGGTGCCGGGCTCGGTCATCGCGATGGCCCACATCTCCTCGGCGGAGACGAACTTGGGCAGGTACCGCTTCTTCTGCTCGTCGGTGGCGAGCATCTTGATGTACGGAAGCGCGAGAAGGACGTGCACGCCGGAGCCGCCGAAGTTCACGCCCGCGCGGGCGGTCTCCTCGTACTGGACGGCCTCGAACTTGTGCGTGTCCAGGCCGGCGCCGCCGTACTCCTCGGGCACGTTGATCCCGAACAGTCCCAGCTCGGCGAGCTTGTAGTAGAACTCGCGCGGGGCCTGTCCGGCGGCGAACCACTCGTCGTAGACGGGGACGACCTCGGCCTCGATGAAGGCGCGGAGGGTCTCCCGGAACGCCTCGTGATCCTCGTTGAACACCGTACGGCGCACGCCGCCACCTCCACGTACCTGAGCTGCTGTCTAAGCGCTTGCTCATACAAACGTACCGGCGAGTACGCGCAGGCGTAAAGAAGGGGAACTCGTAACGCTCGTCACGCGTGGCAGCCCAGGGGCGCGGAGCGAAGCCCGCAGCCCCTCCCCGCTCAGCCCGCCGCAGGCGATCCCGCCGCCGCGAACGCGCCCCGGGCCATCCGGTGCAGCAGCTCCGCCGTCGCGCCCCGCCCCGGCAGGGAGCCGCGGCGTCCCAGGTGCGGGGTGGAGTTCAGCAGGCCGAAGACCGAGTGGACGGCCGAGCGCGCGGCCGGCTCGGCGAGGTCCGGGTGGACCCGGCGGACCACCTCCACCCACAGTTCGACGTACTGCCGCTGGAGCTGGCGCACGAGCTTGCGGTCACTGTCCCGGAGGCGGTCCAGCTCGCGGTCGTGCAAGGTGATGAGGGGACGGTCGTCGAGCGCGAAGTCGATGTGCCCCTCGATGAGCGAGTCGAGGACCGCCTCCGGGCCCGCCACCCCGTCGGACTCCGCCAGGCGCCGCTTCGCCCCCGTCAGCAGCTGACCGCTGATGCCGACCAGCAGCTCCGCGAGCATCGCGTCCTTGCCCGCGAAGTGCCGGTACAGGCCCGGTCCGCTGATGCCGACCGCGGCGCCTATCTCGTCGACCCCGACGCCGTGGAAGCCGCGTTCGGCGAAGAGTCGCGCGGCTTCCTTGAGGATCTGCTCGCGGCGGGTGGGGGCGTCGGTTCGCGTGGCCATGAAAACAATTCTAGACAGGATGGTTAGCGCTCGTTAACCTGAGGGAGATGGGTTAACGCTCATTAACAGTGGACCACGTCGACCACCGGGTGAGGGGACCACAGGAATGCACGAGGCACCGGAGCTGACGAGCGCGGCCGACCCCGCATCGGAGGCCTGGCGAGCCAACGAACAGGCACACCGCGCGCTCGTCGAGGAGCTGCGCGGCAAGCTCGCCGCCGCGCGGCTCGGCGGCGGCGAGAAGGCGCGGGCCCGCCACACCGCGCGCGGGAAGCTGCTGCCGCGCGACCGCGTGGACACCCTCCTCGACCCGGGCTCGCCCTTCCTGGAGCTGGCCCCGCTGGCCGCCGAGGGGATGTACGACGGACAGGCCCCGGCGGCCGGGGTCATCGCCGGGATCGGCCGGGTCAGCGGGCGCGAGTGTGTGATCGTCGCCAACGACGCCACCGTCAAGGGCGGGACGTACTACCCGATGACGGTGAAGAAGCACCTGCGGGCCCAGGAGGTGGCCCTGGAGAACCGCCTGCCCTGTGTGTACCTCGTCGACTCCGGGGGCGCCTTCCTGCCCATGCAGGACGAGGTCTTCCCGGACCGTGAGCACTTCGGGCGGATCTTCTACAACCAGGCACGGATGTCCGGCGCCCGGATTCCGCAGATCGCCGCCGTCCTCGGGTCCTGCACGGCCGGCGGGGCGTACGTCCCGGCGATGAGCGACGAGGCCGTGATCGTCCGCAACCAGGGCACGATCTTCCTTGGCGGCCCCCCGCTGGTGAAGGCGGCCACCGGCGAGGTGGTGACCGCAGAGGAGCTGGGCGGCGGCGAGGTGCACTCGCGGATCTCCGGCGTCACCGACCATCTCGCCGAGGACGACGCCCACGCCCTGCGCATCGTGCGCGACATCGTCGCCACCCTTCCCGCGCGCGGCTCGCTCCCCTGGCAGGTCACCGAGGCGGTGGAGCCCAAGGTCGACCCCTACGGGCTCTACGGCGCCGTGCCGGTCGACTCCCGCACCCCCTACGACGTCCGCGAGATCATCGCGCGGGTGGTCGACGGCTCGCGTTTCGCCGAGTTCAAGGCCGAGTTCGGGCAGACCCTGGTCACCGGCTTCGCCCGGATCCACGGCCACCCGGTCGGGATCATCGGCAACAACGGCATCCTGTTCTCCGAGTCCGCCCAGAAGGGCGCCCACTTCATCGAGCTGTGCGACCAGCGCGGGATCCCGCTGCTGTTCCTGCAGAACATCTCGGGCTTCATGGTGGGCCGCGACTACGAGGCCGGCGGCATCGCCAAGCACGGCGCCAAGATGGTCACGGCCGTCGCCTGCGCCCGCGTGCCCAAGCTGACCGTCGTCGTCGGCGGGTCGTACGGCGCGGGCAACTACTCCATGTGCGGCCGGGCCTACTCCCCCCGCTTCCTGTGGATGTGGCCGAACGCCAAGATCTCCGTGATGGGCGGCGAGCAGGCCGCCTCCGTGCTCGCCACCGTCAAGCGGGACCAACTCGAGGCGCGCGGCGAGGAGTGGCCGCTTCAGGACGAGGAGTCCTTCAAGGCCCCCATCCGCGCCCAGTACGAGCGCCAGGGCAACGCCTACTACGCCACCGCCCGCCTCTGGGACGACGGCGTGATCGACCCGCTGGACACCCGCCAGGTACTCGGCCTCGCCCTGACCGCGTGCGCCAACGCCCCGCTGGGCGACCCCCAGTTCGGCGTCTTCCGGATGTGAGGGGGACCTCGTAAAAATGTTCGAAACAGTTCTGGTGGCCAACCGCGGAGAGATCGCCGTCCGCGTCATCCGCACCCTGCGCGCGCTCGGCGTGCGCTCGGTTGCGGTCTTCTCCGACGCCGACGCCGACGCACGGCACGTCCGCGAGGCCGACACCGCGGTGCGGATCGGTCTGGCGCCCGCGGCCGAGAGCTACCTGTGTGCCGAGAGGCTGCTGGAGGCCGCCGCCCGCACCGGCGCCCAGGCCGTCCACCCCGGGTACGGCTTCCTCGCGGAGAACGCCGACTTCGCGCGCGCCTGCGAGGAGGCGGGCCTGGTCTTCATCGGCCCTCCGGCGGACGCGATCTCCCTGATGGGCGACAAGATCCGCGCGAAGGAGACGGTCAAGGCGGCCGGAGTACCGGTCGTGCCCGGCTCCAGCGGTTCCGGACTCACCGACGCGCAACTGGCCGAGGCCGCGCTCGGGATCGGCATGCCGGTGCTGCTGAAGCCGTCCGCCGGAGGCGGCGGCAAGGGCATGCGACTGGTGCGCGACGCCGACCGGCTGGCCGAGGAGATCGCCGCCGCCCGCCGCGAGGCCCGTGCCTCCTTCGGCGACGACACTCTCCTCGTCGAGCGCTGGGTCGACCGGCCCCGGCACATCGAGATCCAGGTCCTCGCCGACGGCCACGGCAACGTGATCCACCTCGGCGAGCGCGAGTGCTCCCTCCAGCGCCGCCACCAGAAGATCATCGAGGAGGCGCCCAGCGTGCTCCTCGACGAGGCGACCCGTGCGGCCATGGGCGAGGCGGCGGTCCAGGCGGCGCGCTCCTGCGGCTACCGGGGCGCGGGCACGGTGGAGTTCATCGTCCCGGGCGGGGACCCCTCGTCGTACTTCTTCATGGAGATGAACACCCGCCTCCAGGTGGAGCACCCGGTCACCGAGCTGATCACCGGCCTGGACCTGGTGGAGTGGCAGCTGCGGGTGGCGGCCGGCGAGCGCCTGCCGTACGCGCAGGAGGACATCGTCCTCTCCGGTCACGCGATCGAGGCCCGGCTGTGCGCGGAGGACCCCGCGCGCGGGTTCCTGCCCTCCGGTGGCACGGTGCTGCGGCTGCGCGAGCCGCAGGGCGGCGGAGTGCGCACCGATTCCGGGCTGAGCGAGGGCACGGAGGTCGGCAGCCTGTACGACCCGATGCTCTCCAAGGTGATCGCCCACGGCCCCGACCGCGCCACCGCGCTGCGCAGGCTCCGCGCGGCGCTCGCGGAAACGGTCACGCTGGGCGTGCAGACCAACGCCGGGTTCCTGCGCCGGCTGCTGGCCCACCCGGCGGTCGTAGCGGGCGAGCTGGACACGGGCCTGGTCGAGCGGGTGGTCGACGAGCTGGTCCCCACGGACGTGCCGGAGGAGGTCTACGAGGCCGCCGCGGCCGTACGGCTGGAGGCACTGCGTCCGGAGCCCGGAAGCGGTGGCTGGACGGATCCGTTCTCCGTGCCGAGCGGCTGGCGGCTGGGCGGTGAGCCCCGGCCGGTGGCCTTCCCCATGCGGGTGACCGACCCCGTGGAGTACGCCCCGCGCGGCACCCACACGGTCACCGGCGACACGGTCTCCGTGACGCTCGACGGCGTACGCCACACCTTCCACCGCGCCGCCGACTGGCTCGGCCGCGACGGGGACGCCTGGCACGTGCGCGACCACGACCCGGTCGCCGCCTCCCTCATCCGCGCGGCCCACGCCGGCGCCGACTCGCTCACCGCCCCCATGCCGGGCACGGTCACGGTGGTGAAGGTCGCCGTCGGCGACGAGGTGACCGCGGGTCAGAGCCTGCTGGTGGTCGAGGCGATGAAGATGGAGCACGTCGTCTCCGCCCCGCACGCCGGCACGGTCACCGAACTGGACGTCACGCCGGGCACCACGGTCGCCATGGACCAGGTGCTGGCGGTCATCGAGCCGCACGACGAGGACGACGCGGCCGAGGAGGAGACGGCGGCATGAGCACTGAGGACCTGGGTCTCCCCATGGCCGTCCCGGCGCCGGGCCTGCCCGCGCGGGTCAGGATCCACGAGGTCGGCCCCCGAGACGGACTGCAGAACGAGAAGGCGACCGTGCCGACCGAGGTCAAGGCGGAGTTCATCCGCCGCCTCGCCGACGCGGGCCTGACGACGATCGAGGCGACCAGCTTCGTCCATCCCAAGTGGGTGCCCCAACTGGCCGACGCCGAAGCGCTGTTCCCGCTCGTCGCCGACCTCCCGGTGGCCCTGCCCGTCCTCGTCCCGAACGAGCGCGGCCTGGAGCGGGCCCTGTCGCTGAGCGCGGACCGGGTCGCCGTCTTCGCCAGCGCCACCGAGTCCTTCGCGAAGGCCAACCTCAACCGGACGGTGGACGAGGCGCTGGCGATCTTCGATCCGGTGGTCCGGCGCGCGAAGGACGCGGGCGTCCACGTCCGCGGCTACCTGTCCATGTGCTTCGGCGACCCGTGGGAGGGGCCGGTGCCCGTCGCCCAGGTCGTCCGGGTCTGCCGGGCTCTGCTGGACATGGGCTGCGACGAGCTGAGCCTCGGGGACACGATCGGTGTCGCCACCCCGGGCCATGTACGGCAGCTGCTGTCGGAGCTCGACGCGGCCGGCGTGCCGACGGGCGCCGTCGGCGTGCACTTCCACGACACCTACGGCCAGGCCCTCGCCAACACCCTGGCCGCGCTCGAGCACGGCGTCACCACCGTGGACGCCTCCGCGGGCGGCCTCGGCGGCTGCCCGTACGCCAAGTCCGCCACCGGCAACCTCGCCACCGAAGACCTCGTGTGGATGCTGCGGGGCCTCGGCATCGACACCGGAGTCGACCTCGCCCGCCTCGTCGCCACGAGCGAATGGATGGCCGGGCAGCTGGGCCGGCCCAGCCCCTCCCGCACCCTGCGTGCTCTCTCCCACAAGGAGCAGTGATTCGACGATGAACCACCGTCTGACCCCTGAGCTGGAGGAACTCCGCCGTACCGTGGAGGGGTTCGCGCACGACGTCGTGGCGCCGAAGATCGGCGACTTCTACGAGCGGCACGAGTTCCCGTACGAGATCGTCCGGGAGATGGGCCGCATGGGCCTGTTCGGCCTGCCGTTCCCGGAGGAGTACGGCGGCATGGGCGGCGACTACCTCGCCCTCGGCATCGCGCTGGAGGAACTGGCCCGGGTGGACTCGTCCGTGGCCATCACCCTCGAGGCGGGTGTCTCCCTGGGCGCCATGCCGATCCACCTGTTCGGCACCGAGGAGCAGAAGCGCACGTGGCTGCCCCGGTTGTGCGCGGGCGAGATCCTGGGCGCCTTCGGCCTCACCGAGCCCGACGGCGGCTCGGACGCGGGGGCCACCCGGACCACGGCCCGCCTGGACCCGGACACGAACGAGTGGGTGATCAACGGCACCAAGTGCTTCATCACCAACTCGGGCACCGACATCACCGGCCTGGTGACGGTCACGGCGGTGACGGACCGCAAGCCCGACGGGAAGCCGGTCATCTCCGCGATCATCGTCCCGTCCGGCACCCCCGGCTTCACGGTCGCGCCCGCCTACTCGAAGGTCGGGTGGAACGCCTCGGACACCCGCGAGCTGTCCTTCTCCGACGTCCGTGTCCCGGCGGAGAACCTGCTGGGTCAGGAGGGCCGCGGCTATGCACAGTTCCTGCGCATCCTCGACGAGGGCCGGATCGCGATCGCGGCGCTGGCGACGGGGCTGGCCCAGGGCTGTGTGGACGAGTCGGTGAAGTACGCCAAGGAGCGCCAGGCCTTCGGCAGGCCGATCGGCGCCAACCAGGCGATCCAGTTCAAGATCGCCGACATGGAGATGAAGGCCCACACCTCACGCCTGGCCTGGCGCGACGCGGCCTACCGCCTGGTCGCCGGCGAGCCCTTCAAGAAGGAGGCGGCCCTGGCGAAGCTGTACTCGTCGACGATCGCGGTCGACAACGCCCGCGACGCCACCCAGATCCACGGCGGCTACGGCTTCATGAACGAGTATCCGGTCGCCCGGATGTGGCGCGACTCCAAGATCCTGGAGATCGGCGAGGGCACGAGCGAGGTCCAGCGGATGCTGATCGCCCGGGAGTTGGGGCTCACCAGCTGACACTCCGGCAGCGGGAGGCCGCCGGCGGGCTGCCGAGCCGGCCGGCTGCTGGGCGGACGGACGGAGCGCCCCATCCCTGGACAGGAACTGAGGTTAGGCTAACCTACCTTCGAACCTGTCCGGCGGGCGCTCCGCCCTGTTCGAAAGCAGCCACAGCCATGCCCAATGCCCGTACCGCCCACCTCTCCCGCCGCGGCATCCTCGCCGCCGGCGGCGCCCTCGGCTTCGGGGCCGCACTCGCGGCCTGCGGGAACGACGACGGGAAAAGCAGCGGCTCGGACAGCGGGACGGCGGCCGCCAAGTCCGGCCCGTGGACCTTCAAGGACGACCGCGGGCAGACGGCCGAGGCCGACAAGGTCCCCGCGACCATCGTCGCGTTCGTCGGGGTCGCCGCCGCGCTGTACGACTACGGCATCCAGGCCAAGGGCGTCTTCGGTCCGACGACGACCAAGGACGGCAAGGCCGATGTGCAGGCCGGCGACATGGACGTCAGCAAGGTGACGGTCCTCGGCAACGAGTGGGGTCAGTTCAACATCGAGAAGTACGCGGCCCTCGCGCCCGACGTCCTCGTCTCCACGATGTTCGACGACGCCGGCACCCTCTGGTACGTCCCGGAGGAGTCGAAGAAGAAGATCCTCGCCGTGGGCGCCCCCAGCGTCGGCGTCTCCGTCTACGACCGCCAGATGACCGAGCCGCTGCAGCGCATGCTCGCGCTCGCGAAGTCGCTCGGCGCGGACGTCACCGGCGACAAGGTCGCGCAGGCCAAGAAGCGCTTCGAGGACGCGGCCGCCCGGCTGCGCGCCGCCGCCAAGGCCAAGCCCGGCATCAAGGTGATGGCCGGCTCGGCCAGCCAGGACCTGTTCTACGTCTCCGGCACCAACCTCTCCATCGACCTGGAGTACTTCAAGGCCCTCGGCGTGGACTTCGTCGAGCCGCCGGAGAAGGCCAAGGCCCAGGGCGGCGGCTGGTACGAGTCGCTGAGCTGGGAGAACGTCGACAAGTACCCGGCCGACATCATCATGATGGACAACCGCACCTCCGCCATCCAGCCCGCCGCCATCACCCAGGCCACCTGGAAGAAGCTCCCCGCGGTCAAGGCCGGCCAGGTCATCGCCCGCAACCCCGAGCCGATCCTGTCCTACGACAAGTGCGCCCCGCTCCTCGAGGACCTCGCGAAGGCCATCGAGAACGCGAAGAAGGTCTCCTGACCCGCACTCCTCCTCCCCCGACCTCCCCCGACAAAGCACCCTGACGACCACTCAGGAGCACATATGACGACGGCCGTGGCCGCCCCGTTCCGATTCTTCTCCCTCCAGGTGGTACGGACGAGGCGGCTCGGTCCGTCTCTGCTCCGCGTCACCTTCGCCGGAGCCGACCTGGACGCGTTCCGGTCGCACGGCAGGGACCAGTCCCTGTCCCTGTTCCTGCCCCACCCGGGCCAGTCCGCGCCCGTCGTGCCGATCGAGCGGGGCGACGGCTGGTGGCAGGGCTGGCGGGAACTGCCCGACGACGTACGGGCGGTGATGCGGTCCTACACGCTGCGCGCGCTGCGTCGCGATCCCGACGAGATCGACATCGACTTCGCCCTGCACGGCGTCGGGCCCGGTGCCGGCTCCCCCGCCACGCCCGCCTCCCAGGCC
>NZ_MUBM01000287.1 GCF_002154505.1 Streptomyces carpinensis | reverse complement strand
CCTGGACCCGGCGGCGGCCCCGTTCTACGGCTGCCTGTCCATGGCGCTGCTGGCCGTCGACGGCGGCGCCCCGGGCGTCGGACGGGACTGGATCGGCACGCCGGCCGCGCTCGCCCTGGACACCGTGCTGTTCACGGCGGGGACCGTCGTCGGGCTGGTGGCGGCCGTGGCGGTGCCGTACGTCATGGCCGTGCACCACCGGATCGAGCCGCACCAGGCGACGCCCGTGTGGCTGCTGCCGGTCGTCGCGCCGATGGTGTCCGCCGCCCTCGGGCCCGCCCTGGTGCGCCACCTGCCCGCCGGCCAGGCGCGCGAGACCCTGCTCCTGGCGTGCGTGGCGATCTTCGGGCTGAGCCTGCTGGCCACGCTCGCCCTGCTGCCGCTGATCCTCGGCCGGCTGATCGTCGTGGGTCCGCTGCCCCTCGCGCTCACCCCGACCCTGTTCCTGGTCCTGGGGCCGCTCGGGCAGTCCACCACCGCCGTCGGCGCGTTCGCCGACACCGCCCCGGGCGTCGTGCCGGCCCCCTACGGCACCGGCTTCGCGGTGTTCGCCCTGCTCTACGGCGTTCCGGTCATGGGCTTCGCCGTGCTGTGGTTCGCGTTCGCCGCCGCGCAGGTGGTGCGCGCCGGCCGGCAGGGCATGGGCTTCACGATGACCTGGTGGTCCTTCACCTTCCCCGTGGGCGCCTGCGTCACCGGTGCCTCGGCCCTCGCCCGGCACACCCACCTGGCCGCGTACGACGCTCTCGCGGTCGCCCTGTACGCGGTCCTCGTCACCGCCTGGACCACCGCGGCCGTGCACACCGCCCGCGGACTGGTCAGCGGCGCGCTGCTCGCAGCGCCTCGGTCAGCGCCCGCGGAGCCTCGGCCAGCGACGGCCCGTACCACGTCAGATGCCGCCCGCTGACCAGCGCGCACGGCAACCCGGGAAAGGCCTCCGGCCCGTCACCGGCGGTGAAGCGGTACGGTTCGTCGGGCAGGACGACGACGTCCGGGGCCGCCGCCCGCAGTTCCTCCAGCGGGATGCGCGGGTAGCGCTCGGCGTGGCGCGCGTACAGGTGGCCGACGCCGAGGCGGGCGAGGACGTCACCGGCGAAGGTGTCACGGCCCAGTACCATCCACGGCCGGCGCCAGATCGGCACGATCGCGCTCGTACGGCGCTCGGGCGCGGGCAGCTGCGACCATGCGGTCTCGGCCTCGTCCAGCCACCGCGGCCGGCCCGCCGCCCCGCAGGCCGCCAGGACCCGTGCCAGTTCCCGGAAGGCCTGGGGCACGTCCCGCACCTCGGTCACCAGCACCTCGACGCCGGCCGCGCGCAGGGCGTCGAGGTCGGGTGCGCGGTTCTCCTCCTCGTTGGCGATCACCAGGTCGGGGGCGAGGGCGACGATCCGGTCGACGTTGGGGTTCTTGGTGCCGCCGACGCGGACCACGTCCAGGTCCGCCGGACGGACGCACCAGTCCGTGGCACCGACCAGTACGCCGGGCAGCGTCTCGGCGACCGCCTCGGTCAGCGAGGGCACCAGGGAGACGACTCTCATCAGCGCGTCCGGTCCTGCACCGCCTCGATGTGCTCCGCCACCGCGACCACGATCACCCGGGTGTCGGGCACGGTCGCCCGCCAGCGGTGGCGGACCCCGCCGGTGAGGTACATCGTGTCGCCGCGCGCCAGCCGGTAGGCGCGGCCTTCGGCCTCTATCTCCACCGCGCCGTCGGCGACGTACATCAGTTCGTCGTTGCGGTGCTGGAACTCGCGGCCCGCGTCGTGGTCGCCGGTGAACTCCGAGGCGTGCAGCTGATGGTGGCCGCGCACCAGGGAGCGGACCGCGGGTTCGGGCTCCACCACGGGGACCTCGGCGATCTCGGCGCGCACGACGTCGACGCTGCACGCCGGGTCGGCCGCCGCCAGCAGCTCCACGGCTGTGGTGCGCAGGGCGTCGGCGACCTTCTCCAGGGAGCTCCGGCTGGGGCGGGCCCGATCGTTCTCGACCTGGCTCAGGAAGGGCACCGACAGGCCGCTGCGCTCGGCCACGACGGCGAGGGTGAGGTCCAGCGCGCGGCGCCGCCGCCGTACGGCCGCGCCCACTCGAAGGGACTGCTCTTTGTGGTCGCCCATCGCTCCGGCTCCCTCCTTCGCTCGTCGTTCCGTCCGCCGTCCGTGGGCCCGCGTCCGGGCGCACTGCTCCTGATGACTTCTCTGCACCCTACGCATGTTCGGCAAACCGTTTCACGCCGCCGTCACATCCCCGTAAGGTCGGCGGGCCGCCGACCTCATGGTTTCGCGCCAGTCCTTCGGCCCCGCTCTGGGGCTGGTGGGCCGGAACCCGAACGGATCGGCACCGGTGAGGTCTCCCGGAAGCCGACGGGCCCCCCAGCCCAGGGTAGGGGGGTGGCTCTCCGTGGTTGTCCGGATTCCGACCGTGCACACACTCGAGGGGCGGGCTCTTCCCACGGCGTCAGGACCGTGGGAAGAGCCCGCCCCTCGGGTGCCGGCGGCTCGACGGTGACGGCTACCCCGAGGTCATCCGCTGCTCGACGTCCGGGTGCTGCTTCAGCCAGGCGTCGACCGCTTCGTCCTCGTGTCCCTGACCGAGCTTGTTGATCTCGCTCTCCAGGCTGCCGAGCTCGTCCTCGCTCATCCTGAAGTTCTTGATCCACTCGGTGAGCTGGGGGTACTGCCCGGGGAACTTCGCACTGGAGATGGTGCGGATGGTGTTGCCCTCGCCGAAGAGCTTCTTGTCGTCCTTCAGCTTGGTCAGGTCGTAGCGGTTGTACGCCCAGTGCGGCGACCACAGCACGACGGCGACCGGCTTCTTCTGGGCGTAGGCGCGCTTGAGCTCGGCCAGCATCGCGGGCGTGGAGCCGTCGACGACCTTGTACTCCTTGTCCAGGCCGTAGCCGGGCAGGACCTTGCTCTTGAGCAGGTTCATCTCGCCGGTGCCCGGCTCGATGCCGATGATCTTCCCGCCGAAGAGGGACGACTTGCCCTTGAGGTCCTCCAGGGACTTCACGTCCTTGACGTAGGAGGGGACGGCGATCTCCAGGGAGGTCGGCTGGTACCAGGTGCCGAGGTCCTTGAGCTTGTCCTTGCTCTTGTCCCAGTAGTTCTTCTGGGCGTACGGCAGCCAGGCGTCGAAGTTGAGGTCGATGTCACCGCCGGCCAGGCCGGTGTAGACGGGACCGACGTCCATCTGCTTCAGGTTCAGCCGGTATCCGCGGCGCTCCAGGACGTGCTTCCACAGACGGGTGACGGCGATGTCCTCGTCCCACGGGAACCAGGCGACGTTCAGGGCGCGGGAGGCCTCGGCGGGCTTGGCGCCCGCACCGCCGGGCAGCGGGGCCAGCTTGTCGACGACGCCGGGGTTGGACTTGAGCCAGGTGCGCACGGCGTCCTGCTGCCGGCCCTTGCCCGCCTTGTTGATCTCGGCCTCGAGGCTGGTGAGCTGCTTCTCGTCCAACTTGAAGTTCTTCAGCCACTTGGCGACGACCGGGTTGTCGGCCGCGAAGCCCTTGCGGGCCAGCGAGTGCACGCCGTCGCCCTTGCCCCAGGCGCCCTTGGGGTCCTTCAGCTTCTTCAGGGAGTAGTCGTTGTACGCCCAGTGCGGCGACCAGAGCGTGACGACGATCGGTTCCTTCTTGCTGTAGGCGCGCTTGAGCTCGGCCAGCATCGCGGGCGTGGAGCTGTCGACGACCTTGTACTCCTTGTCCAGGCCGTAGTCCTTGAGGACCTTGCTCTTGAGCAGGGCCATCTCGCCGGCGCTGGACTCGATGCCGGTGATCTTCCCGCCGAAGAGGGACGCCTTGCCCTTGAGGTCGGCGAGCGAGTCGACGCCCTTCATGTACGACGGCACGGACAGCTCCAGCGACGTGGGGCCGTACCAGGAGCCGAGGTCGTCCAGCTGCTTGCCGTACTTCTTCCAGTACTGGGCGTGGGTGGTCGGCAGCCAGGAGTCGGTCTCGAAGTCGACGCTGCCCTGGGCGAGAGAGGTGTAGAGGGGGCCGGCGTCGAACTGCCGGGCGTCCACCTGGTAGCCGCGCTGTTCGAGGATCTCCTTCCACAGGAAGGTGGAGGCGACGCCCTCGTCCCAGGGGATGTAGCCGATGCTGAGCTTCTTGCCCTTGCCGACGTCGTGGCCGTCGGCGGCGGCCGTCGAGCCGGATCCGCCGCCGCCGAAGACGCCCATGCCGCCCGCGACCAGGCCCAGGATCACCACGCCGATCACGGCGATCTGCGGACGCGGCCGGTAGGACCAGATCTTCAGGCCCTGGACGGCCCGCGCCTTGGCGGCGGCCCGCCGGCCGAGCGGCGAGACCTGGGTGCCCAGGGCGCTGGTCATCCGGTCGAGGTAGATGGCGAGGATCACGATGGCGACGCCGGACTCGGAGCCGAGGCCGACGTTGAGCTGGCCGATGGCCTCGTTGACGTCGCCGCCCAGGCCGCCGGTGCCGACCATGCCCGCGATCGCGGCCATGGACAGCCCGAGCATGATCACCTGGTTGACGCCGGCCATCACCGTGGGCAGGGCCAGCGGCAGCTGGACGCGCAGCAGCGTGTTGCGGGGCGTGGTGCCGAACGCCTCCGCCGCCTCGACCAGTTCCGCGTCGACCTGGCGGATGCCCAGCTCGGTCATGCGCACGCCCGGGGCGAGCGCGAAGATCAGCGTGGCGACGATGCCCGCGGAGGCGCCCGTGCCGAAGAACAGGATGGCCGGGATGAGGTAGATCATCGCGGGCAGCGTCTGCATGAAGTCCAGGACCGGCCGGACGACGGCGCTGACCCGGTTGGAGCGGGCCGCCCAGATGCCCACCGGCACCGAGACCACCAGGGCGATGATCGTGGCGACGAGGACGAGCGACAGCGTCACCATCGCGTCCGACCACAGTTCCATCGAGTCGATGAAGGCGAAGCCCACGAAGGTGAGGACACCGGCGACGGAACCGCGCAGCCACCAGGCGAGCACCGCGAAGATGCCCGCGAGGAGCAGCGGCTCGGGCGCCTGAAGGACGGCGTCGATGCCGTCGTAGGTACCGGTGAAGACGGTCTTGAAGAAGTCGAAGAGCCAGGCCATGTGGTTGAGCAGCCAGTCGACCGCGGAGTTGACCCAGTCGCCGAGCGGGATCCTAGGCACGGGCCACCTCCTTCTCGCCGCCCTGGTCCCGCGGCGCGTCACAGCTCGCGGATTCGGGGCTCGACTCGTCGCCGAGGAAGCCGACGAGCCGCTGGCGCGGTACGACGCCGACGACGGCGTGCCGCTCGTCCAGGACGGCGACCGGGTGGGAGAGCCTGGCGCTGATCGCGCACAGCTCGGTGAACGGGGTCTCCGGCGTCGCGGTGTCGCAGTCGCAGTCCGCCTCGTCACCGCGCACGTCGCGGTCCATGACCGCCTCCGCGGTCAGTACGCGGGAGCGGTCGACGTCCTGGGTGAAGGAGGCGACGTAGTCGTCGGCAGGGCGCAGCAGGATGTCCTCCGCGGTGCCGGTCTGCACGATCCGGCCGTCGCGCATGACGGCGATGCGGTCCCCCAGGCGCATGGCCTCGTTGAGGTCGTGGGTGATGAACACGATCGTCTTCTTCAGGGTGTGCTGCAGCTGGAGCAGCTGGTCCTGCATGTCGCGGCGGATCAGCGGATCCAGGGCGCTGAAGGACTCGTCCATCAGCAGCAGGTCGGCGTCGGTGGCGAGCGCGCGGGCGAGACCGACGCGCTGCTGCATGCCGCCGGAGAGCTCGTCCGGCCAGGACGCCTCCCACCCGGCCAGGCCGCACAGGGCGAGCGCCTCGTCGGCGCGGCGTTCGCGCTCGGCGCGGGGCACGCCCTGCACTTCAAGGCCGTAGGCGGCGTTGTCACGGACGCTGCGGTGCGGGAAGAGCGCGAAGTGCTGGAAGACCATGCTGATCTTCCTGGAGCGAACCTCGCGCAGCTCCCGGGCACTGAGCGCCGTCAGGTCCTGGCCGTCGAAGCTGACCTGGCCCTCGGTGGGCTCCAGCAGCCCGTTCAGCATCCGCAGCAGCGTGGACTTGCCCGAGCCGGACAGTCCCATCACGACGAAGATCTGTCCGGGTTCCACCGTGAAGGAGGCGTCGATGACGGCGGCGGTGGTGCCGTCTGCGCGCAGTTCCTCACGGTCGGCTCCTTCGCGGAGCTTTCCCACCGCCTCGTCCGGTCGTCTGCCGAACACCTTGTACAGGTGCTCGGCCTGAAGCCTGGCTGACACACGCACCTCTCACCTCGGGGTCAGGGACAGGAGACGAAGGCCGAATAACAGTTGAATAACGCAACCACCTTCGCTCCGGCCCGCGCCTTCCCAAGCGCCTCTGAGGCAAACGCGAAAGTGGCCTGCTTCACATGCGCACACGCCGACCGGGCGGCAGGCGCGGCCCGGGACCGGTCGCCTGCCGCCCGCCCGCAGGGGCGCGCAGGCCGGCCGCAACACCGACTTCCGCGCCGCCCGTCACTGTCGGTGCCGTACGGCATGATGCGAGGCGTGACCGGACGACTGATGCTCCTCGACACCGCTTCCCTGTACTTCCGCGCCTACTTCGGCGTCCCGGAGTCGATCAAGGCCCCGGACGGCACGCCGGTGAACGCCGTGCGCGGGCTGCTCGACTTCATCGACCGCCTCGTCAAGGACCATCACCCCGACCACCTGGTGGCCTGCATGGACGCGGACTGGCGGCCCCAGTGGCGGGTGGAGCTGATCCCCTCCTACAAGGCACACCGCGTCGCCGAGGAACACGCGAGCGGACCGGACGAGGAGGAGGTGCCGGACACCCTCTCCCCTCAGGTCCCGGTCATCGAGGCGGTCCTGGACGCCATCGGCATCGCGCGGGTGGGCGTCGAGGGGTACGAGGCGGACGACGTGATCGGCACCTACACCGCGCGGGCGAGCGGCCCGGTCGACATCGTCACCGGCGACCGCGACCTGTACCAGCTGGTGGACGACGCGCGTGGGGTGCGCGTGCTGTACCCGGTCAAGGGCGTGGGCACGCTGCTGACCACCGACGAGGCCGTGCTGCGGGAGAAGTATGGGGTCGACGGCAGCGGGTACGCGGACCTGGCACTGCTGCGCGGCGACCCGAGCGACGGACTGCCGGGCGTGCCCGGCATCGGGGAGAAGACGGCCGCCCGGCTGCTGGCCGAGTTCGGCGACCTGGCCGGGATCATGGCGGCCGTGGACGATCCGAAGGCCCGGCTCACGCCGTCCCAGCGCAAGCGGCTCGACGAGGCGCGGCCGTACCTCGCCGTGGCGCCGACGGTCGTGCGCGTCGCCGCCGACGTCCCGCTGCCGGACGCCGGCACGGCGCTGCCGCGCACCCCGCGCGACCCGGTGGCGCTGGAGGAGCTGGCCGGCCGCTGGGGCCTGGGAGGGTCCCTGCAACGGCTGCTCACCACGCTCGCGGCGTGACGAGGGCCGCCGACACGTGCTCATGGAGCCCGGGGAGAGGTGTTCGCCGACGGGAGGTGCTAACTTAGGTAAGCCTAAGCAAGGGGAACTGGGAGGCCGTCATGGCAGATCGTCCGGCGCGCAAGCCGCGAAGGGCCCACACCGCGCGGGTCGTCCGCACCGAACGGCTGACTCCGCACATGCAGCGCGTGGTGCTCGGCGGCGAGGGCCTGGCCGACTTCTCGGCCGACACCTGCACGGACCACTACGTGAAGCTGCTGTTCCCCGCCGACGGCGTCACCTACCCCGAGCCCTTCGACATGGAGCGGATCCGCGCGGAGTTCCCCCGCGAGCAGTGGCCGGTGACCCGGACCTACACCGTGCGCGCCTGGGACCCCGAGCACCGCGAGCTGAGCCTGGACTTCGTGATCCACGGCGACGAGGGCCTGGCCGGCCCCTGGTCGCTGCTGGCCCGGCCGGGCGAGACCGTACGGTTCGTCGGCCCCGGCGGCGCCTATGCCCCCGACGCGAGCGCCGACTGGCATCTGCTCGCCGGTGACGAGAGCGCCCTGCCGGCGATCGCCCGCTCCCTGGAGTCGTTGCCCGCGGGCGCCACGGCGCACGCCTTCGTCGAGGTCGCAGGCCCCGAGGAGGAGCAGAAGATCGACTCCGAGGTGGAGGTCGTCTGGCTGCACCGCGGGGACCGGCCCGTCGGCGAGGCGCTGGTGGAGGCCGTACGGGCGCTCAGGTTCCCCGCGGGCCGGGTGCACGCGTTCGTGCACGGCGAGGCCGGTTTCGTGAAGGAGCTGCGCCGCCTGCTGCGCGTGGAGCACGCCGTCCCGCGCGAGGACCTGTCGATCTCCGGCTACTGGCGGCTGGGGCACAACGAGGACGGCTGGCAGGCCTCCAAGCGGGAGTGGAACGCCCGGGTCGAGGCCGAGCAGGAGAGCGCGGCACCGGCCGCGTGAGACGTCGGGCAGGGGCGGCACCGCACGGGTGCCGCCCCTGCGGCGTGTCCGGGGCCGCTACACCGACCGCTGGTACGACCGGAACGTCCGGATCGACAGCCACACCGCGGCCACGGCCAGCACCAGCAGCGCCGCCGTACGGCCGCCCACGGCGCCCCAGTCGGTGTCCGCGGACATCGCCGAACGGCCCGCGACCATCGCCCAGTCGAGCGGGTTGAAGTCGGCGACGTGCCGCATCCAGGAGGGCATCTGGGAGGGCGCCATGAAGGCCGAAGACAGGAAGGTCAGGGGCAGCAGCAGGAAGGTGTTGATCCCGATGATCGACTCCCGCTCCCGCACCAGCATGCCGAGCGCGTTGGACAGCGCGCCGAAGACCGTTCCGAGCAGCACCGACGCGAGGACCAGAACCGCGACACCGCCCACGCCGCCGGGGTAGTCGGCGCCGCCCAGCAGTCCGAGCAGCACGATGATCACCGACTGCAGGGCGGTGACCAGCCCGTTGTTGACGACGTTGCCGTTCATCAGGGCGGCCCGGCTGACCGGCGTGGTCAGGAAGCGGTTCAGCGTGCCGCGCTGCATCTCCTCAAGCGTGCCCATGCCCGCCCACATGTTGGAGCTCAGCGCGCTCATCACGACCACTCCCGGCACCAGGTAGTCCAGGTAGGTGGTGGTGCCGAAGCCGCCGAGCTCGACGACCTTCTTGAAGAGGCTGCCGAACAGGAACAGCCAGATCACCGGCTGGATGAGGGTGATGATCGCGTACGCGGGCTGACGGGCGAACACCATCAGATGGCGCCGGGTCATGTACCAGGTCTGGGAGATCGCGGTGCTCATCGCACTCCCCCGGCGAGGGTGAGGGCGCCGGCGGCGCTGTCGGCTTCGGCCTCGGCGTATCGCCGGCCGGCGTGGCGGAGGTAGACGTCGTCGAGGGAGGGGCGGGCCACGGTCGCCGAGGCGACGGTGACCCCGGCGCGTTCGAGCGCGGCGAGCAGGCCGGGCATCGCCGCTGCCCCGTCGTCGGCGCGGACGCTGATCCGGCGCCCGTCGATCAGCACCTCGTGCACTCCGGACAGCACGCCGAGGGCACCCGTCAAAAGGGTGCGCCCGGCCTCTCCGGCCGGCTCGCGCAGTTCCACGTGGACGGCGTCACCACGCAGTTCGCCCTTGAGGGCGTCGGGCGTGCCCTCCACCACGATCCGGCCGCGGTCGACGATGGCGATCCGCTCCGCGAGCCGGTCGGCCTCTTCCAGGTAGTGCGTGGTGAGCAGGATGGTCAGGCCCTCGTCGCCGGCGAGGCGGGCGATCTCGTCCCACATCGCGGTGCGCGCCTCCGGGTCGAGGCCGGTGGTGGGCTCGTCCAGGAACAGCACCTCGGGCCGGTGCACCAGCCCGAGCGCCACGTCGAGGCGGCGGCGCATGCCACCGGAGTAGCCCTTGACCGGCCGACTCGCCGCGTCGGTGAGGCCGAAGCGCTCCAGCAGCTCCTCGACGCGCCGGGCCAGCGGCGCGCCCCTCAGGCCGTAGAGCCTGCCCTGGAGCTGGAGGTTCTCGCGGCCGGTGGCCACCGGGTCGGCGCCTGAGCTCTGGGCCACCACGCCGATCGCGTGGCGCACGCGGTCCGGTTGGCGCAGCACGTCGTGGCCGGCCACGGTCGCCGAGCCGGAGTCGGGGCGGGCCAGGGTGGTGAGGATCTTGACGGTGGTGGACTTGCCGGCGCCGTTGGGGCCGAGCAGCCCGAAGACGGTACCCGGTTCGACGGTGACGTCCATGCCGTTCAGGGCGGTGACGTCACCGGGATAGGTCTTGACCAGCTGACGCGCCTCGACGGCGGGCGCACGGGTCGCACTCATGACAGGGCTCTCCTGTGGGATGACGGACGAATGATCGCCGATCGATCCACGTGAGGAGGGCCGGGCTATCCTGGGTGTGCCGCACCTCGATCGCCCGGAGAAGCCTCACGGTGGATTCGGCTCGGGGTTGGACGACCCTGGCGGGGCTGCTGCAACAGTCCTGCCGGGGTCCGTTCGTTTCTCTGGTCTGCGGTCCCTGGCCGGGTCAGGTCTGGGTGCCGGGCGCCTCCCCGGTCAGGAACTCGGGCGGGATCTCCCCCGTCTCGTGGAACCGGCGCCACTCCTCGACGCCGGGCAGCGATCCCTTCCTCAGTTCGGTCAGGAAGCCGCGCACCCAGTCGGCCTGCGCCTCGAGCATGTGCAACTGGTACTCGGTCTCCACCAGGAACAGCCGCGGCAGCGTCTCGTACAGCTTCTGCAGCGCCCCTCGCCCGGCCGCGACCTGCACGTCCAGGTTTCTGAGCCGCTCGTCGAGAAGCCGCTCGACGTCGTCGGGGTGCAGCACGCCCACGAGGGAGAGCGCCGTCTCGAAGATCGGGAACTCCTTGACCGGCACGGCCACGAGGTCCGACATCCACTCGGTCATCTCCTGACGCCCGGCCTCGGTGAGCCCGTAGACGGTGCGCTCGGGACGGTTGCCCTCCCGCTCGACGTCGGTGACCTCCACGAAGCCGTGCTTCTCCAGGTTCTGGACGACGGTGTAGAGCGAGCCGTAGTTGATCTTCGTGCTGGCGTCCTTGCCCTGGGCGCGCAGCGTCTGGGCGATCTCGTAGGGATGCATCGGCTTCTGCTGGAGAGTCACCATCACGGCGAGCGCCAGCGGATTGCCGAGCTTGCGGCGCTTCATCGCCACGGTGATCACCCCGTTTCCGAATATCCGTAACGGAACATATCGCGACCTGGACACCTCGTCAACACACACGATGTATCGCGTTGAAGGTTTCTCCGGCGCGCACCCCGCCCGTAGGCTTCGAGGCGATGAGACGCAAGACCCGCACCCCACCCGCTCCCCTGCCCCAGCGCCAGGGGGTGGACCCGGTGCGGGTTCGGCTGCCCGCCGAGGGGGCGTGGGCCACCGTGCGGGAGCACCTGGTGGAGCGGCTGTCGGGAGCCGGGCCCGGGGTGGTCGAGGCGATGTTCGAGGCCGGGCGGATCGTCGGGGCGGACGGACGGGCCGTCGCGTACGACGCGCCGTACCGGCCCGGAATGTTCGTGTGGTTCCACCGGGAACTGCCCGCGGAGGTGCCGGTGCCGTTCCGCCTGGAGGTGGTCCACCACGACGAGCACCTCGTCGTCGTGGACAAGCCGCACTTCCTGGCCACCACCCCGCGCGGCATGCATGTCGCCGAGACCGCGCTGGCGCGGCTGCGCCGCGAACTGGGCATCCCGACGCTCGGCGCCGCACACCGTCTGGACCGGCTCACGGCCGGGCTGGTGCTGTTCACGGTGCGCCCCGAGGAGCGCGGCGCCTACCAGACGCTGTTCCGAGACCGTCGGGTGCGCAAGGAGTACGAGGCCATAGCGCCGTACGACCCGGAGCTCGCACTGCCCCGGACGGTACGCAGCCGGATCGTGAAGGAGCGGGGCGTGCCGGCCGCCCGTGAGGTGCCGGGCGAGCCCAACGCCCTCACGCGGGTGGAACTGGTCGAGCACCGTGCGGACGGCCTCGCCCGGTACCGGCTGGAGCCCGGCACCGGGCAGACGCATCAGCTACGGGTGCACATGAGCGCGCTGGGTGTGCCGATCCTCGGCGACCCGCTCTACCCGGTGGTGACCGATCCCGCCCCACCCGGCGACTTCCGGCGCCCGTTGCAACTGCTTGCGCGGAAGCTGGAGTTCACCGATCCGATCACGGGGACGGCACACCGTTTCCGCAGCGTGCGGACGCTCGAGGCGTGGTCCTCCGCCATCGGATGGGCGGAGGACCCGCCGGGGTGCGGAACCGGTCAGTAGCCGCGCCACCAGCGCACGAAGCGCTGCCAGACGCCCTGAGGGCGGCTGTGCCCGGCCGTCTCGCCGGTCCCGGCGGGCGGCGTGGGGACCGGCGGTGGGGTCCAGGGCAGTGGGGGACGCCGACGTGCGGTGCCGGCCTGCTGCACGGAAGAGCCCCCGTCCTCGGAGGACGGCGCCCCGGCCCGCTCCGCGTCCGCCTTTACCGTGCCGATCTCCCAGGCAGTGCGCGGCTGCGGGACCGGCATCGGGGTGTGGCTGGGCTGCGACATCACGTCCTGCTGCGGCCTCGGGGTGAACCGCACCGGCAACTCGACCAGGTGCTGGGAGGCGATCGACTCCGTCCGGCGCAGCTCCTCCTCGTCGCAGTCGAGCCGGATGTCCGGCAGCCGCATCAGCAGCTTGTCGACGCCGACGTCGGCGACGGCGCGGCCGATGTCCTGTCCGGGGCACTCGTGCGGGCCGCCGCCGAAGGCCAGGTGGGAGCGGTTGCCCTGCATGTCGGCCGATCGGTCGGGGCGTACCCGGGGGTCGACGTTGGCCGGCGCGATGCCGAGCAGCAGCCCGTCGCCCGCGCGGATGCGCCGGCCGCCGAGCTCCGTCTCCTGCTTGGCGAAGTAGCCGAGGATGGTGCTGAACGGCGGCTCGTCCCACAGCGACTGCTCCACCGCCTGCGGCACCGTCATCTGTCCGCCGTTGAGCTGGGCGCGGAAACCCGGGTCGGTGAGCACCCGGCGGATGGTGTTGGCGAGCAGGTTCGCGGTGGCCTCGTAGGCCGCGATGAGGACGAGCCGCAGGTGCTGGCCCACCTCGTCGTCGCTCAGTCCGGCCGGGTGGTTGATGAGATGGCTGGTGAAGTCGTCGTCGGGCCGGGCGCGGCGGCGGGCGACGAGCCGCCGCAGGCAGTCCATGATGTACTCGTTGCTGGCGATCGCGGTCTCGGTGCCCTTGAGCATGTCGCGGGCGGCCTGCACGATCCGGTCGTTGTACTCCTCGGGCATGCCGAGGACCTCGCACATCACCGCCATCGGCAGATGCTCGGCGAACTGGTCGACGAGGTCGGCCCGGCCCGTCTCGCAGAACCTGTTGACCAGGAGCTGCGTGGCGCGGCCGATGTTGCGGCGCAGGCCGCGCTGGTCGATGGTCTCCATGGCCGCGGTGACCGCGCCGCGCAGCCGCTTGTGCTCGTCGCCCTCGGCGTGGGAGCAGATCGGCTGCCAGGCGATGTGCGGCATGAGCGGGTGGTCGGGTTCGACCATGCCGTCCTCGAGCGGCGTCCAGACGCGGCTGTCCCGGGTGAACTGCGAGGGCGTGCGCACCATGTGCAGGTTCTCGGCGTGCCCGAGGACCACCCACATGGGCACGTCGTCGTGGAGCAGTACGGGGGCCACCGGTCCGTACTGCTCGCGCAGTTGCTCGTACAGCGCTCCGAGGTCGGGCGCCTCGTGGAGGCGGTGCAGCCCGCCGGGCCCGATGCCGTGCGCGGGACAGCCGGGGGGCGGGGCGGGGGTGCGGTCGTCCGGACCGGTCAGGAACTGGGGTTCAGGCGTCACAGCGGTCGCTTTCGGGACGGAAAGGGGAGGGAGAGTCGGCGGAATCCGGTTCAGCGCGGCGAGCCGGTCATGGCGAGGGAGTGCAGGAACCGCATCAGGGTCAGCAGCACGTCGCGACTGGATGAGCGGCGGCGCACGTCGCACTCGATCATCGGGATCTCCTCGGCCAGGTCGAGGGCCGAACGCAGCTCGGGGATCGGGTGACGAGGCGCGTCCGGGAAGGAGTTGATGGCCACGACGAAGGGCACACCGCGCTCCTCCAGCCGCCCCATGACGTCGAAGCTGACCTCCAGGCGCCGGGTGTCGACCAGCACCACCGCGCCGAGCGCGCCCTCGAACAGGCCGTTCCACAGGAACCAGAAGCGCTGCTGGCCGGGGGTGCCGAAGAGATAGAGCACCAGTTGGTCGGTGATGCTGATGCGGCCGAAGTCCATCG
>NZ_MUBM01000286.1 GCF_002154505.1 Streptomyces carpinensis | reverse complement strand
CGCGCCTGGACGGCAGTCCGCATCCGGGCGGCAGCCGGCCCCCGGACGACAGCAGACCCGCGAGACGGCTCCTGGCACCGTGCCCGGTCCGCGCCGCCGCCGTGGCGCGCCGCCGCCGGAGCCGCTGCCGGGACGGCGGGGGCGCCGGCCGGAGAAGAGGAAGTCGAGGACCAAGAAGGTCCTTATGTGGACCGGCGGCACCATGGCGTTCGTCCTGGTGGGCGTCGGCACGGCCGGCTATCTGATCCTCAAGCACCTCGAGGGCAACATCTCCAGCACGGACGTGGGCGATGCGGCCAAGAACGGCTTCAGCAAGGACGAGGCCTTCAACATCCTGATCATCGGCACCGACAAGCGGACCGGCAAGGGCAACGAGGGCTACGGCGACAAGGGCAGCGTGGGCCACGCGGACACGAACATCCTGCTGCACGTCTCCAAGGACCGTACGAACGCGACCGCGTTGAGCATCCCCCGCGACCTGATCGTGAACGTCCCGGACTGCCCGACCAAGCAGCCCGACGGCACCACCAAGGTCCTCTCGGGCACGCCGAACGTCCGCTTCAACACGAGCCTCGGCCAGGACGGCCGTGACCCGGGCTGCACGATGCGCACCGTCAAGGAGGTCACCGGCATCGCGCCCGACCACTTCATGATGGCCGACTTCAACGCGGTGAAGACCCTGACGACGGCCGTGGGCGGGGTCGAGGTGTGCCTCAAGCACGCCGTCGACGACAAGGACTCGCACCTGAAGCTCTCTGCCGGCTCGCACAAGATCGAGGGCGAGCAGGCGCTGGCGTTCGTCCGCACCCGGCACAGCTTCGGCAACCAGGGCGACCTGGACCGGATCAAGGTGCAGCAGCAGTTCCTCAGCTCGCTGATGCGCAAGATGTCCTCCGGCGACACCCTGACCAACCCGGCCAAGCTCTACGACCTCGCCGACGCCGCCACCAAGGCACTCACCGTCGACAAGGGCATCGACAAGGTCAGCACGCTCAAGGACATCGCCCTGGAGCTGAAGAAGGTGCCGCCGAAGAACATCACCTTCCTGACCGTGCCGGTGCTCGACAACCCGGCGGACGGGGCCGTGCACAAGACGGTCATCGTCGACCCGAACAAGGCTCCCCAGGTCTTCGACACCATCCGCGGCGACGTCTCCTTCACCGAGGTGAAGAAGAAGCAGCAGGCGGCGAAGGACGCCGAGTCGGCCCGGCTCGAGGGCTCCCAGTCGGCGGCCTCCGACGTGCGGGTGCGGATCTTCAACGGCGGTGCTCCCCCCGGTTCCGCACAGCAGACGCTGAGCTGGCTGCAGAACCAGGAGAGCGTCACCAAGTCTGAGAACGTGGGGAACGCGCCCCAGAACCTCGACAAGACGACGCTGGAGTACGCGCCCGACCAGGCCGACCAGGCCCGTAAGCTCGCCGCGCTCATGGGCCTGCCCGGGTCCGCGCTGAAGCCGGGCAAGAGCGTGACCAACTCCCAGGGTCTGCCCGCGATGACGCTGACTCTGGGCAAGGACTTCAAGGGCGCGGGAGTGTCGCTCACCGCTCCGACGAAGGCACCGGACGTGCCGAAGTCCACGGCGGACAAGGTTCAGTGCGCCAGTTGAGCGCACCGCGCCACCCTTCGGGCCTGTCGTGCGTCTAACAGGGCGCATGACGGGCCTGTTCGGCGGTTCAGGGTGGGGAGGATGGGGAGTTGACGCAGAGCGATCTGCGCGGGGAGGGGCCTGCGGTCGAAGACGCGGTGCCCCTCGCGTCGCGGGGTGGGAGAGCATCGAGCGGCCACGGCCGGCGCGGTGGCGGAGGACATGGGGGCCGCGGCGGACGCGGCACCGCGGGCAGACGTCCCAAGCGGCGTGTGCTGCGCTGGTCGGCGACGGTGCTCGCGGTGGTGATACTCGGCACGGCCGGCGCCGGATACCTCTACTACGAGCACCTGAACAGCAACATCCGCAAGGGCGTGCGCAGCAGCGGGGACTCCAAGGCGCACAAGGCGAAGCCGAATTCGGCCGGCCAGACGCCTGTGAACATCCTCCTCATCGGCTCCGACAGCCGTAACTCCGACGAGGACGTCGCGCTGGGCGGCAGCAGGGACAACCGGGGCAACCCGCCGCTGGGCGACGTGCAGATGCTCATCCACCTGGCCGCGGACCGCAAGAGCGCCGCCGTGGTGAGCATTCCGCGCGACACCCGCGTCGACATCCCCAAGTGCACGGACCCGAAGACCGGTCACAACTACCCGCCGACCAACGCGATCATCAACGAGTCGCTGGCCCGCGGCGGCGCCGGCTGCACCCTCGCCACCTGGCAGAACCTCACCGGTGTCTACATCGACCACTGGATGACCATCGACTTCGCCGGCGTGGTGAAGATGGCGGACGCCATCGGCGGCGTCGACGTCTGCACGCGGCAGAACGTGTGGGACCGCCCGTTGCCGGGCGTGCCGGGCGGCTCCGGACTGAAGCTGAAGGCGGGCACGACCAAGGTCAAGGGCAAGGAGGCCCTGCAGTGGCTGCGCACCCGGCACGCCTGGGGCAGTGACCTGCTGCGGGCCCGGGCCCAGCACATGTACCTGAACTCGATGATCCGCACGCTGAAGGGCGAGAGCATCTTCACCGACACCGGCCGCCTGATGGACCTGGCCGAGGCGGCCACGAAGTCGCTCCAGGTCTCCGAGGAGATCGGCTCGGTGAAGAAGCTGTACGACCTGGCGATGCAGCTCAAGACGGTCCCGACCAACCGCATCACCATGACGACGATGCCCAATGTCCAGGACCCGCAGAACAAGGACCACGTCGTACCGGACGGCGCCGGCGCCGAGAAGGTGTGGAAGATGCTCCGCGACGACGTGTCCTTCGACGCCAACGGCGAGAAGTCCGACGGCAAAAACTCCGGCGGGAAGGACGGGACCGGGAACGGCGGCAAGGGAGGCGCCGACCAGGCACAGGCGTCCGCGGACCCCGCGCACCCCGACGGCCAGATCGGCGTCACGGTGGAGAACGGCACCCGCACGTCCACGCTCGGCCCGGTCTCCCACCGGGCGAGGGACATCAGCCAGGAACTCGTGCAGAAGGGTTTCGCCAGGGCCGCGGCGGACGCGTCGACGACGCCGTCCGTGGACGAGACGGTCGTGCGTTACCCGAGCGCCGAGTTGAAGGGCGACGCCGAGCGCGTGGCGACGGCGCTGGGCATCCCGACGAGTTCGGTTCAGAAGTCGACGGACGTCTCCGGTGTCACCGTCGTCGTGGGCGCGGACTGGCGCACGGGCACCAGCTACCCGCAGCAGGCGGCGCCGAGGGCCGGGGACATCCCGAAGAACTCCGACGCCATCAACGGCGCCGACACCGAGCAGTGCATGGACGTGTACGCGCCCTACCGCTGGTAGCCGTACACGCCCGCCGCCGGCCTTCGTACGGCCCCGCCCGCCGGTGGTCGCGCGAAGGGCCCCTCCCCGGCACGGGGAGGGGCCCTCGACACGCTCGCCCGGTGCTCAGTCGGCGGTGACGACCGCCGGCCGCCGCGAGGCGATGACCTTCTTCGCCAGCGCCTTCGGGCTGGTCAAAAAGCCCCAGCCCCACGACATGTGCATGGTGGCCAGGGCCACGGGTATCCGCAGCCGGGCCCCCAGCGGCAGGCCCTTGCCGGCCGGGAGCGAACCGGCGACGATCGCCGCCAGATACCCGCCCGGAATCACCAGGGCCCAGGGGGTCAGGGCCGCGCCCACCACGATCCCGGCCGCGATCGCGCACACGGCGGTCGGCGGGGCGAGGTAGCGCAGGTTGATGGAGCCCTCGTGGTAGCGGGCGACGACGTGCCGCCAGCGGCCGTAGTCCTTGTACTGCTTGGCGAGCGCCTTCACGTTCGGGCGCGGCCGGTAGGAGACCCGGAGCTCCGGCGAGAACCAGATCAGGCCGCCCGCCTCACGGATGCGGAAGTTGAGCTCCCAGTCCTGGGCGCGGATGAACTCCTCGTTGTAGCCGCCCTGTTGCTCCAGGGCGGCACGGCGGAAGACACCCAGGTAGACCGTTTCGGCCGGGCCGGCCTCGCCGCCGGTGTGGAAGGCCGCGTTGCCCACACCGATCTTCGAGGTCATCGCCGCCGCGACCGCGTGCTCCCAGTCGTTCTCGCCCTCGGCGTGCATGATGCCGCCCACGTTCTGCGCGCCGGTCTCCTCCAGGAGCCGTACCGCGGTGGCGATGTAGTTGGGCGAGAGCATCCCGTGACCGTCGACACGGACCACGATCGGATGGCGGGATGCCTTGATCGCGGCGTTGAGTGCGGCGGGGGTGCGGCCGGTGGGGTTGGGGACCGTGTGCACACGCGTGTGGTCGCGTACGAGCTCGGCGGCGATCTCGTCCGTGCGGTCCGTGGACGGACCCAGGGCGATCACGACCTCCATCTCGCCGTCGTACTCCTGCGCGAGGATCGCTTCGACGGCCCCGCGCAGATGCCGCTCCTCGTTGAGGACGGGCATGATCACAGACACGGCGGGGAGCCGCACGTCGGGCTTGGCGTTCATCGGTGCTCACGTTACCGCGTACGGGGGACACGGGTGCGCGCCGCAGGTGTCACTGCACCGGTGCGCAGATCGTATGGCCCTACGGTGCTCACGGTGTCCACCCACGCCATATGCGGAGGTGTCCCCCCATGTCCACCACGTCGCCCCGGCCGCCCCGGTCCACCGCGAAGCCCCGGCGCGGGACGCGACAGACCACCGCACGGCAGGGGACCGCCCGCGTGCCGTACGCGCCCGTGCCGCGACGCCGACCACGCTGGGCCATGCGGGCGGCGACCACGCTGTCGGTGGTGGTGCTCGCCTCCGCCGGGATCGGGCACGCGGTGGTCTCCAGCCTGGACGCCGACATCGCCCGGGTCGACCCCTTCAGGGACATGAAGAACCGCCCGCCCAGGGGCAACGGCATGAACGTCCTGCTGGTCGGCACCGACGGCCGGGACCGGATCAGCGCGCAGGAGCGGCGCGCGTACCGTCTGGGCGGACAGCCCTGCCACTGCACCGACACGATGATGATCGTGCACGTGTCGGCGGACCGGGAACGGGCCAGCGTGGTGAGTCTGCCGCGCGACTCCTACACCGAGCTGCCCGCCCATGTCGACGCGAGCACCGGCAAGCGGCACGGACCGCACCCGGTCAAGCTGAACGCGGCCTACGCCGAGGGCGGCCCGAACCTGACCGTGCGCGCGGTCGAGGACATGACCCGGTTGAAGATCGACCACTATCTGGAGGTGGACTTCACCACCTTCATGCGCACGGTCGACGTCCTCGGCGGCGTCCCCATCTGCACCGCCGAACCGATGAAGGACTCCTACACCGGCCTCGACCTGCCGGCCGGCACCCACACCCTCACCGGCGGCCAGGCCCTGCAGTACGTCCGCTCCCGGCACGTCGACGGGGCCAGCGACTTCAGCCGCATGCAGCGCCAGCAGCGCTTCCTGGCCGCGCTGATCGAGCGCGCGACCTCCTCCCGGGTGCTGCTGAACCCGATGAAGTTCCGGGACGTGACCCGGGCCGTGCTGGGCTCGGTACGGGCCGACCGGGGCTTCCACACCGACGAACTGCTCGACCTCGGGCGGGCGATGCGCAACTTCTCCCCTTCCTCGTCCGAGTTCACCACCGTCCCGGTCGAGCAGGCGGCCTTCCCCGTCAATGGGCTGGGCTCGACCGTGAAGTGGGATCGGGCCAAGGCAGACCAGCTGTTCCGGACGCTGCGTGAGGACCGTCCGCTCGCCGTGCGCAAGCCGTCCCGGCGGCCGGACAGCACGGTGGCCGTGGAGGTCCCCCCGCAGCGGATCCGGGTCCAGGTGGAGAACGGCACCACCACGGTCGGGCTCGGCAGACGCGTGGACACCGCGCTGGCCGGGGCCGGGTTCGTCACGACCAAGGCCCCCGTGGACTCCGAACAGCGCGGGGTGAAGCGGACCGTGGTGCTGTACGACCCCCGGTGGGACCGCTCGGCGAGGGCGCTCGCCGCCGCGCTGCCGGGAGCCGAACTGCGAGCCGTACCGGGGCAGGGCGCGACCCTCAAGGTGATCACGGGAAGCGACTTCCGCCAGGTGCGGAAGCTACGGGTGGAGGACCCCGCGCAGGGCGCGGCCCGGGTGGTCAGGGGCGACGAGGTGCAGTGCGGCTGAGGCGCAGGAGACCGGCGAGTCTGGTGAGAAAACGGTGAGGCCGTTCGGGGCCCTCGGGAGAGACGGGGATGAGAGTGGAGACAAAGGTCTCAGTCCTCGAATCCCTCCGCCGCCCGCTTCTCCCGCAGTTCCTTGATCGCGCGGCGGCGGGCCAGCCGGTGGGTGCGGCGTATCTGGGCCTCCTGGTAGCGCCGCTTGTCCTGCTCGGTCTCGGGCAGGACCGGCGGCACGGCGCGCGGCCTGCCGTCGGCGTCCACGGCGGCGAAGACCAGATAGGCGGAGCCGACCTGGGTGGCCGGGGTGGACTCGTTCCAGCGCTCGGCGAGGACCCGGACCCCCACCTCCATGGAGGTCCGGCCGGTCCAGTTGACCTGGGCCTTCACATGCACGAGGTCGCCGACCCGGACCGGTTCCAGGAACGCCATCTCGTCCATGGAGGCGGTGACGGCGGGGCCGCCACTGTGCCGGCCGGCAACCGCGCCCGCCGCGTCGTCGACCAGCTTCATGATCACCCCGCCGTGCACCGTGCCCAGGAGGTTGGTGTCGTTGTGGGTCATGATGTGGCTGAGGGTGGTCCGAGACGCCGAGGTCGGCTTGCCCGGGATATCCGCGGTTCCGAATTCCGCGACGGAGGCCTGGTCTGTCATGGCCTCTACCTTATGCCGCGGCGACATAGGGGGGATTTGTGTCAGCTTCGCAACAGCGGTGACCTTATTTTCCGACGGCCCTTGTAAGCCATATGGGCGGGACCTGCACACTGGGGCGCATGAATGAATGGCCCGAGGGGTGGTCCGACGACAATCCCGGACCCCGGTACGGACGCGGCAGCACCGGAGCGCAGCCGGACGGCGCGCGCGTGATGCGCCAGGTGCGGCGCGGCGGCCCGGCGGTACCGCCCGGGCAGGGAGCCTATGGCCGGCCGGGCGGCCGGCGGCCCGAGGCCCCGCAGTACGGAGTCCCGCAGCAGCCGTCGTACGTCGACGGGGGCTACACGGACGGTTACGCGGACGACGGTTACGGTTACGACAGCGGCTACAACACCGGCCAGGTCTACGGCAGACCCGGCGCCGACGGCCCCGGCGGCCCGGCCGGGCCGGGCGAGGGCCGCATCCGCGGTCCCCGTCCCGCGCCGAACTGGGGCCGCCGCTTCAAGTGGACCGTGATAACCCTGGTCACCGCGCTGGTGGTGACCTCGGTGGCGACCTACTTCTGGGCCGACTCCAAGCTCCACCGCGACGTCGACCTCTCCAAGGTCATCGACCGGCCCGCGACGGGCAAGGGCACGAACTACCTGATCGTCGGCTCCGACAGCCGCGCCGGGCTGTCCAGCGCGGACAAGAAGAAGCTGCACACCGGCTCCGCCGAGGGCAAGCGCACCGACTCGATGATGATCCTGCACGTCGGCGACAACGGCGACACGCTGATCTCCCTGCCGCGCGACTCCAACGTCACGATCCCGCAGTTCCGCGGCTCGGAGTCCGGCAAGTTGAAGGGCCCCCTGGGGCAGAACAAGCTCAACGCCGCCTATGCCTACGACGGCCCGACGCTGCTGGTGCGCACCATCGAGTACAACACCGGCCTGCACATCGACCATTACGTGGAGATCGGCTTCGCCGGCTTCGCGAACATCGTGGACGCGGTCGGCGGCGTCGAGATGACCATCGACCAGCCCTTCAAGGACAAGTGGTCCGGCGCCGACTTCAAGGCGGGCAAGCAGAAGCTGAACGGCGACCAGGCCCTGGCCTTCGTCCGGACCCGGCACGCCTTCGCCGCCTCCGATCTTCAGCGCACCAAGAACCAGCAGAAGTTCCTCTCCGCCCTGGCCCACCAGGTGGCCACCCCGGCGACGGTGCTGAACCCGTTCAAGTTCTACCCGACCATGAGCGCGGGCCTGGACTCCCTGGTCGTCGACAAGGACATGAGCCTGTGGAACCTGGCCTCCATGTTCTGGGCGATGAAGGGCGTCAGCGGCGGCGACGGCAAGTCCATGAACATGCCCGTCTCCGGCTCCACCGGCGGCAACCTCGTCTGGGACAAGGCGAAGGTCAAAACCCTGGTGGACGAGTTGAAGAACGACGAGAAGGTGACCGTCTCCGGCAACTGACCGGACGGCCGCCAAGACGGTCCGGCGAAGGGCGGGGCCCCGCGGTACACAGCCGCGGGGCCCCGCCGTCGTGTCGGGCAGGTCACATCCGGGCTCCCGCCATCGCACGGCACAGCTCCGCGCAGCGGCGACACGCCTCCGCGCAGCGCATCATCATCTTGTCGTCGGGCATGGACATACACGCCTCGGCGCACATGTCACAGGCCTTGGCGCACATCGCGCACATGTCGCCCGCCATCGGCGAGCGGCGCATCATCATGTCCGCGCACATGCGCGTCGTCTCGGAGCAGTCCATGAGCGCGCGCATGATCTGCATCTGCGCCTGGCCGCCCATCTGCATGCAGGAGCTCATGGCCTCCTCGCAGATGCTGTGGCAGGTCATGCAGGCCTCGACGCAGTCCTGCATCTCCTTGCTCATGGGGGTCATGGTTCCGGGCTGGGTCATGGCTCCTCCTGGGGGGACGAAGGGAGCCGGGGCCCCGGGGCGGGCCCCGTGCCCTTCCGTCGTACGCCCGTCGGCCGCGCTCCGCCATCCGGCGGAAGCACGCAATCCGCTACGTCCGTCCGGGTGAGGGCGGCCGCCTGCGTCCCAGCCCCTGTTCGGCGCCGATGCCGTCGGCGCGGGTGACGCGGACGATCTCCCGCGTCCGTCCCGCCGGGCCCGGGCCTCCGCCTCACCGCAGCCTGCGGACAAGTCCCCGTCTCCGCAGGGCACTTGGTCGACCTCCGTACGGGGCCCGGTTCCCGTACGCGCGTCGCACCTCCGTCCGGGGGACGGAGGTGCGACGGGGTTCGGCGTACGAACCGGTGTGTTACGGGAGGTTGCGGGCCATGACGACGCGCTGGACCTGGTTGGTGCCCTCGTAGATCTGGGTGATCTTGGCGTCGCGCATCATGCGTTCCACCGGGTAGTCGCGGGTGTAGCCGTAGCCGCCGAGGAGCTGGACGGCGTCGGTGGTGACCTCCATGGCGACGTCGGAGGCGAAGCACTTGGCGGCGGCGCCCTGGTAGGTCAGGGCCTCGTCTCCCCCTCCGGCGGCGACGCGTTCGGAGGCGGCGGCGGCCTGGTAGGTCAGGGCGCGGGCGGCCGAGATCTTCATGGCCATGTCGGCGAGCATGAACTGGATGCCCTGGAAGTCGGCGATCGGCCTGCCGAACTGCTTGCGCTCCTTGACGTATCCCTTGGCGTAGTCGAGGGCTCCCTGGGCGATGCCCAGGGCCTGGGCGGCGATGGTGATGCGGGTGTGGTCCAGGGTCTTCATCGCGGTGGCGAAGCCGGTGCCCTCCTCGCCGATCATGCGGTCGGCGGGGATGCGCACGTTGTCCAGGTACACCTCGCGGGTCGGGGAGCCCTTGATGCCGAGCTTCTTCTCCGGGGCGCCGAAGGAGACGCCCACGTCGGATTTCTCCACCACGAAGGCGCTGATGCCCTTGGAGCGCTTGTCGGGGTCGGTGACCGCCATCACCGTGTAGTACTCCGAGACGCCCGCGTTGGTGATCCAGCGCTTGACGCCGTTGAGGACGTAGGTGTCGCCGTCGCGGACCGCCCTGGTCTTCATGCCGGCCGCGTCCGAGCCCGCGTCCGGCTCGGACAGGCAGTAGGAGAACATGCCGCTGCCCTTGGCGAGCGGGGTCATGTACCGCTTCTTCAGCTCCTCGGAGCCGGACAGCAGCACCGGCAGGGAGCCCAGCTTGTTCACCGCCGGGATCAGCGAGGAGGACGCGCAGACGCGCGCCACCTCCTCGATCACGATGACCGTGGCCAGGGCGTCCGCGCCCGCGCCGCCGTAGCTCTCGGGCACGTGCACCGCGTGCAGGTCGTTCGCGACCAGCGCCTCCAGCGCCTCCTGCGGGAAGCGGGCCTCCTCGTCCACCGCGGCCGCGTACGGCGCGATCTTCGCCTCGGCCAGCGAGCGGACGGCGTCGCGGAGCATGTCGTGCTCCTCGGACGGGCGGTACAGGTCGAA
>NZ_MUBM01000285.1 GCF_002154505.1 Streptomyces carpinensis | reverse complement strand
CGCGCACGTGCGCGTGGGCGATGTCCAGGGACTGGGGGCTCTGACGGCGGTGCTGCGGGCGCGCCGGGCGCTGCGCGGGCTCGCCGAGCTGACGACGGTGGCGGTGCCGCGCGTACTGACCGGGGCCGCGGGCGCCGACGGGCTGGCGATGCTCCGGGACGCGGTGAAGATGGGCGCGTGCGTGGTGGGCGGCTGCCCGGACGTGGACCCCGACCCCACCGGCTATGTGGAGGCGGTCCTGGAGGTCGCTTCCGAGCACGGCCGCCCGGTCGACCTGCACACCGACGGCACGGACCCGGCCCGCCTGGCGCGCATCGCGGCGATGGCGGGCGGGCTGCGCCCCGGAGTGACGCTGAGCCCGTGCGGTGGTCTTTCCCGGCTGCCCGCCGAGGCGGCCGCGCGGGCCGCGGAGCAGCTGGCCGCGGCCGGGGTGGCGGTGGTGTGCCTGCCGCAGGGCGGCTGCGCGGGCGCTGAGGGGCCCGGAACGGCTCCGGTACGGCTGCTGCGCGCGGCCGGGGTACGGGTGGCCGCGGGCAGCGGCGCCCTGCGGGACATGTCGAACCCGGTGGGGCGCGGCGACCCGTTGGAGGCGGCCTACCTGCTGGCGTCGCACCACGGGCTGCGCCCGGAGGACGCCTACGACGCGGTGAGCGCGTCGGCCCGTGCGGTGCTCGGCCTGCCCGAGGTGCGCGTGGAAGCGGGCTTCCCCGCCGAACTGCTCGCGGTGCGCGGCGAGCGGCTCGCGGGGGCGCTGTCGCTCGCGTACAGCCGGATCGTGGTGCACCAGGGGCGCGTGGTGGCACGGACCAGCGCGGTACGGGAGTTCTGCGACTCGGCGGCGTCGGTGGAGCTGGGACTGCCCAGGCAGGGGCGGGGCGAGCTGTCGTAGGCGGGAGCGGGGCGAGTCGCCGCAGGGGCGGGCAAGTGGTCGCAGGGGGCAGCGGGGAGGGGCCGTCGTAGGCCGGAGTTGGGCCCAAGTCGTGCGGCGGACGGGGCCGTCCGGGCGTACGGTCGGAAGCATGCGCATTGTCATCGCTGGTGGTCATGGTCAGATCGCGCTGCGGCTGGAGCGGCTGCTCGCCGCGCGCGGTGACGAGGTCGCGGGGATCATCCGCCGCGCCGAGCAGGGCGACGACCTGCGCGCGGCCGGCGCCGAACCGGTCGTGCTGGATCTGGAGTCCGCGTCGGTCGAGGAGGTCGCGGAGCAGTTGCGGGGCGCGGACGCGGCGGTGTTCGCGGCGGGCGCGGGCCCCGGCAGCGGTGCGGGCCGCAAGGACACGGTGGACAAGGGCGCGGCGGTGCTGTTCGCGGACGCGGCGGTCCGGGCGGGCGTACGGCGCCACGTGGTCGTGTCGTCGATGGGCGCGGACGCCCGGCACGAGGGCGACGAGGTCTTCGACGTCTACCTGCGCGCCAAGGGCGCGGCGGACGACCACGTACGCGGCCAGGAAGCCCTCGACTGGACGATCCTGCGCCCCGGTTCTCTGACGGACGAGCCGGGCACCGGCCAGGTGCGGCTGGAGGCCCACACCGGTCGCGGCTCGATCCCCCGCGACGATGTGGCCACCGTGCTGGCCGAACTGGTCGACACCCCGGCGACGGCGGGACTGACCCTGGAGCTCGTCGGCGGCTCGACCCCGGTGTCGGTGGCGGTGAAGTCGGTGGCGGGGAACTGAGGCGCTGAGCCGGGCCGGTTCGGTGCCGGGCCGGTTTCGGTGCCGTGCAGGCGCCGGTGCGAGTGCGGTGCAGTGCCGGTTCCGGTGCTGTGCGGTGCCGGTGCCGGTGCCGGACGAGTGCCCTCCGCTCTGTGTCGGCGCAGGCGGAGGGGGTTGGTCTGCCGGGCCGGTCTGCTCAGGGGGTGGGCAGCTCACACGCCGTGAAGGTGTCGAGCAAGTCTCCGTTGGCGATGTCGGCTGCGCCGCCGCCGCAGTTGACGGTGTCGGGGAATCGATGATCCGGCCGACCACGCTGTCCAGAAGGATGTCGGCCATCCGCACCGGATCGGACCGCACTCGTCGCACGAGCGCGATGTCCTGCCGTAATCAATCTCGCTGGAGTGTCACGCGCAAGCTTCCGGCCTGCAGAACGAGACTGGAATGCAGGCTTCGTGAGGGAGGCTGCAGCGCCGTACGGCACCTGTTCGCACTCCGAGGGGATGGAACCGCTGGTGTTCCTGCCGAGGCCTCCAGACGAACCTCGAGGTCCGGACGATCCCCCCGTCCCAAGCGCCGGCTGAGGGCATGAGCAGTCCTCCCGGCGGGCAGCCCCTGCGGCTGCTTGCCAGACGCAGGGCAAGGCGTGCGCTCTGTCAGTCCCCTGGGGCACACAATCCGGTCAGCGGATCAGGCGGCGCTCCAGGAGTGCCTTGAGCTCCGCGCGCTGGCGCAGGAAGCTCGGCTCGTGCCACATCGAGGTGTCCGACATGGAGTAGCCGTGGGGCGCGTCCGGATAGATCTCGTTGGTGTAGGTGGCACCGGCGGCGTCGAGTGCCTTGCCGAGGACGGCGACGTGCTCCGGAGTCATCGAGGCGTCGTTGTCGGCGTGCCCGAAGACGTACTCGGCGCCCGGGACGATCGCGGTGTGCGGCGAGGTCGGCTCGTCGGTGACCAGGCCGCCGCCGTGGAAACCGCCGACGGCGACGACGCGGTCCGGGATCAGCGCCGCGGTGCGGATCGCGAGCCGCGCGCCCATGCAGTAGCCGGTGGTGCCGAACTTCAGCCCAGGAGCGTACGCGTCGAGCGCCTTCCCGTAGCACGGGACGTCGGCCGCGACCCGCTCAGGAGTCAGGTTGTTGAGCCGCTCCGTGATCCCGGAGGCGAAGAACGCCTCGCGGGCTTCGGGCTCGCGTAGATCGCCCTTCGGAGCCAGGTCGGCGGCCCGGCCGTCGCGGTAGAACGCGTTCGGCGCCAACACCGCATAACCCCAGCCGGCGATCTCCTCGACCATGTCGGCGATTCGCGGCCGCAGCCCGATCGCATCCATCCAGAACAGCACCCCTCCCCGTACGTCGCCGTCGGGTCGGGCGACGTACGCCTCGGCCGTGCCGTCAGGGGTCGTGATCTCGATCTGCTCAACCATGCTCCGACGTTATGCCCCCTGCCGTTGTGCACCGCCAACCGGGTGGGGGATACACGCATCTGCGCCGCGCCCGTACCGGCGATGAAGGCGGCCGCGGCCTACCGCGAATCGCGCGAGTCGCGGGCTGACCTGCTGCGGGACTCCGCCCGCCGGGGCCTGCGCGCGCCGGTGCTCGCGGTCGGGGACGGCGCCCTGGGCTTCCGGAAGGCGCTGGGCGAGGTGTTCCGCGAAACCGCGAGCAGAGGTCCTGGGTTCACGAAACGGCCAATGTCCTCGACTCCATGCCGAAGTCCACGCAGCCGAGCACGAAGAAGGCCGTGCCGGACATCTACAACGCCGAGCACCGCGACCGTGCCGAGGCGGCGATCAAGACGTTCGCCCAGCTCTACGGCGCGAAGTACCCCGAGGCGGTCAAAAAGATCACCGACCAGGACCAGCTGTCGGCGTTCCACGACTTCCAGGCCGAGCACTGGACCCACCTGCGCACCACGAACCCCATCGAGTCGACCTTCTCCACCGTCCGGCTGCGGACCAAGACCACCCGCGTCGCCGGCTCCCGCACCGCCGCCCTGGCCATGGTCTTCACGCTCGCCGAGTCCGCCCAGCAGAGGCGGCGGGCCGTGAATGCGCCCCACCTCGTCGCCCTCGTCCGCGCCGGATCCCGCTTCGAACGCGGACACCTCGTCGAACGCCCCGAAGCCCACGCGGCCTTACACACCTCAACCGACCCTGTGTCCGTGCCGGCGATTAGTCTTCGGCACCATGCGCGAGTCGCAAGGGGCAGTCATGGCTGAGGATCCGATCGACCTGATCCGCCTGGAGGGGGCTGGCAATAGCGTCATTGTCCGGATCACGGGGAAGGAGAAGCGGAAGCGTCCCACCGAGGCCGATGTCCTGGTCGGAGAATTCGTGGTCGATACGCCCTTCGTCCGTGGCACCCTCAAGACCTGGATCTTCCCCAAGGACCTGCGGCAGTGGCAGCAAGCCCTGGACTCGCTCGACGCGGGCCAGGACATCGCCTGGCGCGAGGGAAAACGCGCTCCGTGGCTGTTCATCGAACTCGACGAAGACGACGACCGGTGCCAGGTCACGATCAAGGACTGTTCCATGTCCCTGACGACGGTGACGGTCACCGCCCCGCTGGCCGACGCCTGGTTCGACGACGCGTACCGACGCCTGGACCTGGTCTGGGAGACCTGGCCCATGACCGAGGACTGAACCATGGCCGACGAACGGGATCGCCGGCCTCATTGGGCCGGGGGCTCGCCACCAGCTTGATCCACAGGCCTTGGATATTGCTCCGACCCGTCGCGTGGAGCCCTCTGTTTCGTCGGCGTTCGTAGAGCCGATCGCGGGGTCGGCCCCTCGGCCGGTGTCTTCTTGCCCTGGTCTGGCAGGCCTGTTTTTTTGACCAGGTCAGCCGGACACAGGCTCCCGCTGACCTGCGATCGGACGGTCGTGGTTGGTCGTTGTTGACCGTTGCTTGTCGTCCTCGGGGGCCCGACGGTGTCGCCCCGGGGCCTCAGCCACGAAGAGGAAGTGCGCAGAGACGAACGGCGTGGCCGTCGGCCTGCAAGGCCGGTTGACGCCTCCCTGCACACGACGGTGCCCCCATACTCGTCACCCGGACGAGCGCGGGGGCACCCTCATGCACAGCGGAAGTCAGGCTCGGGAGGCCCTACGACGTCGCAGCACCAGGTAACCGCCCGCGGCCACCAGCGCTGCCGCGACGCCCGACAGCAGGCCCACCGGGGCGCTGCTACCGGTCTCGGCCAGATCGCCGCCGCCCTGCGCGGACGGGGAGGCGGTAGCCGACGGGGCCGCCCCGCCCTCGCTGGAGGAGGCACTCGGCGCCGCGGTCGTATCGGCCGGGCCCGAGGGCACGGACGACGCCGACGAGGAGGAGTCGCTCGGCGCGGTCGAATCTGCCGGGCCCGAGGGCGAGGGCGACTCCGGCGAGGAGGGGGACACCGAGGCGGACGGCGTAGTACCGCCACCACCGCTCTCGGAGCCCTTGCAGTCCGTCCAGAACACCTTGTGCTTGGCGGCCCCCTTGTCTCCGTCGAAGTTCCAGAACAGCTTGTAGTGCCCGTCGGGCAGCGACAGGTCCGCCGTACGGCCGTGGCCCTTGGCATCCAGGGTGATGGCCCCGGACTTCACGGTCTCGCCCTTGGTGGCGGCGGTCGGGGCCCATGCCTCGATGTGCCAGTCGACCTGCTGGACCGCGTCGAAGCCGAAGGCGTCGAGGTAGAACGTGCAGACGTGCGGTTCGTTGCGGCGCAGCTCTTCGCCGGTCTTGGCGTCGTGGATCTTCACCGTTCCGTTGTCACCGGGAGCGGTGGCGTGCGCGGCGGGCATGGCGAGGGCGGAGAGGGCCAGGGCGCCGGAGACGGCGGCCACGGTGACTCGTATACGCATGCGTTCCTCAGGTGGAGAAGGGGGGCCAGGCGCCGGTCGTTCCTAGCGGTTCGCCTTCGGCGCGAGACCAAATGATCACGGAGTCTGTTTGACTCACCTGATCAGATCCCTTACGGGTGGGGGTGGTTGTACGGGAATCTGAAGTTCCTGTGAGCGCCCGTCAGTCGCCGTGGCGGCGGCCATTCTGGGGCTTCCTGTGGAAGTGTTCGACCGCTGCCTCCGCGCGGGACCACGCAGTACGAGTTGTCCGGTCTTGGTACCTCCGGGCCGACCGCGTGAGCACCTAGTGCTGTGACCGGGATGGTTCACCGCGATCGGAAGGCGGCTCGCGGAACGAGCGCACGCGAAACGGCTGGTATTACTGGGGCATGCAGGAAGAGATTGCACGCTCCGCGATCGACACGTTCATCTCCGCGTTCAACGCCTCGAACGACAGCTATGTGACTGCCCTGCTCTCCCAGGCTCTGACCTCAGACGTGGTCTTCTGGGGGCCGTTGGGTCGCAGCGAAGGAATCGCGGCGGTCGAGCGGTTCGTGCTGGACATCCGGCGCCACCCGGCGGGGACCGGCACGATGGTGCGCTGCTCGGCGGTGGACATGCCTGACGAGTGGGCCCGGTACCAGTGGGTCTTTACCACGCCGGATGGAGGTCCCCGCCTGGCGGGAACGGACGTCGTCCATCTGCGGCGGAGCCTCATCGACCAGGTCATCGTCTTTGCGGGGGAGATCGAGCCGTCCGCCTCCTGAGTCATCCTTCTGTCGCGGTCCTTCTCCTGAACTTGCCCCCTTCGGCACTCGGGGGCTGTGGTTCGCGGTTGGTCAGGCTGCGGTGTTGAGGGGGCGTCCGCCCCAGCGGATGCCCTTCTCGCTGCGGACGCGGGCGCGTTCCTTGCGTTGGGCGGTGAGTACGTCAAGGTGGTGGGTGTTGGTATTGCGCCAGCGCAGGTAGCGGTGCAGTGCCTGGGTTTGCGCGGGGTGGCTGCGGTGGTGGGAGTTGGCCAGGGTGAATTGCCGCAGCGGGCCGAAGTGGGCCTCGATCGGATTGGCCCAGGAAGCGTAGGTCGGGGTGAAGCACAGCTCGACCTTGTTCTTCTTCGCCCAGCGGCGGATGCCCGCGCCGGTGTGGGCGGAGAGGTTGTCCAGGACGATGTAGACCGGGGCGCCGTCGAGTCGGGCGGCGCGGATCGACTTGAGCGCGGCCAGGGTGTTGGCGGTGCCCTTGCGACGTCGGTTGACGCCCCACAGGCGGTCGTCGCCCACGGAGTAGCAGCCGTAGAAGTAGATGACGCCGTGAGTGCGGCGGTAGGTCGCCGGCAGCCGGTTTGGCTTGCCCTGCCTCGCCCAGCAGGAGCCCGCGGTGGGCCGGATCCCCAGGGGCCCGAACTCGTCGAAGGCGAAGACCCGGTCCGGGAAGCGGTCCAGCACCTGCTCAATCCGGTCGAGCTTGGCGTCGCGATCAGGGTCGGGCGACTCCTTCCAGGTCTTGGTGCGCTGGAAGGTGATGCCGCGGCGCCGGAGCAGGCACCGTAAGGCTTCACGGCCGATGCGGATGACGCGGCCGTGCACTTTCCGCAGGTAGGCAGCGAGTTTGCGGATCGACCAGCGGGTGAAGGGTTGGCCGAGCCTGGTGGGGCGAGTGGTGGCCGTCCGGATGACGAAGTCCTCGTCCTCACGACTGAGTAGGCGGGGACGGCCTCCCGCCCACTGAGGGTCCAGGCAGGCCAGGCCGATCTCGTTGAAGCGGTGGATCACATCGCGCACGCTGTCCTCGTCGGCCTGGACCAGCTGGGCGATCACCGGCACCCGGTTCCCGCCCGCCGAGGCGAGCACCATCATCGCGCGCCGGTAGCGCACCGAACTCGTGCTGCCCCTGCGCATGATCTGCTGCAGCTTCTGCCCCTCCTGGTCGGTCAGTCTGCGTACACGGACAGGCTCGGCCACCGGGCCTCCAGCGATCGGATCGGACGTCGCCGCACATCCAACCGCCACGACCGCCAACCCCGTGAACCTATGCGGTCACAGCACTAGACCTTCCGTCTGGTCAGGCAGAAGGGATGACCGGCCGGGTCAGTGAGGACCCGCCACCTGTCACCACCCGGTTGATGGTCGGGCCTGGCGGCGCCCAGCGCCAACAGCAGGGCCTCACCCTCGTCGAGGTCGTCGACCTCGAAGTCGAGGTGGAATTGCTGCGGCACGGTCTGGTCGGGCCAGCAGGGAGCCTGATAGTCATCGACTCGTTGGAACCCGATGAAGAGCCCGTCGTCGCCGTTGAGTCCGGCGAAGTCACCGTTGGATTCGGGGTGGACCTCAAGCCCGGTGGCCTGCGCATAGAACGCGACCAGCACCTCAGGGTGAGGACAGTCGAGTGTTATCGCCGTCAACTTCATCTGCAAGGGCATGGCGTCACACCATAGTGATCAGCTCCTGCACAGTGATCCGTGCCTGGCGTGCCCGGCAGGAAGGCGGCCAACGGGGAAGAGCGGGGAGTCTCGGCGACCGCCCCGTAAACGCACAGGTGACCGTCTCGCCAGCTGACGTTATGGCAAGGAGTGCTGCGCGCCGGTACGGGCTGGACCGACGACGGCCGTGCCCACGAGGACCGTCATCTGAAGGTGCGCACCAAAAAGGACTCTCGTCCCGAGGTTCTCAGCCCGGCTGAGGCAGCCTCCCTCTTGGCTCGTCGCCCATATGATCTTCGTCACGCTGGAGGGTCACTCTGGCTCAGCTCCGGGGTGGATCCGATGGAGTGGGTGCGGCGAGCCAGCCCCGGCATCGCGATTCTCTTCCGGGTGTACGCCAAGGTGCTGGCACAGACCCAGCACCGCGCCAACCAGCGAATCGAGGCTGCGCTGCAGGAGTGGGGCGACTTCCCACCATCCCCCGGGGGACGCCTAGGAGACATGCGCCGATCAGAGCCGGGATTTCAGCGCGACAAGATGAGACAAGTCCTTATTTTTCGACCTTGATCGAACATCCACACCTGGCAACGAAGAGACCCCCTCCGTTCTGCGTTTCCGCAGATTGGAGGGGGTCTTCCCCAGTGTGGCGGCGCCAGGATTCGAACCTGGGAAGGCTGAGCCGGCAGATTTACAGTCTGCTCCCTTTGGCCGCTCGGGCACACCGCCGGGGTCTGCTGCCGTTCGAACCGCCTTTCGGCGGTGCTCCCTGGCAACGACGTAAACAATACCCGATACGGAGGGGTGCTTCGCCACCCGATTGATCCGCGCCGCGGGAGCGGGGGGTGGCTAGGCTGGTGCGGATGCGGCCCGGGATGAAGACCTGGGTCGGCGGTTCCCCCACGCCCGCCGACAGGCGACGCGTACGCAAGCCGTACGCCAGCCGTACGCACCCGACACACCCCGATACAAGGAGCCACAGGACATGGCCGACTCCAGTTTCGACATCGTCTCGAAGGTCGAGCGGCAGGAGGTCGACAACGCCCTCAACCAGGCCGCCAAGGAGATTTCGCAGCGCTACGACTTCAAGGGCGTGGGTGCCTCGATCTCGTGGTCCGGTGAGAAGATCCTCATGGAGGCGAACTCCGAGGACCGGGTGAAGGCAGTCCTCGACGTCTTCCAGTCCAAGCTGATCAAGCGGGGCATCTCCCTGAAGGCCCTGGACGCGGGCGAGCCGCAGCTCTCCGGCAAGGAGTACAAGCTCTTCGCCTCGATCCAGGAGGGCATCTCCCAGGAGAACGCGAAGAAGGTCGCGAAGCTGATCCGCGACGAGGGCCCCAAGGGCGTCAAGGCCCAGGTCCAGGGCGACGAGCTGCGGGTCAGCTCCAAGAGCCGCGACGACCTCCAGGCCGTGATCGCGCTGCTGAAGAACCAGGACTTCGACTTCGCGCTGCAGTTCGTGAACTACCGGTAGTCCGGTACGCGGAAGGGTGGGCACCGGTCCGTCGGTGCCCACCCTTCTCGTGTCCGCCTTCTTCTGTCCGCCTTCTTCTGTCCACCTTCTCGTGTCCGGGGGCCGGGCGCGGCGGCTCGGCCTCGGCGCGCGTGCTCAGTCGCGCGAGTTGCCGAACAGGATGCGGTAGGCGATCAGCAGCACCAGCGACCCGCCGATCGCCGCGGCCCAGGTGGCGCCGTCGTAGAAGTTCTTCGAGATCGGGTGGTGCAGCCAGCGCGCCGAGATCCAGCCGCCGATGAACGCGCCCGCGATGCCGATGAGGGTCGTGCCGATGAAGCCGCCCGGGTCGCGTCCCGGCAGCAGGAACTTCGCGATGGCTCCGGCCAACAGCCCGAGGATGATCCAGCTGACGATGCCCATTCCCTGAACCCGCCTTCCTGACGACTGGTGTGCGTCGTCGTGTTGCCACACGCGTGTTCGTGCCGTGTTGGTGAATAGGACGTCACCGCCACATGCCACGGTTGCATCGATCAGTAGGGTCCGGAGTCATGACACGCTCCCCCGCCCCGTCCTCCCCCTCGGCTTCGCCCACGTCCGGCGCCGGGCTGCGGCGCAGCCTCGGGGTGGGGGACGCCGTGGTCATCGGGCTCGGCTCGATGGTCGGGGCCGGAATCTTCGCCGCGCTCGGGCCGGCGGCGCGCGCGGCCGGCTCCGACCTGCTGGTGGGGCTCGCGGTCGCCGCCCTGGTGGCCTACTGCAACGCCGACTCCTCGGCACGACTGGCCGCCCGGTATCCCGCCTCGGGCGGCACCTACGTCTACGGGCGCGAGCGGCTCGGTGTGTTCTGGGGCTACCTCGCGGGCTGGGCGTTCGTGGTCGGGAAGACGGCGTCCTGCGCGGCGATGGCGCTCACCGTGGGCGCGTACGTCTGGCCGGGGCAGGCGCACGCGGTGGCGGTCGCGGCCGTGGTGGCGCTGACCGCGGTGAACTACGGCGGTATCCAGAAGTCGGCCTGGCTGACGCGGGCGATCGTGGCGGTGGTGCTGGCGGCCCTGGCCGCTGTGGCCGTCGTGTGCCTGGGCTCCGGAGCCGCCGATGCCGGGCGGCTCGCCATCGGCGGCTCCGGGGGCGTCGGCGGCGCACTGCAGGCGGCCGGCCTGCTCTTCTTCGCGTTCGCCGGGTACGCCCGGATCGCGACCCTGGGCGAGGAGGTGCGCGATCCGGCGCGCACCATTCCCCGCGCGATCCCGCTGGCCCTGGGCATCGCGCTGGCCGTGTACGTGGGCGTGGCGGTGGCCGTGCTCTCGGTGCTGGGGCCGGACGGTCTCGCGCGCGCGGGCGCACCGCTGGCGGACGCGGTGCGGGCGGCCGGGGTCCCGGGGCTGGTGCCGGTGGTGCGGGTCGCCGCCGCAGTGGCCGCGCTGGGCTCGCTGCTCGCGCTGATCCTGGGCGTCTCGCGCACCACGCTGGCCATGGCCCGGGACCGGCATCTGCCCGGCTCGCTGGCCGCCGTGCATCCGCGCTTCCATGTGCCGCACCGGGCGGAGCTCGCCGTGGGTGCGCTGGTCGCCGTCGTGGCCGCCACCGTGGACGTCCGGGGCGCGATCGGCTTCTCCTCCTTCGGCGTCCTGGCGTACTACGCCGTCGCCAACGCCTCCGCCTGGACTCTCGACGCGACTCCCGTCCGGCGGGCGGTACCGGTGGTGGGCCTGATCGGTTGCGTGACCCTGGCGTTCGCCCTGCCCTGGCTCTCGGTGACCGTGGGCGCGGCCGTACTCGCGGTGGGAGCGGCCGCGTACGGCGTACGACGACGAACGGCGGCGCACTGACCGGCGCGCCTGGATCTGCCGAGCGCGCACGTCCGGGGAGGGCGCGAAGCACATGACTCCGGGGGCACGCGAACCTACGTGCCGCGCGAGCCTGCGTGCCGCGCGAGCCTGCGTGGCGCCCGCGGCCGCTGAGCACGCGTGGCGGCGAGGCGCGAGCCCGCCCGGCGCGCGACGTCACCAAGGGGCGCCCGCCCGCAGGCGTCAGCGAGCCGCGAACGGCTGGTCCGTGCGCACGATCTCGCGGCCCAGCGGGAGCAGCGAGACCGGGATGAGCTTGAAGTTGGCGATGCCGAACGGGATGCCGATGATCGTGACGCAGAGCATGATGCCCGTGACGATGTGGGTGATCGCCAGCCACCAGCCGGCCAGGATCAGCCACAGCACATTGCCGATGCAGGACGGGGCGCCCGCGTCGCGGCGCTCGACCGTGGTGTACCCGAAGGGCCACAGGGCGTAGACGCCGATACGGAACGCCGCGATGCCGAACGGGATGCCGATGATCGTGATGCACAGAAGCACACCGGCGAGGAGGTAGCCGAGGAACAGCCAGAAACCGCTCAAGACCAGCCAGATGACGTTCAGGATTGTCTTCATCGGTGGCGACCTGCCATCTGCTCGAGACGGGCGATGCGTTCCGTCATCGGCGGGTGCGTGGAGAACATCTTCGACAGTCCCCGGCCCGGGCGGAAAGGGTTCGCGATCATCATGTGACTGGCGGTCTCGATCCGCGGCTCCGGGGGCAGCGGGAGCTGCTGGGTGCCGATCTCCAGCTTGCGCAGGGCGCCGGCGAGGGCGAGGGGGTCGCCGGTGAGGCGGGCACCGGACGCGTCGGCCTCGTACTCCCGGGAGCGGCTGATGGCCAACTGGATGAGCGTGGCCGCGAGCGGGCCGAGGATCATGATCAGGAGCATGCCGAGCAGGCCCGGGCCCTCGTCGTCGTCCGAGCGGCCGACCGGGATCAGCCAGGCGAAGTTGACCAGGAACATGATCACCGAGGCGAGGGCGCCGGCGACGGAGGAGATCAGGATGTCGCGGTTGTAGACGTGGCTGAGCTCGTGTCCGATGACGCCGCGCAACTCGCGCTCGTCCAGGATGCGCAGGATGCCCTCCGTACAGCACACGGCGGCGTTGCGCGGGTTGCGGCCGGTCGCGAAGGCGTTGGGCGCCTCCGTCGGGGAGATGTACAGGCGGGGCATGGGCTGGCGGGCCTGGGTGGAGAGGTCGCGGACCATGCGGTACAGGGCCGGGGCCTCGAACTCGCTGACCGGGCGGGCACGCATCGCGCGCAGGGCCAGCTTGTCGCTGTTCCAGTACGCGTAGGCGTTGGTGCCGATGGCGATGAGGAGCGCGACGATCAGGCCGGTTCGGCCGAAGAAACTGCCGATGACGATGATGAGTGCGGACAGTCCCCCAAGGAGTACTGCGGTCCTGAGCCCGTTGTGCCGGCGGTGCACGGTACGCCCTCCAAGTGGTGCGGCAGGGGAACCCTTCGCTTGTCGTTGTTCGGTGCCACTGGTGTCGTGGCGTCACGTCCAGTTGACCCTTCCGAACTGGTCAACGCCAGGCGAGCGCCCCGGGTTCCCTGGCGGGCGCGTCGCCGCGCGGACCGTCCGGGTGAGCGGGACGGCACTCGGCACGCACGCGAGGTGGGGACGCCCGCACGCGCGCGTACCCGGTCACGAGTAGGAGAAGCCCGCTGGAAGGAGCCCCCTCGGAGGGCGCCCGCGCAGCAGACACCCCCTCAGAGGGCGCCCGTTCAGAACAGGCCGCCGCCCGCGAAGCGCAGCACCAGTTGGGGTGCGCCGGACAGGGCGATGCCGATGACGGCCGTCAGAGTGATCGCGGCGGTGAGGGGGGCCGGGACGCGGTGCCGGAGAGGTTCGCCCTCGGGGGCGCGGAACAGCAGGGCCGTCCACTGGAGGTAGTAGAACAGCGCGACGACGACGTTGACGGCCATGACGACGGCGAGCCAGCCGAGCCCGGCGTCGACGGCCGCGGAGAAGACGGTGACCTTCGCGAACAGGCCGATGACGCCCGGCGGCAGCCCGGCCAGGCACAGCAGGAAGAAGGCCATGAGGAGGGCTGTCACCGGATTGGTGGCGTACAGGCCGCGGTAGTCGCTTACGCGGTTGCGGGCCCTGCCGCGGCCCACCAGCGCGGCCACGGCGAAGGCGCCGAGGTTCACGGCGGCGTACATCAGGGCGTAGGCGACCGTGGAGCCGATCGACTTCTGGGCGTCCTTGGAGTAGCCCGCGGCGGCGATCGGCACCAGGAGGTAGCCGGCCTGGCCGACGGAGGACCACGCGAGCAGCCGGATCGCACTGTACGCGCGCGTGGCCTGCTGGCGCAGGGCGCCGACGTTGCCGACGGTCATGGTGAGTGCGGCGAGCACGGCGAGCGCCGGGCCCCAGACGTCGGCGTACGACGGGAACGCGATGACGGTGACGAGGATCAGGCCGGTGAAGCCGACCGCCTTGCCGACCACCGAGAGGTAGGCGGCGATGGGCAGGGGCGCGCCCACGTAGGTGTCGGGCACCCAGAAGTGGAAGGGGACGGCGGCCGTCTTGAAGGCGAAGCCGACGAGGGTGAGGACGACGCCGGTCTGGGCGAGGGTGTGGAGCTGTCCGTCGACATGCTGGACGCGGCCGGCGATCTGGGTGAGGTAGAGGGTGCCGGTGGAGGCGTAGACGAAGCTGACGCCCATCAGGCTGACGGCGGTGGCGGTGACCGACGACAGGAAGAACTTCAGGGCCGCGTCGGAGGACCTCCGGTCGCCGTGCCGCATGCCGACGAGGGCGAAGGCGGGCAGGGAGGCGACCTCCAGGGCGACGATGAGGGTGGCGAGGTCGCGGGCGGCGGGCAGGAGGGCGGCGCCCGCGGCGGAGGACAGCAGCAGGAACCAGTACTCGCCTTCGGGGAGCCCTCCGTGCGCGTCCTTCAGCGCGGTGACCGACAGCAGGGCCGCGAGGAGGGCGCCGCCGAGGACCAGGAACTGGATGACGAGGGTGAAGTGGTCGGCGGTGTAGCTGCAGACGCCGGCCTGCTTGGTCAGGCAGAAGGTGCTGCGGTCGCCGTCCAGGAGGGGCAGCAGCAACAGCGCCGAGACGGCGAGGCCCGCGACGGAGAGCCAGCCGAGGAGGGGCTTGCGCGCCTGGGGCACGAACAGGTCGGCGACCAGGACCACGAGGGCGACGACCGCGGTGAGGACGGGCGGCGCGATGGCGAGCCAGTCGACGGACTGGACCACCGACGCGGCCGGCTGGGCCAGGACGCTCATCGGGTGCCTCCTGCGAGGAGCTGCTGCACGGCCGGGTCGGTGAGCCCGAGCAGGGCCTTCGGCCAGAGCCCGGCGAGGACGGTGAGGGCCACGAGCGGGGTCCAGGCCGCGAACTCGAAGCTGTGGACGTCGGCGAGCTTGGGGGTCTCCTGCGGTACGGCGCCCATGCAGACGCGGCGGACCACTGCGAGCATGTACGCGGCCGTCAGCAGGGTGCCGAACGCGCCGATCGCCATGAAGGTGAGGAAGGCGGGCCGGCTGAGGTCGGCGGCGGGCCTGAACGCGCCGAACAGGGCGAGCATCTCGCCCCAGAACCCGGCCAGTCCGGGCAAGCCGAGCGAGGCGACCGCGCCGAAGGCGAGCAGGCCGCCGAGGCGGGGTGCCTTGCCGTAGAGGGCGGCGCCGGTTTCCTCGGCCAGGGTGTCGAGGTCGGTGGTGCCGGTACGGTCCTTGAGCCCGCCGACCAGGAAGAAGAGCAGGCCGGTGATGAGGCCGTGGGCGATGTTGGCGAACAGGGCGCCGTTGACGCCGGTCGGGGTCGTGGTGGCGATGCCGAGGAGCACGAAGCCCATGTGGCCGACGGACGAGTAGGCGATGAGCCGCTTCAGGTCGCCCTTCGCTCCTCGTCTGACGAGGGCGAGGCAGGCCAGGGATCCGTAGATGATCCCGACGACGGCGAAGGCGGCCAGGTAGGGCGCGAAGGTGTGGAAGCCGTGGGGTGCGATGGGCAGCAGGATCCGGACGAACCCGTACGTGCCCATCTTCAGCAGCACGCCGGCCAGCAGGACCGAGCCGACGGTCGGAGCGGCGGTGTGGGCGTCCGGGAGCCAGCTGTGCAGCGGCCACATCGGGGCCTTGACCGCGAGCCCGATCCCGATCGCCAGAACGGCGATGACCTGCACGGACGCCGTGAGTGACCGGCCGTTGTCAGTGGCGAGTGCCACCATGTCGAAAGTGCCGGCCTTGATCCCGATCAGGAGCAGGCCGAGCAGCATGACGACCGAGCCGAGGAGCGTGTAGAGGATGAATCGCCAGGCGGCGGCCCGGCGGCCCTCGCCGCCCCAGCGGGCGATGAGGAAGTACATCGGGACGAGCACCGTCTCGAACGCGAGGAAGAACAGCAGCAGGTCGAGGACGGCGAAGGTCGCGAGGGTGCCGGACTCGAGCAGGAGCAGCAGCGCGACGAAGGCCTTCGGGGTGGGGCCCGCAGGGGTCTTGAAGTAGCTGTAGAGCGCGCAGAGGAAGGTCAGCAGCGCGGTCAGGACGACGAGGGGGAGGGAGATGCCGTCGATGCCGAGGTGGATGCGCACGTGGAGTGCGGGGATCCAGCTGATGTCGGTCGTGGCCTGCATCCTCGACGGGTGGTCGTGGTCGAAGCCGACCGCGAGGACGATCGCGGCGATGAGCACCACGCCGGTGACGATCACGCCGTGCCGGAGCACGGCCTGCTGCGGTGACTTCCCCTTCAGCCCGGGCGGGGCCGGCAGGACAGCGGCCAGCGCCCCGAGGAGCGGGCCGACGACGACGAATGCCAGAAGGAACTGCATCACGGACTCGTTGATATCGATCACGCCTGCTCACGCTCCCGTGGCGAGAAGGACGGCGGCGACCGCGAGGACGACGGTGCCGGCGAGCAGCGCGCTCACATAGGTCTGGACGTTGCCGGTCTGGGCTCGCCGTACGGCGGCCCCGAGCAGCCGGGGCACGGCCCCCGCACCCCGTACGTAGGTCTCGACGACCTCGCGGTCGAGGAACCGGACGAGGCTCGCCCCGGCCATGACCGGGCGGACGAAGAGGGCCGCGTACACGGTGTCGAGGTGGAAGCCGGTGGCCGCGTGGCGGTGCAGCGGGCCGAGCAGCAGCCGTCCGGGGTCCGCGGGGTCGGTCGCGTAGGCGATGTCTCCGTAGGCGGGCCGGTGGCTGGCGATGGCCTCGGCCTCGACGAGCCCGGCGTCGGCCTCCGGGTGGGCCGCGACCGCACCCAGCGGGACACGGGCCGCGAGCGCGCCGGTGTGCCGCCAGGCGCCGTAGGTGACGATGCCGCCGACCAGGGCCAGGCCGGTGCCGAGCACGGAGGTGGTCAGGGTGGGGGTGAGGTCGCGGCCGTCGAACCAGTCGGGCAGGACCCGGAAGGCCAGGCCGCCGAAGGCGAGGGACGGCACGGCCAGCACCCACAGCACGGCGTTCATGACCAGGGGCTGCCTGCCGTGGTCGGGGGCCTTGGCCCCCCGGCCCCGGAAGGCCAGCAACCACAGACGCATGGCGTACGCGGCGGTGAGCACGGCGGTGACGAGACCGGCGACGAGGACGATCCAGCCGGCGGAGCCGGGGGCGTGGTCGGTGTGGCCGGTGGCGACGTGCTCGGCGGCGCCGAGGACGGACTCCTTGGAGAAGAAGCCGCTGAAGGGCGGGATCGCGGCGAGCGCGAGGAGCGCCACGGTCATCGTCCAGTAGGCGTCCGGGACACGGTCACGCAGGTCGGCCATGCGCGACATGGCGGCCAGTGAGTTGGTGCCGGCGGCGTGGATGATCACACCCGCCGCGAGGAACAGCAGCGCCTTGAAGGCGCCGTGGGACAGGAGGTGGAAGACGGCGGCGCCGCGGTCGCCGACGGCGAGGGCACCGGTCATGTAGCCGAGCTGCCCGATCGTCGAGTAGGCGAGGACGCGCTTGATGTCGTCCTGGGCGAGCGCGGCGAGCGCCGAGCCGGTCATCGTCACGGCGGCCATGACGGCGAGGACCACCATCGCGGCCGTGGATGCCTGGAAGACGGGGAGGAGACGGGCGACGAAGTAGACACCGGCGGCGACCATGGTCGCGGCGTGGATCAGCGCGGAGACGGGTGTGGGGCCCGCCATCGCGTCGGGCAGCCAGGTGTGCAGCGGGAACTGTGCCGACTTGCCGGCCACGCCCGCCAGGAGCAGCAGGGCGATCACGGTCGGGTGGTGCAGGCCGCCGTTCGCGACGGCGCCGAGGACCTTGGTGATCCGGAAGGAGCCGGTGTCCGCGGCGAGCGCGAACAGGCCGATCAGGAAGGGCACGTCGCCGAGCTTGGTGACCAGGAAGGCCTTGATGGAGGCGGCGCGGGCCTCGGGGGTCTCCCAGTAGTGGCCGACCAGGAAGTAGGAGCAGATGCCCATGATCTCCCAGCCGACCAGCAGCACGATCAGGTCGCCCGAGTAGACGACGAGCAGCATCGCGGAGGTGAACAGGGAGACGAGAGCGGCGTAGGAGGGGTAGCGGGGGTCGTCGCGAAGGTAGCCCGTCGAGTAGATCTGCACGCAGGTGGCGACGACGCCGACCAGTACGGCGACGAGCGCGGCGAAGCCGTCGATGTGCAGGGCGAGCTCGATGGGGACCGAGCCGGTGGGTGTGAGCTCGGTGGCGGCGTCCACGGCGCGGCCACCGCCCTGGTGGGCGGCGACCAGCACGGCCAGGACGAGGGAGGCGAGGGTCGGCAGGACCGCGAGCGGGCGGACGAACCCGGGGGCCGTGCGGCCGAGCAGCAGGCCGGCCGCGGCGCCCAGGAACGGAAGGAGGGGGACGAGGGCGGCGAGGGTGGTCGTGGTCACGCGGTGGCCTCAGTCTTCTCGGCGGCCTGCGCGGCCGCCGCGGCGTCGCTGTCGTGGCCGGGGCCGGAGTCGTCGTCGGGGCCCTCGGCGGCATCGCGGAGCCGGTCGATGTCCGAGGTGCCGCGGTTGCGGTACACGGCGAGGACGATCGCCAGGCCGATGCCGATCTCGGCGGCGGCGATGGTGATGGTGAACAGGGTCAGGGCCTGGCCGGAGTGCAGGGTGTCGCGGGCGGCCTTGCTCAGCCATACGTCGAAGGCGACCAGGTTGAGGTTGACGGCGTTGAGCATGAGCTCGACCGACATCAGGACCAGGATCGCGTTGCGGCGGGCGAGGACGCCGTACAGGCCGGTGCAGAACAGGAGGGTGGAGAGTACGGCGGGATAGGCGAGGTGCATCAGCGGGCGCCTTCCTTGGCGGCCTGCTCACCCCGGGCGTCCGGCGCCTGGGAAGCGGCGGCATCGTCCGCCTTCGCCTTGCGGGACAGGACGATCGCGCCGACCAGGGCGGTGAGCAGGAGGACGGAGAGGGCCTCGAAGGGCAGGACCCAGTTCTGGAAGAGGCTTTCGCCGGTGACCTTCGTCGAGCCGGCGGCGGCGCCGCCCAGGTCGATCCAGGTGGTGCGGAAGGCGTCGACGACGACCCAGACCAGGGCGGCCGCGGAGGCGACGGCCACGGCGAGGGCGGCCCAGCGGTTGCCGGAGTCGGCGTCCGGGGAGCGGCCGATGGGCGCCTTGGTGAGCATCAGACCGAACAGGAGGAGGACGACGACGGAACCCACGTAGATGAGGACCTGCACCCAGGCGATGAACTCGGCGGTGAGCAGGAGGTACTCGACGGCGAGGCCGCCGAGGG
>NZ_MUBM01000284.1 GCF_002154505.1 Streptomyces carpinensis | reverse complement strand
CGCCGACGTCGGCGGTCAGCAGGGTGTCCTCGATCTCCTCCCAGGTGTCCTCGTCGAGGTGCTCGCGGGACAGCAGGGTGAGCAGGCCCTTGCCCAGGGCGTTCTGCGACCGGGAGAGACGGGCGCGCAGCCGGATCAGGCGGCCGGCGGTGGGCTCCGGGACCTCGATCTCGGGTACCGGAAGCTCTTCGACGACGGGCGGCTCCTCCACGGCGACGGGAGGTGCGCCGCCGTCCGGAAGATCCACCTCCTCGATCGTCCGCCGCGGCTCCTCGCGCGGCGTCTCGGCCTCCTCGCCGACGTGCGGCTCGGCCGGAGGGGCGGTGATGTCGGGCGGGCTGGGCGGTGGCGGGGGCAGCGGCTTCCTCCGCCGGCTGCCGACGACGAGCCCGCCGAGCGCGCCGAGCACCACCACGGCGATGACTACAGCAAGGATGATGGTTTCCATAACGCGTCCAGTATCAGTCATGGGTCCGGTGGGAGGGGGTTTGTGTCTTCCGCCAAGAGACAAACGCCACTTAAAGCCATGAGTCGGATCAAAGTACGATGGTGCGGGTCGCGTCCGCACACGTAGAGTCCCGAGGTCACCGTCCCCACGCGAGGGGTCCTCGACTCCCCCACCGACGGCACCTCAAGCCCCCCACGAACGAGGCACGGACCACTTCTTCATGAGCAAGACCGCCGAGACCGAAGGCGCACTGGAAACCCGCGGCATCGAACAGGTGCCGGACCATGAACGCACCGCCCGGACCCGCGAGCTGTTTCCCACCTGGGTCGGCGCCAACATCAGCGTGCTGTTGCTCACGATGGGCGCGAGCCTGGTCGTGGCGTACCACCTCAACCTCTGGCAGGCGCTCGTCGTCGCCGTGGCCGCGCCCGTCGTGTCGTACGGCCTGGTCGGGCTGATCGGCATCGCGGGCAAGCGCGGCGGGGCGCCCGGCATGGCGCTGTCCCGCGCGGTCTTCGGACAGCGCGGCAACCTGCTGCCCGGTTCGCTGATCTGGGTCGCCCGCTGGGGCTGGGAGACGATCAACGCGGTGACCGGCGCCTACGCCGTGCTCACCATCCTGGACATCGTGTTCGGCCTGAAGGCGAACAGCGTGCTGGACATGGTGACGCTGCTGGCGTTCGTGGTCGCGACCTTCGCGATCTCCGGGCTCGGCATCAACGCCGTGCAGAAGTGCAACAAGTACGCGACCTACCTCTTCGGCCTCTTCTCGGTGCTGGTCCTGGTCTATCTGGTCGTGGACACCGACTGGTCGAAGGTGTTCGCGCACTCCGCCGGTTCGACGGCCGCGGTGATCACCGGTATCGGCATGATCGCGGCGGGTGGTGTCAGCTGGATCCCGAGCGCGCCGGACTTCACCCGCTACCTGCCGCGCACGGCCTCCTCCAAGGCGATCGTGGGCACGTCCGTCGGCGGCGCCGGCATCGTCGTCCTGCCCATGGTGCTCATGGGCGCGGTGATGGCGGTCTCCACGCCGGACCTGGCCTCGGCCGCCGACCCGGTCTCCTTCCTCGGCGAGATCCTGCCGACCTGGATCGCGGTGCCGTACCTGCTGATCGCGCTGATCGGCATGCTGCTGATCAACTCGATGTCGATGTACTCGGCGGGCTTCACCGCGCAGACCCTCGGTTTCAAGGTGCCGCGTCACTGGGCGGTCTCGGTCAACGCCGTGATCTCGCTGGCCTTCGGCGGTGTGCTGATGCTGGCGGCGACCAGCTTCATGGGCTCCTTCATCGCCTTCCTGTCGCTGCTCGCGGTCGCCTTCTCCGCCTGGGTCGGCGTCTTCGGCGCGGACATGCTGCGGCGCACGCAGTACGACGGGGCGGCCATGGCCGACACCACGCGCACCAGCGCCTACTGGTACCGGGGCGGCTTCTCCCCGGCCGCGGTGGCCGCCTGGGCCGTCGGTCTCGGGGCCGGCCTGCTGTTCACCACGTCCGACTGGTTCACCGGCCCGCTCGCCCACAACAACGTCATCGGCGAGTACGGCCTCGGCTGGGTCGCCACCATCGTGGTCTCCGGCGGGCTGTACCTGGTGCTGCCCAAGCCGGCGGTGGCGGCGCCGGCCTCGGGTGCCGAGGAGCCCGTCGAGCAGCCGGCGCCGGTGGCCGTCTGACGCTCTCCGGCCGCCGTCCACGGCCGCGGTCCCCCTTCAGCGCCTTCCGCAGGAGGGGGACTTTGCCTTGCTCGGGAGGGCGACGTGGGACGTCGTTGTGCGCAGGGGGACGTGGCCCTGCGTACCGCGCCCGCCGGCCCGGCCGGCAACCCCGGCCGGTCGATAATCCTTGGCCCCTCCGGGCGACCGGTGCTCCACTGGGCCCATGACCCTGTCGGTGGATGTGTTCGTCCGTGCCCCGGACGGCGAGATGCGCGTGCTCGACGTGCCCGAGGGATGCAACGACTCGGCCGGGCCGGAGTCGTGGCGTACGGCGGTGTGGGGTTCGGACGCCGTGCGCTCGCTGGGGGCCCGTTTCCTGCCCCGGGTGCGGGAGGAGTGGCTGCAGGTGGAGACCGGGGAGCTGGCGGAGTTCCTGGGCGAGGTCGCGCTCCTGCGTGCCCATCTGGACGTGGTCGCCCTCGCCACCGAGGGGCCCCGGACGGTCGAGGAGCGCAGGGCCCGGCTCGCGGACCGGCTGGACAACCTGGAGGCTGCCGCGCTGCGCGCGCGGGAGACCGGCGGTGGCGTCATCGTCTGGTGACCCGGGCCGGCGAAGACCGCCGCCCCCCGGTCCGGGCAGTGGCCGGGCCGGGGGGCGGCGGAGGGTACGAGGAGAGGGGCAGCGGGGACTTGGCCCGTCTCCTCGGGACCGTGCGGGCAGTTACCCGGGTTACCCCATCTCCTCCAGCGCCTTGCCCTTCGTCTCCTTGACGAACTTCAGGACGAACGGGATGGAGAGCGCGGCGAAGACCGTGTAGATCACGTAGGTGCCGGAGAGGTTCCAGTCGGCCAGCGACGGGAAGCTCGCGGTGATGGCCCAGTTGGCGATCCACTGCGCGGAGGCGGCGACGCCCAGGGCCGCGGCGCGGAGCTTGTTCGGGAACATCTCGCCGAGGAAGACCCACACGACCACGCCCCAGGACAGGGCGAAGAAGAGGACGAAGACGTGGGCGGCGATCAGCGCGACCCAGCCCTGGGTGCTCGGCAGCTTGCCGTCGACCAGGTGGTAGGAGAACGCCCAGGCCTCCAGGGCGAGGCCGACGACCATGCCGACCGAGCCGATGAGGGCGAGCGGCTTTCGGCCCACGCGGTCCACGAAGATCATCGCGATCACGGTGCCGACGATGTTGATGATCGAGGTCGTGAACGAGTAGAAGAACGACTGGCTCGGGTCGACACCGACGGACTGCCACAGCGTCGAGGAGTAGTAGAACGCGACGTTGATGCCGACGAACTGCTGGAAGACCGACAGACCGATGCCGACCCAGACGATCGGCTTGAAGAAGAAGCCGCCGCCGAGCAGGTCCTTGAAGGTGGACTTGTGCTCGCCCTTCATGGCGGTCTCGATCTCGGCCACGCGGGCGTCGAGGTTAGTGTCGGCGCCCTCGACCTCGGCGAGGATCTCGCGAGCCCGAGCACGGCGGCCGACGGAGAGCAGGAAGCGCGGGGACTCGGGGATCGCGAAGGAGAGCAGTCCGTACAGCACGGCGGGGACGACCATCACGCCGAGCATGACCTGCCAGGCCTCCAGGCCCATGAGCTTGCCCCGCTGGTCGCCGCCGGCGGCGTTCAGCAGACCCCAGTTGACCAGCTGCGAGACGGCGATGCCGACGACGATCGCGGCCTGCTGGAAGGAACCGAGACGGCCGCGGTAGGCGGGCGGGGCCACCTCGGCGATGTAGGCGGGGCCGATGACCGAGGCCATGCCGATGGCGAAGCCGCCGATGATGCGCCAGAAGGCGAGGTCCCACAGGGCGAACGGAAGCGCGGAGCCGACGGCGCTGATGGTGAACAGGACCGCGGCGATCTGCATGCAGCGGATGCGGCCGATGCGGTCGGCTATCCGGCCGGCGGTCGCGGCGCCGATGGCGCAGCCGATCAGGGCGATGGCGATGACCTGGGCCAGCGCGGCGGAGCCGACGTCGTAGCGGTGCCGGATGGCCTCGACGGCGCCGTTGATCACGGAGCTGTCGTAGCCGAAGAGGAAGCCGCCCATGGCGGCCGCTGCGGCGATGAAGATGACGTGCCCGAGGTGATCGGGATGAGCCGTACCGGCTCGTGGGGTGGGCGCGTGCGCTGTGCTGGTCACGTGTACTCCTCGGGCACACCGGCATCGTCGCCGGGTGGGGGTCGGCCCTATCAGGTCGCGGAACCTGAAGGTAAAAGCATCGTTGCAGAGACTATGCCTTCAAGTTTCGAAGTCAATAGTCGCCGACTGTGACTTTGTATTGCCTGGACGGCAAGCATGTGTTCAAGTGTTGTAGCCAAGGATCGGCCCTGGACAGGGTCGGTCAGGCGCCCGCGGATCAGCGCAGGCGCTGGCTGATGACCTTCGACACACCGTCGCCCTGCATGGAGACGCCGTACAGCGCGTCGGCCACCTCCATGGTGCGCTTCTGGTGCGTGATCACGATGAGCTGCGAGGCCTCCTGCAACTCCTGCATGATCCGGATCAGCCGCTGGAGGTTGGTGTCGTCGAGGGCCGCCTCGACCTCGTCCATCACGTAGAACGGACTCGGCCGGGCCTTGAAGATCGACACGAGCAGCGCGACGGCGGTCAGGGACCGCTCGCCGCCGGAGAGCAGGGACAGTCGCTTGACCTTCTTGCCCGGTGGGCGCGCCTCCACGTCGACGCCCGTGCTGAGCATGTTCTCCGGGTCGGTCAGCACCAGGCGCCCCTCGCCGCCCGGGAACAGCCGGCCGAAGACGCCCTCGAACTCGCGTGCGGTGTCCCGGTAGGCCTCGGTGAAGACCTGCTCGACGCGCTCGTCGACCTCCTTGACGACCTGCAGCAGGTCGGCGCGGGTCTTCTTCAGGTCCGCCAGCTGCTCGCTGAGGAACTGGTGACGCTCCTCCAGCGCCGCGAACTCCTCCAGGGCCAGCGGGTTGACCTTGCCGAGCTGCTGGTAGGCCCGCTCGGCGGCCTTGAGCCGCTTCTCCTGCTCGGCGCGCACGTACGGCCGGGGCTGGTTCCGGGGGTGGTCGGGGTCCTCCGGCAGCTGCTCGCCCTCGGCGGGGGGCGAGGGCGGCACGGGCTGGTGCGGCCCGTACTCCGCCACCAGCCCCGCCGGCTCGACACCTAGTTCCTCCAGCGCCTTGGTCTCCAGCTGCTCTATCCGCAGCCGTTTCTCGGCGCCGAGTACCTCGCCCCGGTGGACCGAATCCGTCAACTTGTCGAGCTCGGTCTTCAGCTCGCGCCCTTCGGTGCGGGCGGCGGCCAGCTCCTGCTCCCGGCGGGCCTTGGCGGCCTCGGCGGCCGTACGTTCCCGCTCGGCGCGGACCAGGGAGACCTCGATGTGCGCCAGCAGCTGCCGCGCTCCGGAGGCGACGGCCTGGGCGACGGACGCCTCGTGGCGCAGCCGGGCCCGCCGCTGCTCGGCACGCGCGCGTGCCTCGCGTTCGGCACGGGCGGCCCGGTCCAGTGAGTCGGCGCGGCCGGCCAGCCCCTTGACCCGCTCCTCGTGCGTACGGACCTGGAGGCGGGCCTCCATCTCGGTCTGACGGGCGTTGGCGCCGTCGGCGGCGAGCCGGTCCCGTACGGAGGTGTCGGGCTCCTCCTCGATCGGCATCTCCTCGGCGACGGCGAGCCGTTCGGCGAGTTCCTCGACCTCCGCGAGGGCCGTGTCCAGGGCGTCCTGGGCACGGGCCGCGGCGGCCGTGGACCGCTCGGCCTCCCCGGCGGCGCCGCGCGCCTGCCCCGCGAGCCGCCCGAGCTGCTGCGCGACCGCCGACTTCTCCCGGTCGGCGGCCCGTCTCCGCTCCCCCAGCTCCTCGACGAGCGCGGCGCACTCCTTGCGGCGCTCGCCGGCCCGCTGCTGGGCCTCGGTCAGCTCCTCGCAGCGCACGGCGAGCTCCGTCAGCTCCGCGGCGGCCTCGTCCACGGAGGCCTGCACCTCCAGCAGGCTCGGCGCGCCGGCCGACCCGCCCTGCGCGAAGTGCGCTCCGAGCAGATCGCCCTCGGCGGTGACGGCGGTCAGGTGCGGGTGGGCGCAGACGAGGTCCTCGGCGTCCTCCAGGGTGCCCACCACGACGATGCCGCGCAGCAGCCGCCGTACGGCGGGCATCAGTTCGGCGGGACCGCTGACCAGGTCGGCCGCGAGAGGCTGCCCGGCGGGGTGCGGCAGTGACGGTGCGTCGTCCTCGGTCGCGCCGCTGAGCAGCAGGGCCGCGCGGCCCGCGTCCTGTTTGCGCAGCAGGCGGATGGCGTCGGCCGCGGCAGACGGCGAGGTGACCGCCAGGGCGTCCGCCGCGGTGCCGAAGGCCGTGGCCAGGGCGGTCTCGTGGCCGGGGGCGACGGTCAGGAGCTCGGCCGCCGGGCCCAGCAGGCCGGTGAGCCGGTCCTTGGCGTCGAGGAGTGCGCCCGTGCCGTCCTTGCGGCGCAGGCCCAGGGCCAGGGCGTCGTGCCGGGCCTGGGTGGCCGCCCGTTTGCGTTCGGTCGCGGTGGCGGCCTCGCGGGCGGCGGTGAGGGCGGCTTCCGCCTCGGCCAGCTCCGCCTTCGCCGCCTCGTGCCGTTCGGCGAGTTCGTGGTCGCCCGCGTCCAGGCCGTCGACCTCGGCTCTCAGGGCCTCGTACTCCTCCTGCGCGGAGGCGGCCCGTTCCTTGGCCTCGTCCCTGGCGGCGGCCAGGCGGTCGATCTCGGCCTGCGCGGACGCGGCGCGTGAGCGGGCGGCGTTCACCTGGCCGCTGAGCCGGGCCAAGCCCTCGCGGCGGTCGGCGATGGCGCGGGCGAGGTCCTTCAAGCGGCGTTCCTCGACGGCGAGTTCGCGTTCCAGGTCGGCGCGGTGGGCCACGGTGTCGTCGAGCGCCCGCTGGGCCGCTTCCAGGGCCGCCTCCAGCTCGGCCTCCTGCTCGCGGATGCGGGCCGCCTCGTGCTCCAGGTCCTCGGGGTCGCGTCCGCGTCGCTCCTCGGGGGGTGCGGAGGTCGCGCTCTTCACCCGGGCGTCGGCGAGCGAGATGGTGCCGCGGACCCGTTCGGCCAGCTGGGACAGCTCGTACCAGGTCTGCTGGGTGTGCTGGAGGCGCGGGGTGAGCCGGCGTACCTCGTCCTCCAGGAGTGCCTCGCGCTGGAGGGCCTTCTTCAACTCACGCTCGGCGGCTTCCTTGCGCTCCTTCAGGGCCGCCTCGTCCGCGATCTCGGTCTGCAGGGCCTGGCGGAGCCGTACGAGGTCGTCGGCCAGGAGGCGCAGGCGGGCGTCGCGCAGGTCCGCCTGGATGACCGCCGCCCGCCGGGCGACGGCCGCCTGCCGGCCGAGCGGCTTGAGCTGGCGGCGCAGTTCCTCGGTGAGGTCCTGGACGCGGGCGAGGTTGGCCTGCATCGCGTCCAGCTTCCTGAGCGCCTTCTCCTTGCGCTTGCGGTGCTTGAGGACGCCGGCGGCCTCCTCGATGAAGGCGCGGCGGCCCATGGGGTCGGCGTGCAGGACGGAGTCGAGCTGGCCCTGGCCGACGATGACGTGCATCTCGCGGCCGATGCCGGAGTCGGACAGCAGTTCCTGGATGTCGAGCAGTCGGCAGGTGTCGCCGTTGATCTGGTACTCGCTGCCGCCGTTGCGGAACATGATCCGCGTGATCGTGACCTCGGCGTACTCGATGGGCAGGGCGCCGTCGGAGTTGTCGATGGTCAGGGACACCTCGGCGCGGCCGAGAGGCGGACGGCCGGTGGTGCCGGCGAAGATGACGTCCTCCATCTTGCCGCCGCGCAGCGACTTGGCGCCCTGCTCGCCCATGACCCAGCTGAGCGCGTCCACGACGTTGGACTTGCCCGAGCCGTTCGGGCCGACGACGCACGTGATCCCCGGTTCGAACCGGAGCGTGGTCGCCGAGGCGAACGACTTGAACCCGCGGAGGGTCAGGGCCTTGAGGTGCACGCCGTCGGACTCTACCGGTCGCCGTTACCCCACTCCACGAACCCTGGCAACCGCTGCGGTTTCACTGGTGAATATGCAGGGCACACCAGATGTTGAAGAACCTGAAACGGTGCGCGGAGGCAAGAAAGGCCCGGGGGAAGACGGGGGCAAAGAAAGAAGGGACGCCGAAGCGTCCCTTGCAACTCTGACAACTGAGCGGTTGATACGGGCAACCCAACCACTGTGTCGTTGTGCGATGCAGTGATCAGGTGAGCGCAGGCTCCGCCTGGTGTGCGTCGACGCGCTCCATGATCCTGTCGTGAGACGCGGCAGCCGCCAGCGCGTCGTTCTCCGCCTGGATCCGTACGAGTTCTGATTCCAGGTCCTGGACGCGCTGCTGGAGCCGTCGCATCTCGGCGAGGAGTCGAGGGTCGGAGCCACCGACGTAACCGAGAAGCGCCTTTGCCATGATGGATGGTCCTCCACACTGAGTGACCGACCGAAGCGGTGTGGGTCGTGAGGGATTCGCACCCGCGGTGCTTGGCACTGTTGAGTTGTGCTGCCGTTCATCCATGCCAAACAGCTAAGGTGCGCGGGCTTTCAGCGTCTCACCAAAAAGTTTGACGGTCAACACGATCACGCCCCGTATCGATGGGCGTCCCGGGGGCGCGCCACCGGAAAACAAGGCGCTGCGGCTCCTGCGGGCCCCTCGGGGCGTGGCGATCATCCTGCCGTGCGGAACGTGCGAGGACAAGCCGTTCTCGGCAATCACCTGCTTCTTTTCCCCTCGCGCAGGTGCCCGGGGCAGATTTCGCCGCCTTCGTCCGGCGCCGCGCCGCCCTCGGCTCAGCGGGTCGCGAAGCCGTCGTAGCCCCCACGCGGTGTGTCCCAGATCTCGGTCACACCCTCCACGCGCCCGGGCGTGTCGCCGCCCTGGAGCCAGTCGAGGAGCTTCTGACACGCCTCCCGGGTGCCCTCGGCGACGACCTGTACACGGCCGTCGTCCAGATTGAGAGCAAAACCGCTCAGGCCGCCGATCTCCAGGGCTCTTGCCCGGGTGAACCAGCGGAAACCGACACCCTGGACGCGTCCGCGGACCCAGGCGACCAGCCGAACATCCTCGCTCATGACTGCAACCTAACCGGGCAATGTCTCTCGGGTCACTTCCGCCCCAGGCGTGATGCGGTACCGTCCCGACCCAATGAATCTCATATGAAACTCACTCGATCGAGTGAGTTTGGTTGACCGCGACGGCTCAGGGCGCGCGTCGGCCGCAGGGGACGAGGAAGGCCAGCACATGGGACGCCACCGACGCTCGGATGCCGGCCGCGCCGCCACGGACCGTGCCACGGGGGGCGCGGACGCGCACGGCTCGTACGGGAGGGGCCGGGGCACACGGCACTCGCCCGCGGACGACCGCCGCCTGGGCATCGCCCCCTACCTGAACCCGGAGCTGTACGCGGACGGCTACCCGAAGGCACAGCGGTACCTGTTCGCGACGGACGACGACCGCCTCGGCGCGTCCGGCACCGTCGCCTTCCCGCCCGAGGGGTACACGGCGTCGGGCCGGCCGGCCGGCGAGCGTGGCCGTCGCCGGCGGAAGAAGGCGGCGACCCCGGTCCGCACGGGACTGCTCGGGGTGTCGGCCGCGGTCGCCATCGGCACGGTCGCGGTCGCCACCGGGGCGGTCCCCGGACTGCAGAACTACAGGCTGGGCGGCGGGAGCGGCGGCGGAGCCGACAAGGTGCAGGCCGCCGGCTCGCCGACCAACAGCGCGAGTGAGCAGGGGGGCACGTCCGGCAGCGTGCAGCCGGGTGACAGGTCGGGCGGCTCCGGCACGAGCCGCGGCGCGGACCGGACGACGTCGCCGGCGCGGTCCGCCGCGCCGTCCGCCTCCGCCTCGCCGTCGGCGAATCCGACGAAACCGGCCACGAAGTCGCCCGGGAGCCCCGCCTCGACGAAGCCGACGACCGCGCCGTCCGAAAACGCCGGACCCAAGGGCCCGAAGACCGATCCCGGCCACCGGGGCACTCCGTCCCACAAGGCCGCCCCGGGCTCGCAGAAGACCCGGATGCCGGCCTCGGCGCAGGCCGCCGCCGAGGCGGAGGTGCTGAGTCTGGTCAACCAGGAGCGGGCGAAGGTGGGCTGCAGCCCGGTGACGGCGAACACCGCGCTGACCTCACTGGCCGAGAACTTGAGCAAGGCCATGGCCGACGAGGACTTCTTCGACCACACCGATCCCAGCGGCGCCTCCCCGTGGGACCGGGCGGCCCGGCTCGGCATCACCAGCCTCGGCGGGGAGAACATAGCCCGCGGCCAGGCCGACGCGGCGGCCGTCATGGACGCCTGGATGAACAGCCCCGGCCACCGGGCCAACATCCTGAACTGCGACTTCAACACCCTGGGCGTGGGCGTGCACTTCGGGCCGGGCGGCCCTTGGTGGACACAGGACTTCGGCTACTGAGACAGCCGCAGGTCAGAGCGCTGAGCCCCCTCCTGGGCCGTGCCCGGGCCGTCAACCGCGGGCTCCACGTCCGCGAGGACGCGCTCCACGGCGGCCCGGGTCCGGCTCGCGCTCGACGGCATCGGGTGCGTGTACGTCCGCAGCGTGGAGCCGGAGTCATGGGGGCCAGGTACTCGCTGAGAGCCTGGATGCTCTCCCTTCGCCCCTACGCCGGCCCGCGGATCGGGCAGGCGTGCGGACCTGCCCGTCGGACCGGCCCTCGGCTCTCACCCGGCGCCTGACATGATCCGCGGTATGACGACGGATGGGGCTGCCGAAGCGCTTGATCGGCACGTGCGCCAGTTCTTCGCCGGCCACTCGGTCGGGACGGCGGATTACGACCTGGGCGACGGGCGCCGCGGTATGGCCCGTGACCTGCGGATCCTTGAGGTGGGCCCTGGGCCGCGCGGCAACTTGTGGACCTACGTCACGATTGGATGCTGGGCGCGGGCCCGACACCAGGGACACGGCCTGGAGTTCGTCATGACGGCGCCGGTCAGCGATCCGCGGTTCGCGGACGTGCTCGCGATGACGGCCTTCTACCACTGCGGGCCGGAGCCTCACCTTCTGGATCTGGGCCACAGCCTGCCGATGGGGGAACCCTGGACGCCCGGATCGACCTGCGAGTATCTGCTTGTCAGCCTGCCCTACCTGCACGGGCCCGCTCTTGAACGGTGTGCCCTGCCGGACGGGCACGCCCGCTTGCTCTGGCTGCTACCGGTGACCGCATCCGAGATCGCGTTCCGCAGAAGGCACGGAACCGAGGCCCTGGAGCAACTCTTGGACGAAGCCGAGATCGACCCCGTTGATCCGCGCAGGCCCGCAGTCGTCTAGAGCAAGGGAAAGCGGGCCGTCTCGGGGCCCTCGAAGCGCGCTCGACGACCAGCGGTGACAGCCACCGACAGCTGAGCCGCAGGTCGCAGCGTTGATCGATAACACGGCCGCAGGCCGGAGAACCGGCCTGTCACTTCTTCGCTACCGAGTCGGTCCCGCGTCGAAGGAGCGGAGGCCTCCTTGCCCGGGTCCGGCCCCTTCGGACGGACCGTGGCCCGGGGTCCCGCCGGCCGGCCGCTTGTATTGCAGACGGGCGGGGCCCGGCGTTGGAATCAAATGTGAGGCTTTTCGGCAGTGCCGTGTCCACCGACCGCCACGCCCCCCGCACGGGGGCCGGTCGGAAGGGGCTCAAGAACGACGCCCTGGGCATGTTCTCCTCGGTCGTCATGGGCCTGGCCTCCACCGGGCCGGCGTACAGCCTCGCCGCCACGCTGGGCATCATCGTGGTCGGGGTCGGGTTGCAGGCCCCGATCGTCACCATGCTGGCCTTCGTCCCGATGCTGCTGGTCGCGTGCGCCTTCCGGGAGCTCAACGCGACCAACGCCGACTGCGGGACCACCTTCACCTGGGCCACCCGCGCCTTCGGACCACGGGCGGGCTGGATGGGCGGCTGGGGCCTCATCGTCGCCAACATCATCGTCATGGTGAACCTCGGTGACATCGCGGCCGCCTACGGCTTCCGGCTGGTGGGGCTGGACCACCTGGCGGACAGCCGGCTGTGGACCACCGTGGTGGCCATCGTCTGGATCGCCGTACTGACCGCCGTCTGCTACGTCGGCATCGAGTTCTCGGCGGCCGTCCAGCGCGTGCTGCTGTGCCTTGAAGCGGCGATGCTGCTGATGTTCGCCGTCGCCGCGCTGGTCAGGGTCTACACCAGCCCTCCCCCGACGGCGATCCACGTCTCCGCCTCCTGGTTCAACCCCTTCGCAGTGTCCTCGGCGACGGCCCTGACCTCGGGCATCCTCGCTGGGGTCTTCATCTACTGGGGCTGGGACACCGCGTTCTCGGTCAACGAGGAGACACGCGACAGCACGCGCGTCCCCGGGCGTGCCGCGGTGGTGTCGACCGTGCTCCTTCTGGTCATGTACGGCCTGGTGTCCACCTCGGCGCAGGCGTTCGCGGGAGTCGGCACCTCGGGCATCGGGCTGGGCAACACGCGGAACTCCGGCGATGTGCTCTCCGGACTGGGTGAGGCCGTGTTCGGGAGCGACGGCACGGGGGTGCTCCTGTCGAGACTGCTGATCCTGATGGTGCTGACCTCCGCGTTGGCCGCCGTCCAGACCACCATCCTGCCGCTGGCCAGGACCGTGTTGTCCATGGCGGTCCACAAGGCGCTCCCGTCCCGGTTCGCCCGGGTCCACCGCAGGTTCCTCACCCCGACCTGGGCGACCGTCGGCATGGGGGCGGCCTCGATCGCCCTGCTGATCCTGCTGACGTCCTTCAGCCAGAACGTCCTGGCCGACTCGGTCGACTCGGTCGGTCTCGCGGTCGCCTTCCAGTACGGGCTGACCGGCTTCTCCTGCCTCTGGTACCACCGCAAGGTCCTCACCCGCAGCGCCAGGGACCTGGTCCTCAAGGGAGTGCTGCCGGCGCTGGGCGGGCTGATCATGCTCCTGCTCTTCCTCTACGCCACCTTCTTCGTCTACGCGAACCCCAGGTACGGCACGACCTCCGTCGACCTGCCGTTGATCGGTCCGACGGGCGGCGTCACCGTCCTGGGCGTGGGCGCCCTGCTGATCGGCCTCGTGCTGCTGCCGGTGGTCACCCATGGGCACGCCACCGCCCTCAAACTCCAGCGGAGCCTGCTTCCGAGGAATCTCCCGCCGCAGACCGCGTGCGATTCGGCGAGCCGCTACCTGCCTGCCGACAGCGGGTCCGGGGTGGGCGGTGACTGGTTCGACGTCATTCCGCTGTCGGGCACCCGGGTCGGCCTGGTCGTCGGGGACGTGCGCGGCCACGGCCTGCGCGCCGCGGCCACCATGGGGCGTCTGCGCACGGGCCTGCGGGTCCTGGCCCGGCTGGACCTGGCCCCGGACGAGGTCCTCACCCGCCTGGACGACCTGACCGAACAGACCGCGTGCGAGCGCGGCGCCGTCCACACCCTCGGCCCCACGAGGCCGCACGCGGACGAGGCCATGGAGGTGACCTGCCTGTACGCGGTGTACGACCCGGTCTCCGGGCGGTGCAGTCTGGCGCGGGCCGGCACGATCCTTCCGGTGGTCGTGGCTCCGGACACCGGCGCCGCGGACTGCCCGGAGCTGCCGCCCGGTCCGCCGCTGGGAGTCGGCGGTCTGCCGTACCAGAGCGTGGAGGTGCAGCTCGCGCCGGGCAGTCTGATCGCCCTCTTCACGGACGGCCTCCTCCAGGCGGCCGAGGGCCACGAGGCGGGGCTCCGCCTGCTCGCCCACGTCCTCGCCGACCACGGGCTGCCCGTGAAGAACCTGTGCGACCAGGCGGTGGCCACCATGCTGCCCGGGCCGGTGGACGACGACGCGACGCTGCTCCTGACCCGCACCCGCATGCTCGACCGCAGCAGGCTCGCCCAGTGGGAGCTGACCGCGGATCCCGCGGCGGTCGCCTCCGTGCGCACCGGCAGCGGCAAGAAACTGGACGACTGGGGACTGGACGACCTGGCGTTCACCACCGAACTCATCGTCAGCGAGCTCGTCACCAACGCCATCCGCTATGTCGGCGGGCCGATCCAGGTGCGTCTGATCCGCGACCGGACCCTGATCTGCGAGGTCTCCGACACCGGGCACACCACGCCCAACCTGCGCCACGCGGCCAGCGAGGACGAGGGAGGCCGAGGCCTGTTCATCATCGCCCAGATGACCCACCGCTGGGGGACGCGCTACACACCCACCGGCAAGATCATCTGGGCCGAGCAGACCCTGCCGCCGCCGGACGACCGGAAGCTCCCCCAACCAGGCCACTAACCGGTGGTTAGCGCAACCTCGCGGTGGGTGCTGTGGCCGCGTAGGCTTCGTTCATGAGCAGCACGCAGGAGCGCACCGAGGCGCAGGACCTCCCGTACGACGTGTTCGCCAAGGCCTGCCCCTCGCGCGGCACGCTGGAGCACGTCACGGGACGCTGGGGCGCGCTCACCGTCGGCGCCCTCCACCGGGGCTCCCTCCGCTTCAACGAGCTGCGCCGCCGCGTGGACGGTGTGAGCGAGAAGATGCTGTCCCAGACCCTCCAGGCACTGGAGCGGGACGGCCTGGTGCACCGCGAGGCCCAGCCGACCAACCCGCCCCGGGTGGACTACGAACTGACCCCTCTCGGCCACGAGGTCGCCGCGCGCCTGCTGGCCCTCATCCACTGTGTGGAGGGCAGGATGGACGAGGTGCTGGCGGCGCGTGAGCGCTACGACGAGACGCGCGGCGCCCGCTGACACTTCGGGCAGAAGTAGCTGGAGCGGTTCATCCAGGGACGCCGGCGCATCGGAGTCGCGCAGCGGCGGCAGGGCAGGCCCTCCCGGCCGTAGGCGTCGAGGGAGCGGTCGAAGTAGCCGGACTCGCCGTTGACGTTGACATAGAGGCTGTCGAAGCTGGTGCCGCCGACGGCGAGGGCCGCGTTCATCACGTCCCTGATGTGGGTGAGGAGCTCCGCCGTGCGCGGGCGGGTGAGGGTGGCGGTGGGGCGTTCGTAGTGCAGGCGCGCCCGCCACAGGGCCTCGTCGGCGTAGATGTTGCCGACGCCGCTGATCAGCGACTGATCGAGCAGGGCGCGCTTGATGGTGGTGCGCTTGCGGCGCAGCGCCCGGTGGAAGGCCTCGTCGTCGAACAGCGGATCGAGGGGGTCGCGGGCGATGTGCGCGATGACGTCGGGCAGTCCGTCGGGGGTGAGGTCGTGCAGCGACAGGCCGCCGAAGGTGCGCTGGTCGACGAAGCGGAGTTCGCTGCCCAGGCCGTCGGCGAAGCGGACACGGATGCGCAGATGCTTCTCGGCGGGCGCCTCCTGCGGCTGGACCAGCAGCTGGCCACTCATGCCGAGGTGGGCCAGGATCGCCTGCGGGGTGTCCTCCAGGGGCAGCCACAGGTACTTGCCGCGGCGGCTGGGGGTGCCGAGGTGGTGGCCCTTCAGGCCGTGCGCGAAGTCGTCCGCGCCGGCCAGGTGGCGCCGTACCGCGCGCGGGTGCAGCACTTCGACGTCAGCGACGGCGCGATGGGCGACCCACCGCTCCAGGCCGCGCCGTACGACCTCGACCTCGGGCAACTCGGGCATGACTCCCCCGTACTCGCAAATTCGCGTGCGCGGCGAGCGCCCGCCCCGGGCGGGGACGGGCGCTCGGGTCGCGCTGTGGGGCGGTGCCGGGCCCCGGGGGGACACCGGCACAGCAGGTCAGGCGGAGGTGGACGCCTCGCCGGCGTTCTCCGCGGACTCGGCGGCCTCGGCCGCCTTGGCGCGCTCGTCCGCCGCGGCCCGGATGGACCGCCACGCGGACTCGGCGGCCTGCTGCTCCGCCTCCTTCTTGCTGCGGCCGGTGCCGGTGCCGTACGAGACGCCTCCGACGCGGGCGGCAGCAGTGAAGGTCTTCTCGTGGTCGGGGCCGGTCTCCGTGACCAGGTACTCGGGGACACCGAGCCCCTCGATCGCGGTGAGCTCCTGGAGGGACGTCTTCCAGTCCAGGCCGGCTCCGAGGTTGGAGGACTTCTCGATCAGCGGGTCGAAGAGCCGGTGCACCAGCTCGGACGCCGCGTCGAGTCCCTGGTCGAGATAGACCGCGCCGATCACCGCTTCCAGGGTGTCGGCGAGGATGGACGCCTTGTCCCGGCCGCCCGTTCCCTCTTCACCGCGGCCGAGCCGGATGAAGGAGCCCAGGTCGAGTCCGCGGCCCACTTCCGCCAGCGCACGCGAGTTGACCACCGCGGCCCGCAGCTTGGCCAGCTGGCCCTCGGGCAGGTCGGGGTGGGTGCGGTACAGCGTGTCCGTGACGACGAGACCGAGGACGGAGTCACCGAGGAACTCCAGCCGCTCGTTCGTCGGCAGGCCGCCGTTCTCGTACGCGTAGGAACGGTGGGTCAGCGCACGCACCAGAAGGGCGGACTCGAGCTTGTACCCGAGCCGCCCTTCCAGAAGCGTGTGGGACGAGGCCGTGCTGTCCGACGGAACACTCCCGCGTCGGCGGGGAGTATTGGCTTCGGCGCCTTCCGCCTTCTTGGCAGTGGACACGGTGCCTCTCACCAGCCGCTCAGACCTCGAGGACCTGGCGCTTGTTGTAGGTGCCGCAAGAAGGGCACGCGATGTGCTGCTGCTTGGGCTCGTGGCAGCGCTCGCACGCAACCAGGGTGGGGACCGCAGCCTTCCACTGCGACCGGCGGTGGCGCGTGTTGCTGCGCGACATCTTCCGCTTCGGAACAGCCACGGCTACTTCTCCTGCTTCTCGTCGACGCCCTCTTCGGCGCCGCTCATCTCGTCCTTCTCGCCGTCCGACATGGTGCCGGCGAGTCCCTGCAATGCCGCCCAACGGATGTCGACGGCGTCGTGGTGGTGGTCCGGGTCGTCCGCGAGCCGCGCTCCGCACTCGGAGCACAGACCCGGGCAGTCCTCCCGGCACACCGGCTGCATCGGCAGTGCGAGCACCACCGCATCGCGCAGCAGAGGTTCGAGGTCGAAAAGTCCGTCCTCGAGGAAGAGCCTGTCCTCGTCGTCCTCGGCGTCGTCGCCCGGTTCCGCGATCACGCGGCCCCGGTCGTCGGCGTCAGGGTACGAGAACATCTCCTGGAAGTCCGCTTCGAGCTCCAGCCCGACCGGCTCCAGACACCTTACGCACTCCCCCTCGGCCTGTGCACGGGCGGTGCCTGTGACGAGCACACCTTCCATGACCGACTCGAGCCGGAGTTCGAGCTCGACCGGGGCGCCTTCCGGCACTCCGATCACTCCCTTGATACCGAAGTCCACGGGAGCGGGGACCGTGCGGGTCAGGCGCTGCAGCGCACCTGGACGCCGGCCCAGCTCATGCGTGTCGAACACGAGAGGGTTGCGGTGGTCGAGGTGGGCGTTGTGAGCCATTCCTGCTTTCGGTTTCCGAACTCGGAGGGACGCCGTCCCGGCAGTGTCCCCGGGCAGCGCTGATCGCGGACGTACGCGCGACCGAAGAGCCAGGATACTGGACCTTTCGCTCTCGGCCCAATCCGGTGCCCCGTGCCCGGTGTCGGGTGCCGCGTCCCGCGCGGTTCCGCAGGCCGCGACTACGGGACCCTCACAGGCCCCGGCCCTGCTCGTACGCCCTCAGCTGCTCGGCACTGATCATGCTGGTGTCGAAGAGGCTGGTCTCGTCCAGAGCGTAGCCCTGCTGGGGCTGCTCGCCCTGGTGGACCTGCTGGTGCTGGGCCTGGTTCGGGTCGTAGGAGCCCGTCTGGGCGTCGTAGCCCTGGAAGGGGGCACCTCCCGCCGGAGCGTAGGCGGAGGTGGAGGAGTAGGGATCGGCCTGCTGGTAGCCGTACGGGTCCTGCTGCCCGCCGTAGCCCTGCTGGTAGCCGCCGTACGGGTCGGTCTGCGCCGGCTGCTGGTAGCCGTAGGCCGGCTGGGGCTCGTACGCCGGCTGCGGCGGCTGCTGCGGCTGGGCGGGCCGCTCGGCGGGCGCGGTGGCCGGGGCCGGCGTGTCGGCCAGGGCCGCGAGATCGGCGAGGTAGTCGGCGTCGCTGGAGTGCTGGATGGTGGTGGTGTCCTCGGCGAGGGCGCCGAGGTCGTCGGTGGCGATCCGGCCGTGCAGCTTCTGCCGGCCGCGGCCGACGGCCTCCAGGGTCTTGGCCAGGACCGCCTCGAAGGCGCCGAGCTTGGCGTCGACGTAGGAGTCGGCGTCGCGGCGCAGGGTCTCGGGGTCGTGGCTGCGCTCGGGGGCGTCCTCGTCCTCGTAGCCGTTCTCGTCGAGGCCGGGGCCGGTGCCCAGCAGCTTCTCCCGGCCGCGGCCGACCGAGCCGAGGGTCTTGGTGAGGACCACCTCGAAGTTGGCGAGCTTGGAGTCGACGTAGTCGTCGGCCTCGGCGCGGACCTCCTCGGCCTCCTTGCGGGCCTCGGAGAGGATCCGGTCGGCCTCGGCCTGGGAGCGGCGGGCCACCTCGGTGTCGGAGATCAGCGAGCCGCGCTCGGCGTGCGCGGACTCGATGATCCGCTCGGCCTCGCGCCGGGCCTCCTCGACCATCTGCTGCCGGTCGCCGATCAGCTCCCGCGCCTGGGCGAGCGAGCCGGGCAGTGCCTGGCGCACCTCGTCGAGCAGCGCGAGCAGCTCGGCCCGGTTGACCACGCACGACGCCGACATGGGCATGGACCGGGCGCCGGAGACCGTGGCCACGATCTCGTCGAGCTTCTTCTGCACGTCCACGGTGTGCTCGCCACTCTCTGCCGTTGTGTTGGAGACGGACGGCACGACTGTACGACCATGGGGCGGTCGCCCGACACCGGGTGACGGGCCGTCAGGAACTCAGTCCTTCTTCAGCCGCCGGGTCAGGGCCTCGAGTACCTGCGGGGGCACCAGGTGCGAGACGTCGCCGCCCCAGGCCGCCACCTCCTTGACCAGGGAGGACGACAGGAAGCTGTAGGTGGGGTTGGTGGGCACGAAGAGCGTCTCGACACCGGAGAGGCCGTTGTTCATCTGGGCCATCTGCAGCTCGTAGTCGAAGTCGCTGACCGCGCGCAGGCCCTTGACGATGGCGGGGATGTCGCGCTGCTTGCAGAAGTCGACGAGCAGGCCGTGGAAGGCCTCGACCCGCACGTTGCCGTAGTCGGCGGTGACCTGCCGGATGAGCTCGATCCGCTCCTCGATCTCGAACAGGCCCTTCTTGGACTGGTTGATCATCACCGCCACGTAGACCTCGTCGTACAGACGGGAGGCTCGGGCAATGATGTCGAGGTGTCCGTTGGTGATCGGGTCGAACGACCCGGGACAGACGGCGCGGCGCACTTGAGATCCCTCGCTCTCCGGTCCGGTCATCGTGCGTCTTCGCACGTAGAGGCGGCGCGACCGTACCAAAACGTTCCCTCGCCGTAGCGGCGGGCCCGGATCGCGTCGAACCCGGGCGGCCACCGGAATTCACCGCCTCTGGTGCTGCGCTCCACGGTGACGAGGGCTTCTGCCGCGAGCCACCCCTCCGTACGGAGTGTGAGCAGAATCTCCCGAAGATCGTCGTCGGTGACGGCGTACGGCGGGTCGAGGAAGACGATGTCGTACGGCTCGGCCGGTGGCGGTGACTGGATGATCTGTCGCGCTCTGCCCGCCCGCACCTCGGCGCCGGGCAGGCCGATGGACCTCACGTTCTCCCGGACGGTGCGGACCGCGCGGGCGTCGGCCTCGACGAGCAGGGTGTGCCCGGCGCCGCGGGAGAGGGCCTCCAGGCCGACGGCACCCGACCCGGCGTACAGGTCGAGCACCCGTTCGCCGTCGAGCGGGCCGCCGAGGAGGGACTGCCAGGTGGAGAACAGGCCCTCGCGCGCCCGGTCGGAGGTGGGCCGGGTCCCCTGGCCCGGGGGTACGGCAAGACGGCGTCCACCGGCCCGGCCGGCGATCACGCGGGTCATGTCCTTGGGTCCTTGTCGTCCTGGTCGATGCGGTGCGGTGGGATGCGGTGAGAAGGAATGGGCTGCGGCTCGGGTGCCGGCTGTTCCAGTCTGTCAGCCCTTCTCCAGGTACTGCTCCCGCTCCTCGTCCAGCAGGGCGTCCAGGGCCGTGCGCAGGCCGGGCAGGTGCTCCAGGTCCGGGTCGGCGGCCACCACCGCGGCGGCCTCCTCGCGGGCCTCGGCGATGATCTCCTCGTCGTCGATGACGGCGAGCACCCGCAGGCTGGAGCGCACGCCGGACTGGGCCTGGCCGAGCACGTCGCCCTCGCGGCGCTGCTCCAGGTCGATGCGGGAGAGCTCGAAGCCGTCCAGGGTGGAGGCCACCGCGTTCAGCCGCTGGCGGGCGGCGCTCGCCTCGGGCATCTCGGTGACCAGCAGGCACAGACCGGGCGCGGAGCCCCGGCCGACCCGGCCGCGCAGCTGGTGGAGCTGCGAGACACCGAAGCGGTCGGCGTCCATGATCACCATCACGGTGGAGTTCGGGACGTTGACACCGACCTCGATGACCGTGGTGGCGACCAGCACGTCGGTCTCGCCGGCCGCGAAGCGGCGCATGACCGCGTCCTTGTCGTCGGGTTGCATCCGACCGTGCAGCACCTCGACCCGCAGCCCCTGGAGAGGCCCGCGGGCGAGCTGTTCGGCCACGTCGAGGACGGCGAGCGGCGGGCGCCTCTCGGCCGCGTCCTCGGCGGACTCGGGGGGCTGCTTCTTCTTGGCCGGCCTGTCCTTCGCGGACCGGGGATCGTCCTCCTCGTCACCGATGCGCGGACACACCACGTACGCCTGGTGGCCCTTCGCGACCTCCTCGCGCACCCGCTCCCAGGCCCGCGCCAGGAAGTGGGGCTTGTCGGCGGCCGGGACGACATGGCTGGCGATGGGCGAGCGCCCGGCCGGGAGCTGGTCCAGGACGGAGGTCTCCAGGTCGCCGAAGACCGTCATCGCCACCGTGCGCGGAATGGGCGTGGCGGTCATGACCAGCAGGTGCGGGGGTTGCTTTCCCTTGCCGCGCAGGGCGTCGCGCTGCTCGACGCCGAAGCGGTGCTGCTCGTCCACGACCACCAGCCCGAGGTCGTGGAACTGCACCTTGTCCTCGATCAGCGCATGGGTGCCGATCACGATGCCGGCCTCGCCGGTGGCCAGGTCGAGCAGCGCCTGACGGCGGGCCGCCGCGCCCATGGAACCGGTGAGCAGCACCACCTTGGTGGCGTGCTCGGCCCCGCCCAGCGTGCCTCCCTCGGCCAGCTCGCCCATCATCTCGGTGACCGAACGGTGGTGCTGCTGGGCCAGCACCTCGGTGGGCGCGAGCATCGCGGCCTGCCCGCCCGCGTCGACCACGGCGAGCATGGCGCGCAGGGCCACCATCGTCTTTCCGCTGCCCACCTCGCCTTGGAGCAGCCGGTGCATCGGGTGTTCGGTCGCCAGGTCGTCGAAGATCTCGCGGGAGACCTTCTGCTGGCCCTCGGTGAGGGTGAAGGGCAGGCGGTCGTCGAAGGCGGCGAGCAGGCCGTCCGGCCGCTGCTTCCTCGGGACGGCGGGGAGCTGGGCGTCGGCGTGCCGGCGGCGGGCGAGGGCGACCTGGAGGACGAAGGCCTCGTCCCACTTCAGGCGGGCGCGCGCGTCGGCGATGTCCGCCTTGGTCTGCGGGCGGTGGATCTTGAGCAGCGCCTCGGGCAGCGTGACCAGGCCGCGGCCCGCGCGGAGCGAGTCGGGCAGCGGGTCGACGGCCTCCTCGGCGCTGGGCAGGACGGTCTGGACCGCCTTGCCGATCTTCCAGGACTCCAGTTTGGCGGTGGCGGGGTAGAGCGGGATGAGGGCGCCCGCCCAGGACTCGACGGTCTCCCCGGCGTCCCCCTTCAGCAGTTCGTAGGCCGGGTGGGCCAGCTGGATCCGCCGGTTGAACACGGAGACCTTGCCCGCGAACATCGCGCGCGTGCCCGGCAGGAGCTCCTTGTGCGGCTTGTGCACACCGTTGCCGAAGAAGACCAGCTGGAGCCGGCCGCTGCCGTCGGTGATCGTCACCTCCAGGCGCTGGCCCTTGCCGCGGGGCGCCCGGGAGGAGGCGAAGGTGTGCAGGCGGGCGTCGGCGACCTGGGCGACCACGGTGACGTGCTCGTCCATGGGGAGGTCGGCGAGGCGGGTGAGCTGGCCACGCTCCTCGTATCTGCGCGGGTAGTGGTGGAGGAGGTCGCCGACGGAGTGCAGGCCGAGGTGCTCGGCCATCACCTTCGCGGTGGCGGGGCCGAGCACCGACTTCAGCGGTTGTCGCAGTGGTTCTTGCAGTGCGGGCACGAGATCCATTGCACACCACGGCACTGACAAAGCCGTAGCCGTGTCGCGAAACCCGTGGTCGCACGGGTCGCCCGGGCTCTAGGATGACGCGCTCCGGCCTCCCCCCGCGGTCACCGCCCCACGCCGGGACCGCCCGACCCCGCGCCGCCCCGAAGCTCCCCCCACCGGCGCCGTGACGATGGACTCCCAGACCTCACAGGCATCACCACAGGGACCACAGCCATCCCAGCCAGCCCCGTCCGCCCACACCTTCCAGGTCGACCTGCGCGGCCTGGTGGACCTGCTCTCGCACCACCTCTACTCCAGTCCCAAGGTCTACCTCCGCGAGCTGCTGCAGAACGCCGTGGACGCCATCACCGCCCGGCGCGCCGAGGACCCGGACGTTCCCGCCCGGGTGCGGCTGTACGCCGACGGGGGCAGCCTGTGCGTGGAGGACACCGGGATCGGGCTCACCGAGTCCGACGTGCACGAGCTGCTGGCGACCATCGGCCGCAGCTCCAAGCGCGCCGAGGGGCTGCAGGACGCCCGCTCGGACTTCCTCGGCCAGTTCGGCATCGGCCTGCTGGCCTGTTTCGTGGTCGCCGAGCGGATCCGCGTGGTCAGCCGCAGCGCCCGTACGCCTCACGCGCCGCCCGTGGAGTGGACGGCGCGCGACGACGGCTCGTACACCGTGCGGACCCTGCCGGGCTCCGCCCGCCCGGAGCCCGGCACCACCGTGCACCTTCAGGCGCGGGCCGGTGCCGGTGAGTGGCTGGCCGAGCAGCGGGTGCTCGCGCTGGCGCGGGACTTCGGGTCGCTGCTGCCGTACGACGTCCGGGTCGGCGAGGAGGCGGTCACCGATCTGCCCGCGCCCTGGAACCGGGCGTACCCCTCCCCCGCCGCCCGCCGGGTCGCCCTGGCCCGGCACTGCCACGACCTGTTCGGCTTCACCCCGCTGGACTCGGTCGACCTGGACGTGCCGGTGGCCGGGATCCGCGGGGTGGCGTACGTGCTGCCGTCGGCGGTCAGCCCGGCGCAGCGGGCGGGTCACCGCGTGCACCTGAAGGGCATGCTGCTGACCGAGCGGGCCGAACAGCTGCTGCCCGACTGGGCGTTCTTCGTGCGCTGCGTGCTCGACACGGACAGCCTGCGGCCGACCGCCTCGCGCGAGTCGCTGTACGAGGACGAGACGCTGGCGGCGGTGCGCGAGGCGCTGGGGGAACGAATCCGGTCCTGGCTGACCGGGCTGGCCGCCGGTGACCCGGAGCGGCTGGCCGCCTTCCTGGCCGTGCACCACCTGGGCGTGAAGTCCCTGGCCCGGCACGACGCGGAGATGCTGCGCACGATGCTGCCGTGGCTGCCCTTCGAGACGACCGACGGGCGGCTGTCCCTGGAGGAGTTCGCGCAGCGGCACCCGGTGGTGCACTTCACGCGGACGGTGGAGGAGTACCGGCAGGTGGCGCCGATCGCCTCCGCGCAGGGCGTCGGCGTCGTCAACGGCGGCTACACCTACGACAGCGAACTGGTGGAGGCGCTGCCCTCGGTGCGCCCGGGAACGGCGGTCGCCGAACTGGACGCGGACACCGTGACCGCTCACCTGGACGCCGTCGACCCGGCCGAGGAGCTGGCCCTGTCGGGGTTCCTGGCGAGCGCGCGGGCGAAGCTGGACCCGCTGGGCTGCGACGTCGTGCTGCGCGCCTTCCACCCGCTGTCCGTGCCCGCGCTGCACCTGGACGACCGGGCGGCCCGGCACGAGCGGGCCCGCTCGGAGGCCGAGACGCAGGCCGACGACCTGTGGGCGGGCATCCTCGGCTCGCTGCGCGGCAGCGCCCCGCGCGCGCGTCTGGTGCTCAACCACCTCAACCCGCTGGTCCGGAGGATCAGTTCCCTGGGCGATGCGGAGCTGATCGGCACGGCGACGGAGTCCCTGTACGGGCAGGCGTTGCTGATGGCGCAGCGCCCGTTGCGCCCGGCGGACTCGGCGCTGCTCAACCGCGCCTTCATCGGACTGCTGGAGTGGGCCACCCACGGGGAGGAGGGTTGCCGATGAGCTCGATCACGGATTTCGGCTCGCTGCGCCGGGCCATGGCGGAGAACGGCGAGCAGCCGGAGGGACCGGCCCGCAACGCGCGCGCGGAACAGCTGCTGGCCGAGGCCGAGAAGCTGGACATCCCGCTCGCAGTGATCGAGGCGCTCGGGCACCAGCTGAAGGTCTACAACTACAGCTCCGAGAAGGACAAGATATTCGTCCCCTTCGCGCGGCTGCTGCGCCTGTGGGACGAACACCCCGAGGACTTCGACGAGTACGAGGCCCATTCACTGCACTGGGTCTTCAAGTGGATGTCGGCCGGCATGCTGGACCAGCCGCACATCCCGCTGGCGTCCGTCGAGAAGTGGCTCGGCGAGATGGAGCACCGCTACCGGATCGCCGGGTACTCCGAACGGGCGGTTCGCGGCGCGGAGTTCAGCGTCGCCACGCATGTCGGGGACGTGGCTCGGGCGGAGCGGGCGTACGCCGCGTGGCTGGCGGCCGACCGCGACCGGATGGCCGACTGCCACGCGTGCGAGCTGCACGAGCAGGGCTGGTGGCAGGCCGAGCGCGGCCGGGACGCGGAGGCGGTCGAACTGTGGCGGCCGGTGCTGGAGGGCGAGTTCACCTGCGCCCACGAGCCGCACGCCGTGCTCGCCTCCTCGCTGCTGCCGCTGCTGCGGCTGGGCCGCCCGGAAGAGGCGCGCGCCCACCATCTGCGGGGTTTCCGGCTGGTGCGGCCCATGGAGAGCATGCGCACCGCCTACGCCAAGCACGTGGAGTTCTGTGCGCTGACCGGCAACGAGGCGCGCGCCCTGGAGTTGCTGGCCGAGCGGCCGGCGTACTTCACCGACACCGGGCATCCGCGCAGCAGGCTGGACTTCCTCGCGGTGGTGACACTGCTGACGGACCGTCTGGTGGAGCTGGGGCTGGACGGGCAGACGGTGCCGGGACCGGCGGGGCGTGCCTGGACGGCACGTGAACTGGCCGCCCACGCGCGCGGGGAGGCCGAGGCGCTGGCCGCCCGCTTCGACCGGCGCAACGGCACTGCCCACGTCGGCGAGCGGGTGCGCGCGCGCATGGCGCGGCGCCCGCTGGCGGAGCGGCTGCCGCTGGGGGTGCGGACGGCGCGGCCGCCGGCCACCCGGCCCGCCACCGGGGTGCGGCCCGCCGCCGCGGCGGAACCGGAGGCCCACGACCTGCCCGCGCTGCTGGCCGAGGCGCGGCGGCTGTCGGACACCCTCCGGCCGCACGCCATGGAGGCGTGGGCGGCGGTCGCGCGAGCCGCAGAGGACCTGGACGGCGTGGAACTGGACGCCCGGGACCGGGCCGAGATCGCCGACCACGAAGCGATGGGCCGGGGGCCGGAGGGCGCCGGGCTGTTCGCACGGGCGGCCGAGCTGTACGCGGAGGCGGGTGATCCCGGTGAGGCGCTGGCCGCACGCGCGCGTGCGGCGTACGTACGAGCGCTGACGGGTGACGTGGAGGAGGCGCTCGTCGCGGTCGCCGAGCCGTACGAGCGGGTCCTCGCGCTGTACGCCGAAGGCGGCACCGGCGTGCGGCAGACGGCGTCCGTGCTGATCGGGCGGGCGCGGATCCTGATGCGGCCGGTGCACGAGGCCGAGGGGCCCGTGGCCCCTCAGGTGCTGTCCGCAGCGGAGGAGGCCGCGCGGGAGGTGCTGGCGCTCGTCGAGTCGCCCACCGGGCAGGACGGGGCCGCCGGGAACAGCGGGGAGGACGGGGCCGACGTACGGACGGCCTCGCGGACGGCCGAGGCGCGGGCGATGCTCGCGGAGGTCGCCGCGCGCACCGGGGACCTCCGGACGGCCACGGAGCTGCTCGAGGGGGCCGTGGCGCGGTACGTCGGCGCCGGGCTGCCCTGGTTCGCGGTGGAGTACGAGGCCCGGCTGGCCTCCCTCGCGTACCACCTGGGCGATGCGGCCCGGGCCGAACGGGCACTGCGCGCCGCCCTGGAGCACGGCGGAGAGTATCTGGAGGCCGCCGGACGGGCGCAGCTGCACCTCCGGCTGGCCGAGGTGCTCGGCGGCCTCGGCCGGGCCCCGGAGGCGGCGGAGCACGCCCTTCAGGCGGCGCACTGGGCCGACGAGGCGGGTGAGGGCCCCACGCTCGGTGCCTGGGCGCGGCAGCAGCTCGGCGGTCTGCTGCTGCGGCAGGGACGGTGGGCCGAGGCCGCCGAGGTGCTGGAGTCGGCGCTGGCGGACCTGTCCGCCGAGACCCACGGCGACGGGGCGGTCGTGCAGACCCAGTGGTGGCTCGGCGACTGCCTGAGCGAGCTCGGGGAGCACCGCATGGCGGCCGAACGGCGGCTTCAGGCCGCCGAGATCGCCCGGCACTGGCCCGAGCAGCAGGACCACGCCACACTCGCCCATCTCGCCGCCGAGTCGCTGAGCCACGCGGGACTGCCCGCCGAGGCGGACCGTGCCTACGCGCGCGCGGGCGACCTGTGGCGCTCGCTGGGCAACGCGCACGGCCTCGTACGTTCGCTGCGCGCCCGTGCGTGGCTGGCGTTGCGCACGGAGGCCGGCCCGGACACGGCACGGCGGCTGATGGCGAGCGCGGTCGAGGAGTGCGGGGCCGCGCTGGGCGGGGCGGCCGACGAGGAGGCGCGGCTCGGGCTCACCGGGGAACTCGGCAACACCCACAGGCAGTTCGGGGACCTGCTGGCCCGTTCCGTCGAGGCGGAGGAGCCGGAGGAGGACACGACCAGGTCCGTGCTCGGGGAGGCTCTGTCCCGGACGGAACAGGCGATCGCCGTGTTCGCCCGGCTCGGACCGGACGCCCTGCACGACAGGACCGGCGCGGAACTCGCCGCGGGTTGGCTGGAGTCCGACCTGGGCCGGCCCGCCGAGGCGGCGGCACGCGCGCGTGCCGTCCTCGCGGCCTACGAGGGCACCGGGGACGAGGACGACGCAGTGCCGGCCCGGCGCGCGGAGGCCGGACGGCTGCTGCACCTGGTGGAGAAGCGGTCCGAGGACTGACGAGGTCCGCCCGGGCCCCCGCCGCTACTCCACGCCGATGAGCAGCGGGGCGCCCTGCCGGCCGCCCCGGTAGACCACCGTGTCCACGGCCAGGTAGGAGTCGCGGACGTGGATCTGCAGGTGGTCGGCGACGGTGTCCGGGGCGTCGTCGCCGAGGACGAGGGTGACCAGTTCGCCACCGGCCGAGAGCATGCGGTCCAGAACGGTCTTGGCCGTGGCCGTGACGTCCGAGCCGATCACGGCCACGTCGCCCTCGATGAGGCCGAGGACGTCACCGGCCTGACAGATGCCCGCCGTGGTCCACGACTGGCGCTCGGCGACGGTGACCTCGGCGTGGCGGGTGGCGCCGGCCGCCGACGTCATGGCGACCACGTCCTCGTCGAAGCGGCGCCCCGGTTCGTGCACCGCGAGGGCGGCGAGGCCCTGGACCGCCGAGCGGGTCGGGATGAGGGCCACGCGGACGCCCTCGCCGCGCGCCTGTTCGGCCGCCGCGGCGGCGGTGTCGCGCAGTTCGGCGTCGTTGGGCAGCAGGACCACCTCGCGTGCGTGGGCCCGCCGTACGGCCTCCAGCAGCTCGCCGCTCGCCGGCGGCTCGCCGGGGCGGGCCGGCACCGTGGTCGCCCCGGCCTCGGTGTACAGCCCGGCCAGGCCCTCGCCGGGGACGACGGCCACGACGGCGCGCTGGGCGCGTTCCCGGGGCGGCCGCTCGGCACGGGTGGTGTGCGCGTCGTCCGCGCCGAAGTGGGTGATCCGGATGCGGTGCGGGCGCCCGGCCTCTACACCCGCCTCCACGGCGGCGCCGGCGTCGTCCACGTGCACGTGCACGTTCCACAGCCCGTCGCCGCCGACCACGACGAGGGAGTCCCCGAGCGCGTCGAGCCGCTGCCGCAGCCGGGCGACGGACGCGTCCTCGGCCTCCAGGAGGTAGATCACCTCGAAGGCGGGGCCCGCGGACGGTGCGGGAGCGGGAGACGGGGCGCAGGCGCTCGGCTCGTCCGGCTCGGCGGAATGCACGCGCGCGTGCGGCACGGTCGGCTTTACCTCGCCCGGCCGGCCGGTCCCTGCGGCCTCCGCCGTCCCGTCCGACGGTGTGCTCTCCGTCGCCGGTGTCTCGCCCGTGAACGTCTCGACCAGGGCCGCGAGCACCGCGACCAGCCCTCGTCCGCCGGCGTCGACCACTCCGGCGCGCTCCAGGGCGGCCAGCTGGCCGGGGGTGGCGGCCAGGGCCCGGCGCGCGCCCTCGTAGGCGGCGCGCGCGACCGTGCCGCAGTCGCCCTCCGCGCCGGTGGCCGCGTCGGCGGCGGCGGAGGCGACCGACAGGACCGTGCCCTCGACCGGGTGCGCCACCGCCTGCCGGGCGGAGTCGGCGGCGCGCCGCAGGGCGAGCCGCAGACCTCGGCCGTCGGTGTGGGCGCTCTCGCCGTCGGCGGCGAGCACCTGGGCCATGCCGCGCAGCAGCTGGGCGAGGATCGTCCCGGAGTTGCCGCGCGCGCCGATCAGCGCCCCGTGCGCCATCGCCCGCGCGGCCTCGGCCAGGGACGGGCGGCCGAGGGAGGGGTCGGGGAGCGGGAGGGCCTCGCCGGTGGGGCCGCCGGCCTCGTGGGCCTCGAACACGGCCTCCACCGCCGCGACGGCGGACTCCACGGTCAGGTACAGGTTCGTGCCGGTGTCCCCGTCGGCCACGGGAAAGACGTTGATCGAGTCGATCTCCTCGCGCGCCCGCCCCAGCGCCCGCAGCGCCAGACCGCACCAGGTGCGCACCGCCGGCGCGTCGAACGTCTGCGGCACCTGCGCCACCTGCGCCTCCCTGAGCTGCTGGTCTGGACGGCAGGGTAGACCCAGGGGTGGCGCCCGCCGGAAGAGGGCCGGGGCGGACCCCGGAGGCGCCATGGTAGTTTCGTTCCACGGGAGCAGACGTTGTATGCTGCTCCGGTTGCCCGATCCTGATCGGGCTCTTCCCCTGGCAACGCCACTCGGGTTTCGAAGTGCTCTCTGAGCCAGAAGTCCGGATCCCGGCATGCCGGGATCAACCGTAAGTGCATCTGAAGTCTTTGGAGTGACCCGTGGCTGCCAACTGCGACGTCTGCGGCAAGGGGCCGGGCTTCGGCAACAACATCTCGCACTCGCACCGCCGTACGTCCCGCCGCTGGAACCCGAACATCCAGCGTGTGCGTACCGTGGTCGGCGGGACGCCGAAGCGCGTGAACGCCTGCACCTCGTGCATCAAGGCCGGCAAGGTCTCGCGCTGACGCACAGCAACAGCTAAGCGCGCGGCCACTGCTGGTTCGCTGCATTAAGCCGGTCCGTCCCGACGGGCCGGCTTTTTGCCGTGCCCGCTTCGGGGCGGCCCTCCACAGTGCCTGCTTGGAGGAGCCCTCCACCGCGTCTGCTTGAGCGCGGCCCTTCCACCGTGTCCGTTTCAGGTGCGGCCCTCCGCCGCGTCGGCCTCGGCTGGCAGGCTTTCGCCGTATCCGAGGACCGGCCCCCGCCCCACCTGCCAGAATCCGGGGAATGCGCTTCGGCATCCTGGGCCCGCTGGACATCCGTACCGACGACGGCACCCCTGTCGACCCCGGCGGCCCGCGTCCCCGCGCCCTGCTCACCCTCCTGCTCCTGGACGTCGGCCGGACGGTCCCCACGGAGCGCCTGATCGACGGCCTGTACGGCGCCGAGCCGCCCGCCGGGGCCATGGGCGCCCTCCAGTCGCAGATCTCCCGCCTGCGCAGGCGCCTCGGCCCGCAGACGCCCGTCGAGACCGACCCGGTCGGCTACCGCCTGGCCGCCGCGCCCGAATCCGTCGACGCCCATCGATTCGAACTCATGACCGAAGAAGGTCGCGCGGCCCTCGCCGCCGGTGACCCCGCGCGCGCGGCCGCCGTGCTGCGCGAGGCGCTCGCGCTGTGGCGCGGCCCCGCCCTGCCCGACCTGCCGGACGCGGAGGCGCACGCCGCCGTGGCCCGCCTGGAGGAGCTGCGGCTGGCCGCCGCCCAGGACCGCGTCGAGGCGGACCTCGCGCTCGGCGGCGGTGCCGAGCTGGTCCCCGAGCTGCGCGCGCTGCTCGCCGCGCACCCGCTCAGCGAACGGCTGTACGGGCAGCTGATGCGCGCCCTGCACACGGCCGGGCGGCCCGCCGAGGCCCTGACCGTGTACGAGCAGGCCCGGCGCACGCTCGCGGACGAACTGGGCACCGACCCGTCCGGCGAACTGTCCGCCCTGCACCTCGAACTGCTCCAGGGCGGCGGCCGCGCCCCCGCACGGCCCCCGCTCCCGGCCCAGCTGACCCGCTTCGTCGGCCGGGACGCCGAGCTCGCCCGCATCGCCGCGCTCCTGGCCGACCCCGACTCGCGCCTGGTCACACTCACCGGACCCGGCGGCGCGGGCAAGACCCGGCTCGCGATCGAGGCCGCCCGGACCGGCGCCGAGGCGTGCCTGGTCGAACTGGCCCCCCTGGGCGACGGCACCAAGGTCCCGTACGCGATCCTCGCGGCCCTCGGGATACGGGAGGGCTTCCGCCACGCCACGACCGACATCACCGGCCGGCTGCTGGCCGCCCTGGAGGACCGCGAGCTGCTGCTGGTGCTGGACAACTGCGAGCACGTGGTCGAGGACGCGGCCCGGCTCGCCGGGCTGCTGCTCGGCTGCTGCCCGGGCGTGCGGATCCTCGCGACCAGCCGCGAGGCCCTCGGCATCACCGGCGAGGTCCTGGTCCCGGTGCCGTCACTGCCGCCGGAACCGGCGGAGCGGCTCTTCCTGGACCGGGCCCGGGCCGTGCGCCCCGCCTTCGAGGGCCACGCGCGCGTGCCCGACATCTGCCGGGCCCTGGACGGGCTGCCGCTGGCGATCGAGCTGGCGGCGGCACGGCTGCGGACCCTGGAGCCGGAGGAGCTCGCCGACCGCCTGGACGACCGGTTCCGCCTGCTCTCCCGCGGTGACCGCACCAAGGCGCCCCGCCACCGCACCCTGCGGGCCGTCGTGGAGTGGAGCTGGGACCTGCTGGACGCCAAGGAGCAGGAGCTGGCCGGGCGGCTGACCGTGTTCCCCGGGGGCGCCACGGCGGACGCCGTCCAGGCCGTGTGCGGGGTGCCGGATCCGGAGGACCTGCTGGCGTCGCTGGTGGAGAAGTCGTTCCTGGAGGTGTCCGAGGGGCGCTACCGGATGCTCGAGACCATCCGCGCGTTCGCCGCCGAACACGCCGTGGACCCGGGCGGGCTACGGGACGCGCACGCCGCCTACTTCCTGCGGCTGGCCGAGCACGCCGAGCCGCACCTGCGCGGGGGCGGGCAGTTGCGCTGGCTGGCCCGGCTGGCCGCCGAACACGCCAACCTGGACGCGGCGCTGCGTCACCTCGCGCGCGCCGACCACGCGGGCGCCCTGCGTCTGATGGCCCTGCTGTCCTGGTTCTGGCGGCTGCGCGGACTGCACGGCGAGCAGGTGCCGCTCGCCCGTGCCCTGCTGGCCGCCGTGGGCGAGGCGCCGCCGCCCGGCCTGGTGGAGGAGTACGTCCTGTGCGCCATCGACTCGCTGTCCGGGGACGGCGGGGACCCCCTCGCCGGGGAGGAGCTCCGCGCGCGCGTGGACACCGTTCTGGAGTCGTACCAGGGCCCGCTGCGGTTGCCGTACGTCCTGGTGCTGTGGTCCGTGGCGGCGGGCCCCAGGCCCGCCGCCAACGAGCGGGCTCTCGCCCATGCCGGCGACGACCCGTGGGCGCGGGCCCTGCTGGACATAGGGCTGGGCTTCCAGGCGCAGTTCGCGGGCCGGGTCCGGGAGTCCGAGGAGTGCTTCGCCCGCGGGCTGAAGCGGTTCCGCGCCGCCGGGGACCGCTGGGGCATGGCCAACTGCCTGGAACCGCTGGCCCTTCACGCCCTCGCGCGCGGTGAGCACGGGCGGGCGCTGGAGCTGCTGGACGAGGGACTCGGGTACGTGCGGGAACTGGCGGCCCCGGAGGAGACGGCCGACCTGCTGCGCAGCCGCGCCACGGTGCTGCTGCGCCGGGGCGACCCGGACCGGGCGGCGGCGCACTTCGAGCAGGCGCTGACGCTCGCCCGCACGGCCGGGGCAGCCGACAAGGCGGCGGGCGCGCTGCGCGGCCTGGGCGACACGGCCCGGCTGTCCGGCGACACGGGACGCGCGCGTGCGTACTACGAGCAGGCCCTGAGGGAGTGCGCCGCGAACTGGTTCAGCGTGGGCGAGACCGTCCGGATCCTCATCGGCCTGGGCCGCACGGCCGTCGCCGAAGGATGTGTCGAGGACGCGCGCGACTGGTTCCGGCAGGCCGCCGCCATGGCCGAGGAGAGCCCGGGCGTCCTGGAGCTCGCCGAGGCGGCCGAGGCGCTGGCATCCGTCACCGAGCCGCCGGAGCGGGCCGCCGTCCTGCTCGGCGCCGGCACGGGACTGCGGGGTGCCCCGCCGCACGGGGACCCCGATGCCGCACGGACCGAGGAGGAAGTTCGCGCGCGGCTCTCGCCGCAGACCTACGCGGACGCCTTCGACCAGGGCAGACGGCGACGGTCAGCGGCAGTCAGCGAACGGTGGGCGGACGGTAGGCGCCGGGCTGGAGGCTGCTGCCCATGACGAACCCGAAGAACACCGGCAGCCTGGCCCACCTCGACGTCCTGATCTCCGGCGCGAGCGTCGCCGGCCCGGCCCTCGCCCTGAACCTCGCCCGCTACGGCGCCCGCGTCACCGTCGTGGAGAAGGCGCCCGCCCTGCGCGGCGGCGGCTTCGCCGTCGACTTCCGCGGCCACGTCCACCGCAAGGTGCTCGGCGACATGGGCATCTGGGACGAGATCCACGCCCACCAGACGCACATGGGCCGGCAGACCGTCGTCGACGCCGACGGCGCCGCGCGCGTGGACCTGCCCGCCGAGATGATGAGCGGCGACGTGGAGATCTTCCGCGGCGAACTCGCGCGGATCATGTACGAGCGCACCGAGGACCGTGTCGAGTACGTCTTCGGGGACTCCGTCGCCACGCTCACCGACACCGCCGACGGTGTCGAGGTCACCTTCGAGCGGGGCGCGCCGCACCGCTTCGACCTCGTCGTCGGCGCGGACGGACTGCACTCCCACACCCGCCGTCTGGTCTTCGGCGACGAGTCCCGCCACCTGCGCTTCTTCGACCACTACGTGGCCGGCTTCCCGGTTCCCAACCACCTGGGCCTGGACCGCAGCGGGCGCCTCTACAGCGAGCCCGGCCGCGCGGTCGTCGTCGGCAACTACGACGGCGACCCGGACCGCGCGGGCGCCCTGCTGGTCTTCCGTTCCGAGGAGCTGACGTACGACCGCCGGGACGTCGCCGCGCAGAAGCGGATCCTGGCCGAGCGGTTCGCGGGCATGGGCTGGGAGACACCGCGCGTCCTCGAGGCCCTGGAGAAGACCGACGACCTGTACTTCGACGCGATCGCGCAGATCCACGTCGACCGGCTCACCAAGGGGCGGGTGGCGCTGCTCGGGGACGCCGGGTACGGCGCCACGATGGGCGGCATGGGCACGGGCGTGGCGATCGTCGGCGCGTACGTCCTGGCCGGTGAACTCGCCCTCGCGGGCGGCGACCACCGCACCGCGTTCGCCGCGTACGAGAGCGCGATCCGGGGCTTCGCCAAGGGCTGCCAGAAGATCTCCGGCAACGCCGGCCCCTTCTTCGCCCCGCCGACCGAGCGGCGCATCCGCAGCCGCGACCGGATGTACCGGCTGCTCAGCTCGCGGATGCTGGCCGGCTTCTTCAAACGGCTCACGGAGAAGGCGGCCACCGCGATCGAACTGCGCGACTACCCGGCCGCGTGAGCACGCAACCGCGGCCGCCCGGCCGGGTGACGGTCGAACCGCGCGCCTACCCGGCCGTGCGAGGCCCCCGGAAGGTCCAGCCGTGGTCCACGGGCCCGATCCCGCCGCCGAGCGCGAACCCGGCCGCGATCGCCCCGGTGACGTACTCCTTGGCGGCCGTGACCGCCTCCGGCACGGACCGGCCCTTCGCCAGCTGCGAGGCGATCGCGGAGGCGAGGGTGCAGCCCGTGCCGTGGGTGTGCCGGTTGTCGTAGCGGGGGGCGCGCAGCCAGTACTCCTCGGAGCCGTCCGTCAGCAGGTCCACGGCCTGGCTCCCGCCCTCCCGCACGGCCTGGCTCCCGCCCTCCCGCACGGCCTGGCTC
>NZ_MUBM01000283.1 GCF_002154505.1 Streptomyces carpinensis | reverse complement strand
GGGAGGCCCCCACCCCCCGCGCACGACATCCCGGCTCTTGCAGAGCTACTTGAACAACCACCCTGGCGGCGGCGGACTCGCCTGTCCTGCCAGGTTCTCGAGGTGGTGGGAATCCGTCGAAACCTCGGGTGCTCCCCCCACCCAAGGCACCCTCTCGGGCTCCAAGAATTGATCATCCCCACGTCTCGTGCCGGGGACGTGACTGCTGGTTTCCGTAGCGCCGGACCAAAGATCATTATTGGTCGCTTCGTGCCCGAACAGCTGAAGCACGGTCAATCTAGACCATCGGGGCCGCTATGAAGAGGGGGTGTGTGTAATTTGTGCTCACGCTGCGAAAGTTGATCCACCGATCCATGATCGACTACCGGTGTCTTGACGCCACCGCGCGCTCCAGCGGCGCGCCCGGCCCCGGGGCGCGGCGTCTACGCGGTAGTGATCGGCGAGCTTCGGGTGGCACCGGCCGGCGGCAGGGGTGTGCACGCTAGCATCGGCCAGGCACCGTCCCTCCTCTGGCGGGAACAGGGCGGTGACAACGATGACGGTTTGGTGGTAGACGAGATTCGCGGCCGCGTGCCCCTTCCTGTCTTGTGTGACGGCCCGCGCGATGCGCTGGTCGATCATGCCGAGCGAGCGGTACAGCTCGGAAACGCCGTCCAGGCGGCGTGATCTTTCCCCGGCCTCGGAGGAATGATTCCGCAGATCGAGCGATCCGAGGACGCGCTGCACCCGAAGCGCGCGAGAGCCTGATACCGCCGGTGGGTGCGGGAGCAGATCCCCTTCGATGTCGACTGGAATGGAAAGCGCTGCCGAGATCCCATGACGCACCTTCGCATGAGCCTGGCGCGGCGTCAGAAAGATCAGCAAGGGGTCATTGCGAGTCCTCGACCACCTGGCGAGCGCGCCGCCGTTCTGCGGCTCAGACGGGCCGAGGCGGATACTGCTGGAAGAGCAAATGCCGCGAGCGGGTGTGATGCAAGTACTGGATGAAGACGGGCGGACCCGGGGAAGAAGGAGTGGCAACGGATAGGAGGTTGCCATGGATGGCGGGGATCTGGAACTGGGGCAGCTTCTGGCCGCCGCGGAGGCCGCACCGCCAGGGGAGTCCGTCGAGGTACTTGCGAACGACCTGCGCAAGCGCTTCGGGGCGGAGCGCGTGTCGTTCCTGTTCGTCGACCTCGTGGGCCGGCGGCTGCTGCGCCTGACCACGCAGGTCGAGGATGACATGGGGGGCGCTGCCGAGCCGATCGACCTGGACGGCAGCGTCTACAGCGCGGTCCTGCGCAGCCAGCGCCAGCATGTGGAACCGAACGGCCAGGGCGGGCGGCGGGTGATCTCACCGGTGACCAACCGCGGCGACTGCATCGGTTTGCTGGAGGCAACGTTGCAGAACCATGACGACACCGTGCTCGCCCAGATCGAAGACGCGGCGCACGCACTGGCCTACATCATCGTCACGGACCGCCGTTTCACTGACCTGTACCACGCGGGCCGGCGCACCACCGAGACCAGCCTGGCCGCCGAGATCCAGCACCAGTTGCTCCCCTCGGCCGCCTGCTGCGAGGCTCCCCAGTTCACCCTCGCCGCTGAGCTGGTGCCGGCCGACGACATCGGCGGTGACACCTACGACTACACACTCGATCGCGACACACTGCATCTGTCCATCACCGACGCCATGGGCCACGACACCCACTCCGCGCTGCTGGCCACCCTCCTGGTCGGTGCTCTGCGCGGCGCCCGCCGCAGTGGCTGTGACGCACTCCAGCAGGCCCAACGTGCCCACGAGGCCCTCCTGGCCCACGGCCGTGGTCTGGCCACTGGGCAATTGCTGTGCATCAGTCTCAGGACGGGGACCTGCGAACTGGTCAACGCGGGGCATCCCCGGCCTCTGCTCCTGCGCCTGGGCGCCACCGAGGTCGAAGAGGTCCGGCTCGGCGTCAACCTGCCGTTCGGCGCGGTGGCCTCCACCACCTACCGTCTCCAGGAACTCCAGCTTCTCCCCGGCGACCGTCTGATCCTGCTCACGGACGGGATGCAGGAACGCGCCGCCGGAGCCGTCGACCTGCCCTCCCTCGTGTGGGACACCCGCACCTCACATCCCAGGGAGGCCGCGCGCAGCCTGACCACCGCGGTGCTGGACGCCTGCCGGGGAAATCTCAGGGACGACGCCACTGTTGTCGTCCTGGACTGGCATGGTCCCCGGGGCGTGACGACCGGCGCGAAGACGTAGAAAGCCCAGCTCGCCGATCAACTGCTGAGGATCGCTGCCCATGGCCGCGGCTATGACACGACGCAGCAGGCCGAGGCGCATCGGGCTTCGTCACACCCGGTGCCGCCGCGGTACTCGATGAACTCATGCTCGCGCCGCCTGCAGCTGCCTGCTCAGCGACGTCACCGGCAAGTCCCGCCATGCGCCCGCTCCTCCGGTGAGACCTTGACATCCAGGAGTGGGTAGAGGGTCTCTACCACGAACCGGTGTGTGAAGCGCCGGGCGCAATGAGGAGGCTTCAGGGCCGAATTGGGCCTCTGGGTGCTTCCTGAGAGACTGCCGAGCATGGATATCGCTCGCAGGAACAACGTCACCGTCACCGGCAACCCGCAGGGGCGGGCGGTGGTGCTGGCTCATGGGTTCGGCTGCGATCAGAACATGTGGCGGCTGACGCTGCCTGCCCTGGCCGAGGACTACCGCGTGGTGCTGTTCGACTACGTCGGTTCGGGCCGCTCGGACGCGGCCGCGTTCTCGGAGGACCGGTACGCCTCCCTGACCGGTTACGCCCAGGACGTGGTGGAGGTGTGCGAGGCGCTCGATCTGCGCGACGCGGTGTTCGTAGGCCATTCCGTCAGCGCGATGATCGGTGTGCTGGCGGCCGGCATGGCTCCGGGGCGGATCGGGGCGCATGTGATGGTCGCGCCGTCTCCGCGGTACATCGATGACGATGGCTACCATGGCGGCTTCAGCACCGAGGACATCGACGAGCTGCTGGCGTCACTGGAGTCGAACTATCTGGGCTGGTCGGCGGCGATGGCCCCTGTGATCATGGGGAACGGGGACCGGCCGGAACTCGGCGAGGAGCTCAAGAACAGTTTTTGCGCCACCGATCCGGACATGGCGCGTGTCTTCGCCCGCACCACGTTCCTGTCGGATTCGCGGGACGACCTGAAGAGCGTGAGGGTGTCGACCCTGGTGCTTGAGTGCACCCAGGACGTGATCGCGCCCCGGGAGGTGGGCGCCTTCGTCCACCAGGCGATCCCCGGCTCGACGCTGATCACTCTCGAGGCCACCGGGCACTGTCCCCACCTGTCCGCGCCCGGAGCCACCAACAAGGCGATCACAGAGTTCCTGGCGGCCCTGTGATGATGTGCCGTACCGGGCAGCAGCCCGACCCGCACGATGCCGACGACGAGAAGATATCGAACGCGGCGTTCGCCGCACTGTTGGAGGACAGCGCCGAGGAACTCTACGAAAGCGCACCGTGCGGATATCTGTCCACGCTGATGGACGGCACCATTGCGAAGGTCAACACGACGCTGCTGACCTGGCTCGGTATGGAGCGCGAGGCGGTGGTGGGCCGGATGCGGTTCACCGACCTGCTGACGGTGGGCGGCAAGCTGTACCTCGAGACGCACTTCGCGCCGCTGCTGCGCATGCAGGGCGAGATCAGCGCTATCGCCCTGGAGATCAAGCAGACAGACGGCGGCCGGATGCCTGTGCTGGTCTCCTCCGCGATCAAGCATGGCAGTACCGGCGAGCCCATGCTGATCCGTACCACCGTCTTCGACGCCCGGGACCGCCGCGCCTACGAAGAGGAACTCCTGCGCGGCCGGAAAGCCGCCGAGGAGGCACGCAAACAGGCGGAGGCCGACCGAGCCCGGCTGCAGGACGCCCTCGCCGTCCTCCAGCAGTCACTACTGCCCGACACCCTCCCAAAGGTGCCTGGGGTGGAGACGGCCGCCTACTACCACACCGCTCATCCCGACCGGCTCGGCGGCGACTTCTACGACGTCTTCCCCATCGACGGCAAACGCTTCGGCTTCTTTCTCGGTGATGTGTGCGGCAAGGGCCCCCAAGCCGCCGCACTCACCTCACTGACCCGCTACACCCTGCGTGCCGCCGCCCTGCACGACCCCGACCCCGTCTCCGCCCTGACCACCCTCAACACCGTGCTGCACGAGCGCTATGCCGGCAGCGGCGATCCGCGTTACTGCACCGTGGTCTTCGGCACCCTCGAGCCCGACCCCGATTCCGGGCAGGTCGCCGTCCACCTGGCCGCGGGCGGCCACCCTCCGGTCATCACCGTGCGTGCCGACGGCACCGCCGGCTATCTGCCCACTCCCGGTGGCCTCCTGGTCGGCGTCCTGCCCTTCGCGCGCTTCACCGCCGCCACGACCGTGCTCGCTCCCGGCGACATGCTCCTGCTCTACACCGATGGAATCACCGAAGCCCGCACCGGCGAAGACCGCACCAGCCTCTACGGGGACGAGGCCCTCCTGGCTTTCGCCGCCGACCACGCCGGCAAGCCCCCGCCCGCTGCGATCCAGGCACTGACCGGCCTGCTGAACAGTTTCGGCGACGGCCTCGACGACGACACCGCCCTGCTCGCCCTCGGCGTTCCAACTCCCGATCCCCTGACGAGAAGCAGCCAATGAGTCCACTGAAGATCACCATCCGAGACGCTGCCATGGGTCCCGTTCTGGAGATTTTCGGCGAGCTCGACTACGACAACGCCAGCAAACTGCGTGAACTGATCCCCACCATCGCCCTCCGGCCGGGCCAGCGCTTCATCCTGGACCTGGGCGGCATGGAGTTCTGCGACTCCAGCGGCCTCAGTGCCCTCATCGCCGCCCATAACCACGCCCACGCCGCCCAAGCGGACATCGCACTCGCAGCCGTACCCGCCCACACCCTGCGCACCCTGCGCATCGTCGGCCTCGACCAGATCTTCCCCATCCACCCCGAAACCGACACCGCACCCGATTCCTGAGCACGACGTGCGCTCACCGGACGGTTACGCGACAACGTGGCACTTCCGCCGGGCCGAGTGGCTGCGGTTGCAACCACTTCCGCCGAGATACCTGGAATGGCTTCCCGGGCATGCCCGGGAGGGCCCTTCGAAGAAAGAGACGTCGTCAGCGCTTGAAGGCATCCTTGGTCTTTTCCTTGGTCTGACAGACATCGCTTGGCCTTGCCCTTGGCCTGCTCGGTCTTCGCCTCGGCCTTCTCGCCGGCAGCCATGGAATGCGCCTTCTCCTTGCTGTGGCCCGCTTGTGCCCCGGCCCTCTCTGCACAAACAAGCCACAGCTATGGAATGAAGGAACAATGGCGGGGCATACGGCGCTCAGGAGGTCGGTAACTATGGTTCCTTTGTTGCTTGTTCTGCTTCTCGCCCTGGTCCTTTTCGGTGTCGGTTTCGCCGCCAAGGTGCTTTGGTGGGTGGCACTCGCCGTCCTGGTGCTGTGGCTGCTGGGATTCGTCATGCGCTCCACGAGCGCCGGCGGTGGCCGCGGCCGCTGGTACCGATGGTGACCTGTCCCGAACTCGCCCCCTTGTAGGGCCCGGCCGGTACGGCGGATTCCATGTTTCGTTGCAACACATGGTCGCGTTGATCAGGCCGTGAGCAGTTCATGCAGGCGCTCGGCTGGGGTTTCCCAGCCGAGCGTTTTGCGTGGCTGGCTGTTGAGCTCGTCAGCGACCGCGTCGAGGTTGCCCCTACTGGGCCGGGGAAGGCCGGTCCTTCTGGCAAAGTACCGCCGCAGGAGGCCGTTCCAGTCCGTTACCCGTGTGTCAGCCTTGACCGGGCGGGATCGAGCAACACGCGGGAGACACCGGCGGTCCGCGGCCGACTTCGATATCCCGAAGCACGGCGGCAAAGGGCGCCGTGCACAGCCGCTGACTCCCAGAGGCCATCCGGAAAAGAAGGAACCTGCGCGGTCTCCGGCCAGGTCGTTCCCCCGCTTATGTCGCCTGCGTTGGTGAGGGCGGTTGGAAGCAGGCGGTGACGTCTTTGCCGCGGGGGCAACGGCGGACCTGCCAGCCGTCGGCGAGGGCGTCGACCAGGAGCAGCCCGCGCCCCCCGAGGGCGCTGTCATCTGCGTGACGTTGCTGGGGCAACTGCGTTGAGGCGTCATGCACAGTCACATGCAGGCATTCCTCGTCCCACGTGAGGATGAGCTGCGCGGCGGTGCCGGCGTGGGCATGGGCGTTGGTGACCAGCTCGGACACGGCCAGCACGACCGAGTCCACCAGATCCGGTGCCGTCCGTTCCCAGCCGAGGCTGACCAGATGCTTACGGGTCCAGTCCCTGGCCGCCGTCACTCCGCTGCTGATCGGCAACGAACGCGCCCATCCGACAGCCCTCAATGATGAGTCCTGTGCCACGGTCTCTCCTTCAGCCAACCCGCGGGTCTCTTGTTCCGTCTGCCCGGCACACGGCAGCCCCAACGTGAGCTGGCGGGATGATCTCCAGCGCGAAGTCCTGTACGAAGAGTGTGGTGCCACCGCGGTTGCAATGAAGGTGCTTGTCCCAGGTGGATGCTGTTACTGCGCTGCGCGCCGCGGCTCAGGGCGCGGTCGGGGCCTGCGGCGCACCGTCCCGAAGGGCTTGACGTAAGAAAGCACGACGGTCGCGATCAGCACGCAGCAGGCTGCGCCCGAATCGCGGACCAGCCCGGTGGCGTCGGCGACAGGATGCCGGGCCAGTGCCGCCGAGGCCGCCGTGCCCAGGCCCGGAACCAGTACGAACGTGGCAAGGACGGTACCCCCGGCCGTGATCGCGAGGCTCAGCACCACCCACCAGTGGCGCAGCAGACCCCAGGGCGTGAGCAGGCCCAGCGCGACGCCGGTGGCCAGGGCCAGCACGGCGAGCGGCAGGAGCAGCAGCTCGCCGATCAGGTGGGCGGCTGGGTAGACGGTCACCGGGTCGCTGCCTAGCCGCCCCGCCGAGGCCAGGGCCAGCACGGCGGAGTCACTGCCCAGTAGCCCGACCGAGACCGTCACGTGTGTGGCCCGTAGCGCCTTGCGCCACTGCGGCGGCAGCGTGCCGCGGCGGCCTGGGCGGCGCGGCTCCTGCGGGTGCGTCGTTCGGGTGGTGGGGGCGAACGGGCTGGGTTTCTGAGGCGGGGTGTCCACGGGCCTTGGGTCCTCGGTGTCCGGTGTGTGTCCTGTCGGGGGTCGAGCGTCGCCTCTGATCCTGGACGCGGGCCGCGCTGACGTCGTCGTCCCATGGGCGGCACACCGCCTACTACGCGGGAAGTACCGGGGGATTCCTCGCGCTCCGTGCCGGACCTGCGGGCCGGCCGCCAGAGCAGCAGGCGGGCAGGGCGCAGCGACCGCACAGGCGCGGCAGCAGCAGGCCTGTCACCATGCCGTGCTGGAACCACCGCCTCGCTCGGAGACGGAACCGAGCAGGGCGCAAGGCCGCATCGGGCTTCGCTGCGAAGCGTGCAGTTCGGGCGACCCTGACAGGACGCCCGCACCACCCACCGGTGAGCGCGGACGTCATATGGTGCTGGGCACCGCCCTTCATCCGGCAAGCGAGGAGAACCACGGCCCTGCGCAGCTCGCGCGCAGGGCCGCCATGTTCCCCTACCGGGTGTCAGAATCCGGCGCACTGGCCCGACATCGGGCCGGACGCCGCGTTGGGTTGGTCGGCGTTGGTCGGTGCGGGGGAGTTGCCCGTGCAGGACAGTGGCCCGCTGATGTGGTTACCGGAGACGATCGTGGAGCCGGTGTTGTTCTTGAGGACGAGCGGGCCCGCCACGGTGGCGCCGTCGATCGTCACCTGACCGGCCGAACCGCTGACCTCCACCGAACCCCCGACCGTCGTCGGCGCGCACTCGCCGTTCCGGTTGCCGAGCCAGACGCGGGTTGCGGCGGTCACGTCCACCGGTCCGGAGACGGTTGTACCGCACAGCAGAACGTTGCCTGCTCCGGAGGCCGTCACCGGGCCGCGGAGCACGGACCCGGATGCGTAGAGCGAAGCACCCGCAGCCACTGTGACCCGTCCCGAGACCGTCGCGCCGTCGAGGCACGTGACGCCTGAGGACAAGGTCAACGGGCCCTGGTGCGTCCCGGTGACCATCGACGTACAGGACGGGACGCCGGTCGCGACGAACGGCACGACCCACGTCTGGTCCTGACGGCTGTAGGTGACGGTCCCGTGGTACGTCCCGTCCGCCGGGTAGGTGTGGCTTCCGCTGACCGTCATCAGGCTTCTGCCCTGACGTTGGCTCGTCGCGTAGTCCCGTGCTGTGATGCCGGCGGATTGGGTCGGCGATCCGTCGCCCCAGTCGATCACCGCCGTGAACTCACCCGGCGGAATCGAGCCGGCGGCCAACCGGCCCAGGGGTGCGTTGCTCAGGGTCCTGTCGACGCCGAGGCGGGTGACCGTGCCCATCGACTCCGTACTCCAGGTGACCTGGGCGATGGAACCGTAGTTCACGTTCGCGAAGGCCCATCGCGGCCCGGCGACGCTGAGCCGCTGGCGGTACGCGTCGTAGTCCTGGGTGAGCACCTTGGGAGACCAGGCCTTCTCCAGGATTCCGGCCAGCCGTGGGAACACCATGAACTCGTTGGTGGCCAGTCCACGCATCTGTTCGCCCCAGATCGGCGCCTCGATGCCGATGATGTCCTTTGCCTTCGGTCCGCCGTATGCCGGTTGCGCCCAGACGGAGCGGTACTTCTCGTAGACCCATTCCGGGTCCCAACCGTAGGCCTTGTCGAGCTCGGTCCGGGGCGTCCGGCCGGGCGACCCGTCGTACCCGAAGTCGAGGTAGGCGTTCCACTCCGGGGTGGTGATGACGTCGCGGCCTTGGTTGAACCACTCGGGTTTGATGAGCGGCGGGCCACCGCCGGTGTAGTCGGACCAGTAGTGGTTGATGGACGTCGAACCCGGTGCGTAGCCCTCGAGTGCGGGATTCCAACCCATCATCCGCTTGCCGTTGGCGTTGACGATGGACTCCATCTGCCCGATCCACCACTTGTAGTCCTCGTGGGGCATCCCGATGGCTTCGTCGCCGCCGATGTGGATGATCGGTGCGGGCGAGATCGCGGCGAGTTGTGCGATCGCGTCCCGCCAGAACGCGAGCGCCCGTGCACTCGCCGAGTCGTTCGGGTTCGTGCAGAAGCGGTCGGTCTGGGTCTGGCCCTGGCAGCCCATGACCGCGACGCCGCCCAAGGACCTGACCGCCGCCGTGGCGTGGGCCGGGCTCTCCAGTTCGGGGACGATCTCGATGAACCGGTCGGCGGCGTACTTGACCAGGCTCTTGAAGTCCTCTTGCGTGTAGAAGCCCGGGATACAGCCCGACCCGTTGCACCCGGTACCGTCCAGAGCCGGGTAGCCCTTGATCTGCAGGCGCCAGGACTGCGAGTCGCTCAGGTGCAGGTGCAGCCGGTCGCCCTTCAACGCTGCCAGTTGGTCGATCATGGACCGGATCTCGGCCACGGTCATGAAGTTGCGGGCAGGGTCGAGTTGAAGACCTCGATGCGCGTAGCGCGGGTAGTCCAGTACTGTGATGGGCTGCGCCGTCCACGGCCCCACGCCGGTGACGGACGAGTTGATCGCCGCCGGCAACAGCTGCCGAAGGCTCACGAAGCCGTTGAACAGACCGTGTGCTTGAGGGGCGACGATCTTGACGCCCGTACTCGACACTGTGAGGGAGTAGCCCTCGTCCGCCATGTCCTCTGGGATGCCGGACACCGGTCCGAGCGAGAGGGAGATGTCGGCGGAGGTGGCGGAATCCGTCACCACGGGGAGTACGAACCCGGTGGCCGGTCGTAGGTAGCCGGCGAGGACCTCTGCCGTCGAGGCGAGGGCACTGCTGGAGACGACGATCCGGGACTTGTCCGTGAGCACCCACGGCTGACCGCTGCCGGGCGTCTGCTTCACCGGCACGGGGATGATCTGACCCACTGTCGGCGGCGGCTTGGGGCCGGACCATAGCTCGAACTCGTTGAGCGTGTAACCGATGGTGGACGTCGTGGCCAGGGCCTGCATCCGGACACAGGAGATCGGATCCTTGCGATCGATCACCTGCGAATCCTTGTCGGCCGGATTCACCACGTGGGCGACCGTCGACCAGGTCTGGCAGTCGGCGTCCGTGGAAACCTGCAGGTCGTACTCGGTCGGCTTGGACGGAGAGGTCCAGCGGCTGAACACCTCGTACACCGGGGCGGGCGTGGCCAGCTTGACCTGGAACCAGTCCTGGGTCGGGTCGTAGCCGTTGCCGACCGACGCGTAGTTCGAGGTCCATCCGTCGTGCACGAACACATCGATCGCGTTGGCGGGCGCATACGTCGCCGCGGGTGCAGTCATGCGTTGGGACTTGGCAGTGGCGACCGCGCCCGGCAGCAGGGCGAGGTTCACGCTCTCGGAGGTCGACGGATCGGCGGACGTCGTGGCGGTGCCGGCGGAAGCCTCTCCCACTGTGAGTGGAAGCAGAGTTGCGGCCAGAAGGGCACCGATCGTGAGGACGGGGACAGCGCGAGGCCGAGAGCGATGGCCTGCGGTTGGTCTCCCCTCGAGTTTCGGTGACAAGAACGGGAATCTCACGTCACTCCTTACCAGTGCTGGCGGTGTCACGCGGACCTGGAGGGCGACCGTACCGGCGAAAACCACGACGAGAAAGACGTACGGCGCGACGAGCACGCCCCGATCGGCTGTACGCCGATGCTGCGGCCGACTGGGAATCGCCGGAGGGAGACACCGGGGTGGCCGCGGGCACGAGGACGGCCGCCTTGATCATGACGTGGTGTGACGCAACATCAAAGCACGGGGCATGCCGATGGAGCTCGAGGATGTCAACTGCTGGAGCCTGGCCGACGCGATCGGGGAGCGGGGTCCGCACCGCCTGCACCATCTGCTGTCCCGCGCGGTGGGGGACGAACAAGCGGTGCTTGGCGGACGTCGACCTGGTCGACGGCGGTGACGGGATCCTGATCAAGGATGAGACGGGGGACGCGAAGTCCTCCACCGCCGCGGTGGCCGCGGCCCCTTCGTTGGGGCGGGCAGGACGGGCGACGGCTCGTCCCGACCGCAGGGAGCGCCTCCCCGGGCTTGAGCTATGGGTTGTTCCCCGGTGCAGGCCGACGGCCCCGGGCGGCGGCCCGGCCTCTTCCGCCACGACCGGCCCCCTGGCCGCTCCTCCCACGGCCGGCAGCCCGGCTCCTGTGATGCCGGCCGACGGCTCCCTTGCCGTCGGGTCGTCCTTCGACCGGTGCGGCGAGGACGACGGGCACGCCGGAGGGGGTCCGGGCGCCGGTGATGCGGTGCAGCTCGGCCTCGCCAGGGCGGATCCGTACGGTGCGCGGAGCGATTCCGGCGTCGCCCATCAGACGGTCCACCGCTCGCCGCTGGTGTGGCAGCACGAGGGTGACGACCGTGCCGGACTCGCCGGCGCGTGCGGTACGGCCGCCGCGGTGGAGGTAGTCCTTGTGGTCGCCGGGAGGGTCTACGTTCACGACGAGGTCGAGGCCCGTGACGTGGATTCCGCGGGCGGCGACGTTGGTGGCCACCAGGACCGTGACGTGGCCGTCCTTGAACTGAGCGAGCGTCCGGTTGCGCTGTGACTGGGACTTGCCGCCGTGCAGGGCCGAGGCTCGTACTCCGACGGACAGCAGGTGCTTGGTGAGCCGGTCCACCGCGTGCTTGGTGTCCAGGAACATGAGCACGCGTCCGTCGCGGGCGGCGATCTCGGTCGCGGCGGTGTCCTTGTCGGCGTCGCGCACGTGCAGCAGGTGGTGCTCCATTGTGGTGACGGCTCCCGCGGACGGGTCGACCGAGTGCACCACGGGGTCGACGAGGTAGCGGCGTACCAGCAGGTCGATGTTGCGGTCCAGCGTGGCCGAGAACAGCAACCGCTGGCCGCTCGCGGGAACTTGGTCGAGCAGCGCGGTCACCTGCGGCATGAAACCCATGTCGGCCATCTGATCGGCTTCGTCCAGCACGGTGACGGCGACCCGGTCCAGCCGGCAGGCCCGCCGCTCGATCAGGTCCCTGAGGCGGCCGGGCGTCGCCACGACGACCTCGGCGCCGTCGCGCAGCGCACTCGCCTGGCGGCCTATCGACATGCCGCCCACCACGGTGGCGAGCCGCAGCCGTAGGGCGCGGGCGTAGGGGGTGAGCGCGTCGGTGACCTGCTGGGCCAGTTCGCGGGTGGGGACGAGGACGAGGGCGAGCGGCTGCCGGGGCTGGGCCCGCTGTCCGTCCAGACGGGCCAGTACCGGCAGACCGAAGGCGAGCGTCTTGCCCGAACCCGTCCGACCTCGGCCCAGGACGTGCCGGCCGGCCAGTGCGTTCGGCAGTGTGGCCGCCTGGATCGGGAAGGGCACGGTCACGCCCTCGGCGCGGAGCGCGGCCAACAGCCTTGCGGGCACGTCCAGTTCGCTGAACGCCTCGACCGCCGGCAGCGGCTCGGTGAGGGTGACCGGCAGGGCGAACTCATGTCGGCGCAGGGCGGAGCGTGCGCCCTGGCCGGTCTTTCGTCCGGTACCCGGACGGGGACCCTGGCGGCCCGTCCCCTGCGTACGGGAGCGGCCGCCGGAAGCGGTGCCGGTGTGACGGGGTGTGCGGTTCACGGAAGAACCTTCCACGATGCGGCGTATCGAGGAATTCCGTCCAGCGGCGATGACCGCACGAGGATTCGCAAGAATGAGCCGAAGAAAAAAAGAGCCGGCCCTCGTGGCGCTGGAGCGGGGACGGCCGGCGGTCCGGAAAATCCGGAAAACGGAAAATCAATGAGCTGGGGCCCGTACCCCAAGAGCACGGGCCCCAGCCACATGATGCGCGAACCACTGGCTCGCGACGATTCGCGTCTGCGTCAGGCGGGAACGATGTTCTCAGCCTGCGGGCCCTTCTGGCCCTGCGTGACGTCGAAGCTAACCTTCTGGCCTTCCTGAAGCTCGCGGAAGCCACCGTTGCTGATGATGTTCGAGTAGTGGGCGAACACGTCAGCGCCGCCGCCGTCCTGCTCGATGAAGCCGAAGCCCTTTTCCGCGTTGAACCACTTCACGGTGCCAGATGCCATATTGAATCTCCCTTGGGGGGCAGTGCCGGTCTCCGCACTTTGCGGAGCCGAGTCGCCGCGATGATCACCCCTCCGGAAAGTTCCGGAAAGCTCTGCAAAGAAAAAATCTCTGGCAACCAAAACTGCAACTGCTCTCACGTTAACACAGGCCGGATGGAGACGGGCATACGTTTTCGGGAGCGTCCGGTAATTATCCTCCCGCGCCGGGGTGTATATCTGTAGTGGCGGGACTAGGTATCTGCGCGGTGCTCGTCCAGCTTCCGGTGTATTGCCCGATTCAGACGCAGGGCGTCGTCGAGCTGGTCCTCAAGGGAGACGATGCGGCACGCGGCCTCGATGGGGGTGCCCTGGTCGACAAGCGCACGGGCGGGGGCGGCGATGCGCAACTGGCGGCGGGAACAACGGCGGTGGCCGCCTTCCGAACGCAGAGGAGCGATCAGTCCGACTTCACCGACGGCCCGGAGGAAGGCGGGGGTGGTGCCGAGAACGTCCGCGGCCCGCCCCATGGCGTAGGCGGGATAGTCGTCATCGTCGAGGTCGCCGGCGACGGAGGCGTTCTCAGCGGGCATGGCACGTTCGTTCCGGGGACGCGGCGAGGGACCCGGTCGTGCCTGGCACTGGTCTCCGAAGGATCCGGAGCGGTGCAGGAACGCCTGCCCGAGCAGCCGACCCCTCCGAACCAAGGCACCCCCCGGTGCGACATACTCTCCCGATGAGTTCACGCACTTCCCCGATCAGTCAGCCGATCACCATACGGAGGGCCGTCGCGCGGGATGCCAAAAGGCTCACACGGCTCGTGCGTGGCTCAGGCGCCTACGAGGGTAAGTACGCAGCCGCAGTGGCGGGCTACCGGGTCGGCCCTGATTACATCGAGGCCCACCGCGCCTACGTAGCCGTCGGCCCCGACGAGCATGGAGGCCGGGTCCTCGGGTTCTACTCGCTCGTCCTCGCTCCACCGGAGCTCGACCTGCTGTTCGTCGCCGACGAAGCGCAAGGACGGGGTATTGGACGACTGCTCGTCGCGCACATGCTATCCGAGGCCCGTGCCGCCGGGCTCGACCGTGTCATGGTCGTGTCGCACCTTCCCGCCGCGGACTTCTACCACCGCGTCGGTGCAGTACGGATCGGGACCGCCCTCGCGAACCCGCCCGCCGTCCTGTGGGACCGTCCCGAATTCGAGTTTCGCATTCCTTCGGAATGACGCGGTGTGCCGGTTCGCAGGGCACCGGCTTCGCCTGCATGGCGCGCTCCGTGTGTGCCGTCGTCCCTCCCTGGCGAGGGGATCGCCTGCGCGCCTGCGCCGGCGGCCTCTCCCTCACCCGAGGCCGACGATCTGGAAGAGGCGTGCGACGGAGGCACTGGGTGCTGCCCGTCGTAGCCGACCCCCGACGCGCGGTTCGGTGGGTGGTGAGGAGAGTGTTGACGCCGCCGGAGTCCATGATCGTGACGCCGTCGAGGTCCAGCACCGTCCGGTACGAGGCGGCGCGGTGGGCAGCTGCGGCATCGAGACGCGTCGGGGGCCCGGATGCCAACCGCTTGATCACCCCCGCTGCGCTCCGATGGCGGCCATCGCCGCTACTCCCGGTACCAGCTGCGCATCGCCGCCCGCGCCCGCGAACTCGTCGACCAGGGCACCGCCATAGAGGCCGCCTGGCGCATCGTCATCCTCGAAGACCAGCTCGAAAAGGCGCGGCGCATCGACGAGCAACTGCGCGCCGAGGGCGGCAAGCCTCAGCCGAAGACATCAGCCTGATCAGAACGCCCGAACCCGAGGCAACACCTGTCGGCGGATGAGGCCGCCGAGGGACCGCACCGCCGTTCCGCAGCTCAGGCGGGCTCAACGCGTCAACCGGACTCCACGGCAGAGAGAACCGCGAGCGGGCGTGATGCATGTAGTGGGTGACGAGGGGCGAACCCGGGGAAGGAGGAGCGGCAACCGATGGGAGGTTGCCATGGGTGGCGGGGATCTGGAACTGGGGCAGCTTCTGGCCGCCGCTGAGGCGGCACCGCCCGGGAGTCCGTCGCGGGCGGGGCCGCGGCCGGAACGGGGACCGTGCCGCCGGGCTATGGCTCAGGCGTCGATGATGACGGGGATGATGAGGGGTTTGCGGCGGTGGGTGCGGAACGCCCAGTTCGCCACGGCGCGGGCGAGGAGTTGTTCGAGTTGGCGCGCGTCCCCGACGCCTTCCTCGGCTGCGGTGGCCAGGGTCTTCTCGATGACGGGGATGACCGGCTCGAAGGTGGCGTCGTCGTGGACGAAGCCGCGGGCCAGGAAGTCGGGGGCCTCGGCGAGAGCGCCGGTGTCCGCGTCGACGATCGCCACCACCGTGACCACGCCTTCGGCGGCGAGGGTGAGGCGGTCCTTGAGGGACGCTTCGGTGGCGCCGCCGACTTCCATGCCGTCCACGTAGACGTTGCCGGCGGCCACCTTGCCGGTGATGGATGCGCGTCCGTCGACCAGGTCGACGACGACGCCGTCCTCCGCGATGACGACCCGGTCGGGGTCGACACCGGTACGGATGGCGAGGTCGGCGTTGGCCCGCAGGTGCCGCCATTCGCCGTGCACGGGCATGACGTTGCGGGGTTTGACGATGTTGTAGCAGTAGACGAGTTCGCCGGCGCTGGCATGCCCGGAGACGTGCACCTTGGCGTTGCCCTTGTGGACCACGTGGGCGCCCCACCGGGTGAGTCCGTTGATCACCCGGTAGATGGCGTTCTCGTTGCCAGGGATGAGGGAGCTGGCGAGCAGGACGGTGTCGCCCTTGCCGATGCGGATCAGGTGGTCGCGGTTGGCCATCCGTGACAGCGCGGCCATCGGTTCGCCCTGGGAGCCGGTGCACACCAGAGTGATCTTGTGGTCCGGGAGCTTCTCCAGCTCCTTCGTGCTCACGACCAGACCGGAAGGGACCTTCAAATAGCCCAGGTCACGGGCGATGCCCATGTTGCGGACCATCGACCGGCCGACGAAGGCGACCTTGCGGCCGTGCTGGTGGGCGGCGTCCAGGACCTGCTGGATGCGGTGCACGTGGCTGGCGAAGCTTGAGACGATGACCCGGCGCGGCGCGGTGCGCATCACCTGCTCGATCGCCGGGTTCAGCTCTCGCTCGGAGGTGGTGAAGCCGGGTACTTCGGCGTTGGTGGAGTCGGTGAGGAACAGGTCCACGCCCTCCTCGCCGAGGCGGGCGAAGGCGCGCAGATCGGTGATGCGGTCGTCGAGAGGGAACTGGTCCATCTTGAAGTCGCCGGTGTGCAGCACCATCCCGGCCCGGGTGCGGATCGCGACCGCGAGGCTGTCGGGGATGGAGTGGTTGACCGCCACGAACTCGCAGTCGAAGGGCCCGAAGCCACGCCGGTCGCCCTCCCGCACCCGCACCGTGCGCGGCCGGATGCCGTGTTCCTTGAGCTTGGCCTCCAGGAACGCCAGCGTCAGCTTGGAGCCGACGACGGGAATGTCGGACCGCTCGCGCAGCAGGTACGGCACGCCGCCGATGTGGTCCTCGTGGCCGTGGGTGAGTACCACGGCCACGATGTCGTCCAGCCGGTCCCGGATCGAGGTGAAGTCCGGCAGGATCACGTCCACGCCGGGCTGGGTCTCCTCGGGGAACAGTACGCCGCAGTCGACGATGAGCAGCTTGCCCGCGTGCTCGAAGACGGTCATGTTGCGGCCGATCTCACCCAGGCCGCCCAGGGCGATGACCCGCAGCCCTCCTTCGGGAAGGGGCGGTGCGGCTTTCAGCTCGGGGTGCGGATGACTCATACCCTGACGGTACCCGGAGAGCGGGACAGGGCGATCCATTGCCTGTGTGATCCAACGAGCGCCCGATACGACCCGACGCCGGAGACGTACTGGCGCTCAGGTCGGCAAGCGTCTCACCTGCCCGCTGCCCGGGCCCAGGACAGGAGGGCATCCGCAGTCACAGCGACCGCCGCGGGTGCCGGGGTGGCCTCGCGGGTCGCGCGGGCGGTGAGCACCCCGCCCGCGATCACACAGAAGGAGCAGGGCGAACCGAGGGCCCGGGCATGCGCTCACGGCCGCTGAAGTGTCGAGGTTGAACGTGATGTCGACCGTCGCGGTCCGTTGTGGTCGGCCCGAGTCGACTTCGGGGTGTTCCAGAGCTGGGATTGAGCATGTACTGCGGGCCCGGGTCGGGGAGGCCTGAGTCAGGGGAAATCGGCAGGTGCTGTCCTGCGGCGGGGTCTGACTCTTGAGATCTGCGACCGGGGTGTCTTGCCCACGACCGCCGGCCGGGGATGGTGCGTTGCTGGTACCGGGCCGGCCGGGTGTGTCTCGATAGGGGCTTGCCGACCAGGCGTCGTCACGGTTCTGACCGTCCGCCCGGTCCGGTGCCGGCTACGCGATGAGCCGTCGGGTCGGAAGGTGAACGAGGATGACCGGTACGTTCCCTGCCCGACGTACCCCCCGGCGCCGGACGACGGGGGAGGTGGTCCTTGGAGTGGACACGCACCGGGACGCTCATGCGGCTGCCGTGCTCTCTTTGGTGGGGGAAGTGATCGGCATCGAGGTATTCCCGGCCACTGCGGCCGGATACAGCGAATTGCTGGAGTGAGCCAGGGAATTGGGCACGGTTCGGCGGGCCGGAGTGGAGGGGACCGGCTCCTTCGGGGCCGCCCTGTCCCGCTACCTGCTGGCCCAGGGCGTGGAAGTGTTCGCGTGAACCGTCCGGACCGGACCGACCGTCGCCGGCGCGGCAAGTCCGACCCGCTCGAGGCCCAGAACGCGGCCCGGGCGGTGCTGAGCGGGCGGGCGCGTGCTCAGGCCAACTCAGTCGACGGACCAGTGCAGATCGCCCGGATGTACAAACGCACCAAGGGCTCGGCAGTCGAGGCCTGCACGTAGGCGATCAAGCAGCTCAAGGCTGTCCTCGTTGTGCCGACCCGAACCTGCTGGAAGAACCGGCCGGGCTGAACAACGCAGAGCTTTTCCGTTCCTGCGCACGGCTCGCCGAGGACAGCTGTCAGCAAATGGTCAGCACCGGACGGTGTCCGGGCTTGCTGACCTGCATCCGCGGCAGGGCCTGCTGCGCCGCCCGGCGCGCTGCTCGAAGACTTGGTGCGTGGCTCGACAGCTCGCCCCGTGGGATGGGCTCCTTCTTCAAGCCGTTCGCGATGCAGCCTCAGGCCGTCACGGTCTCGCCGTGCGTGAGGCGGTCCGCGTCGGGTCATCGACTCGGGCGGGCGATCGGTATCACGGCGCGATGTAACGTCTTGTGTTAGGGTGATGCGTTTGCGTGGTCGTCGCGGTGGGCGATTCTGCCTGTTCGGTTCCGCTGGTGAGGGGACTGTTCGATCCTGCCGGGCCTTCCTCGGTACGTTCCCCTGCGGAAGGCTGTTCATGAAGCATCCCGATGACTCCGGCATCGCTCACGGCGGACCCGCCCAGCCCGGGGCCACGACCCCGGCGCTGCCCGCGGCCGTCTCCTTCGCCGGTCTGGAACTGCCGGTGGAGGTGCTGCGGACACTGAGCGGACTCGGGGTGCGCGAACCCTTTCCGATCCAGGCCGCCACACTGCCCGATGCCCTGGAGGGGCGCGACGTCCTGGGGCGCGGGCGCACCGGATCGGGCAAGACGCTCGCCTTCGGCCTGCCGCTGCTGACACGTACGGCCGGGCGGCGCGCCGAACCGAAGCAGCCCCTCGCTCTGATCCTTGTGCCCACCCGGGAGCTGGCCCAACAGGTCACCGAGGCGCTGGCGCCGTACGCCGAGGCACTGCGGCTGCGGATGGCCACGATCGTCGGCGGCATGTCGATCGGCCGGCAGGTCGCCGCGCTGCGCCAGGGAGCCGAGGTGGTCGTCGCCACCCCCGGACGCCTGCACGACCTGATCGAGCGCAACGCCTGCCGCCTGGGACGGGTAAGGGTCACCGTCCTGGACGAGGCCGACCAGATGTGCGACTTGGGATTCCTGCCGCAGGTTGTCGACGTGCTCGACCAGGTACACCCCGACGGTCAGCGGATGCTGTTCTCGGCCACTCTGGATCGCGACGTCGATCAGCTGGTCCGCCGCTACCTCCACAACCCCGTCGTCCACTCGGTCGACCCGCCGGGGGGCACGGTCTCGACGATGGAGCACCATGTTCTGGTCGTCCACGGACCTGACCGCTACGCGGTTACCACGGAGATCGCCGCCCGTGACGGCCGCGTACTGCTGTTTCTCGACACCAAGCACGCCGTCGACCAGCTCACCCGGCATCTGCGGGCCAGCGGGGTGCACGCCGGGGCCCTGCACAGCGGCAAGTCCCAGCCGCAGCGCACACGGACCCTGGCGCAGTTCAAGAACGGCCAGATCACCGTTCTGGTGGCTACCAATGTCGCGGCCCGTGGCCTGCACGTCGACGACCTCGATCTCGTGGTCAACGTCGACCCGCCCACCGACCCCAAGGACTATGTGCACCGGGCCGGCCGCACCGCCCGCGCCGGTGAGTCGGGCAGAGTGGTCACGCTCGTGCCGGCGGGCCATCGGCGCGAGACGAGCCGAATGCTGGCCGGGGCCGGCATCGAGCCGACCGTCACCAAGGTGCGCTCGGGCGAGGCGGAGCTGAGCCGGATCACCGGCGCCAAGACTCCCTCCGGCACTCCGCTCGACGGCGGGGCCGCCGTCCCCCGGCCCAAGAACAGCAATGCTCCTTTCCGCGGCTTCGGCACCAGCAAGGACCCCTCCCGCGGCGCCGGCGGCAAGTCTCGAAAGGCCGGCGAGGCCCGCAAACTCGCCGAGGCCCGCAAGGCCGCCCTCGTGCGTCGCAACGGCTGAGAACCGTTGGCCTGCCGGCAAATCTCATGGCCACGGGATCGACATCCCACGGCCCGGCCCGAAACCGGTCCTGTGCCCCTCCACCACGAAGCGAACGCCCTCGGCCGTGGGAGGGATATCCGCCAGAACGAAGCAGGATATGTTGTCGGCGCCCCGCACTGCGCCCGGCATGACAAGCTGTGCTTGCCCACCCCCGAACCCAGGAGGTCACCATGACCGCAGAGCCCGTAACTACGGAAGGTTCGGAGCCGCCTGCCCCCGAGACGTCACCTCTGGCGCCGGACAGCGACGGCAACTACGACCTCAAGCGCAAGTTCCGTGAAGCCTTGGCGCGCAAGCGCGGTGCGCAGGCGGACGCGGCCGATGTGGCCGCCAATCCGGATGCGTCGAAGGTACGTGCGGCGCACGGCCCGGCTGCGAGCCAGCGGTCGTTCAGGCGAAAGAGCGGCGGCTGAGTCGATCGGTCCCGCCTGTCCGGCCGCATTACCGGCACTCTGCGCGCTGTCCACTCGCGCGCCCGGTGCCGTGGCCCGCAACGTGCGCATACCGTGCGCGCGTTGCGGGCGGGGCGTAGCCAGGGTTCTCGCCTGTGGGAATGGCCCGGCTGCGGTGGGGCGCGGCTCGGTGGTGCCGCCGCGCCGGCATTCCCGGACGGGACGTACGGTCGCCGGCGTTGCACGGGGCCAGGACGTAGCTGACGGCCCGGTGCGACACCGGCGCGTCCGGCCATCCCACCCGGCGCCGGGCGCCGTTCTGGGCGATCAGCAGGCACTCCCGGTCGAGACCGACCACGGCAGCCAGGGCGGCGGCCCCGACGGATCCGGCGTCGCCGGCGGCAGGGGAGGCCGGCACCGGTTTCGCGCTCGCGGCCTCTCCCAGCCCTGGACCAGGAGCAGACAACGACGTGGAGCCGACCCGCTCACGCAGGCATACGGCTCAGGACCGCAGAGGGCCACACTTCTCCACGTCCCGGCCGGCCGATGAGGGCCGACCGGGACGTCGGACTCAGGCGAGGTCGAACCGGTCGAGATTCATCACCTTGTTCCACGCTGCCACGAAGTCACGTACGAACTTCTCTCCCGCATCCCGGGACCCGTAGACCTCCGAGACGGCCCGCAGCTGGGAGTGCGCACCGAAGATCAGGTCGACGGCTGTGGCGGTCCACTTGACCTCGCCGGTGGCGCGATCCCGGCCTTCGAACACGTTCTCCTCCGTGGCCGACGCCTTCCACTCCGTGCCCATGTCGAGCAGGTTGACGAAGAAGTCGTTGCTCAGGAGTCCCGGCCGGTGGGTGAAGACACCGTGGGGCGACCCCTTGAAGCCGGTGTTCAGGGCCCGCATGCCGCCGATCAGCACCGTCAGCTCGGGAGCGGTCAGCGTCAGCAGGTTGGCGCGGTCCAGCATGAGGGTCTCCGGCGACAGTTTCTCGCCCGCCGGAAGGTAGTTGCGGAAGGCATCCGCCTTGGGCTCCAGCACGGCGAACGACGCCGCGTCGGTCTGCTCCTGCGAGGCGTCCGTACGCCCCGGTGTGAACGGAACCGTGATGTCGTACCCGGCGTCCCTCGCGGCCTGCTCGACGGCCGCGCACCCGCCGAGGACGATCAGGTCGGCGAGGGAGACCCGCGTTCCGCCGGTCTGGGACAGGTTGAAGTCCTGCTGGATCCGCTCGAGCGTGCGCAGTACCTCGGTCACCTCGGGGAGGTCGTTGAGCTCCCAGTCCTTCTGCGGCGCGAGCCGGATGCGTGCTCCGTTCGCCCCGCCGCGCTTGTCGGTGCCGCGGAAGCTCGCCGCCGACGCCCAGGCGGTGGTGACCAGCTGGGAGATGGAAAGGCCCGAAGCGAGGATCCTCTCCTTGAGGTCGGCGATGTCCTCGTCCCCGACCAGTTCGTGATCGACGTCGGGAACGGGGTCCTGCCACAGCTGCGGCTCGGGAATCCACGGGCCGAGGTAACGCGAGAGGGGCCCCATGTCGCGGTGCAGCAGCTTGTACCACGCCTTGGCGAACGCCACGGCGAGCTCGTCCGGGTTCTCGTGGAACCTCTTCGTGATCGGGCCGTAGACCGGGTCCATCTTCAGCGCGAGGTCCGTCGTCAGCATCATGGGGGCGTGGCGCTTCGACGGATCATGGGCGTCGCGCACAGTGCTCCTCGCCTCGGGGTCGGAGGGAGTCCACTGGTGGGCGCCGGCGGGGCTGCTCGTCAGCTCCCACTCGTACCCGTACAGATTGTCCAGGTACCCGTTGTCCCACTTGGTCGGCTCGGTGGTCCATGCGCCTTCCAGACCGCTGGTGAGCGCGTGCGGGCCCGCGCCGCTGCCGTATGTGTTCCGCCAGCCGAGGCCCTGCTGCTCGATGGAGGCGGCCTCGGGTTCCGGGCCGATATAGCTGGGCTCGACCGCACCATGGCACTTGCCGAAGGTGTGGCCGCCGATGATGAGTGCGGCCGTCTCCTCGTCATTCATCGCCATGCGCCGGAACGTCTCCCGAACGTCCCGGGCGGCGGCCAACGGGTCCGGGTTTCCGTTGGGCCCCTCCGGATTGACGTAGATCAGTCCCATCTGTACGGCGGCGAAAGGACCGGTGAGTTCTCTGTCTCCGCTGTAGCGCTCATCTCCCAGCCATGTGTCCTCGGGCCCCCAGAAGATCTCCTCGGGTTCCCAGATGTCCTCTCGCCCGAAACCGAACCCGAACGTCTTGAATCCCATGGATTCCATGGCACAGTTTCCGGCGAAGACCAGAAGATCGGCCCAGGAGACTTTCCGGCCGTACTTCTGTTTGACCGGCCACAGCAGACGGCGCGCCTTGTCCAGGCTCGCGTTGTCCGGCCAGCTGTTGAGGGGGGCGAAGCGCTGTGCGCCGCTGCCGCCACCGCCGCGGCCGTCCTCGATGCGGTACGTCCCCGCGGCATGCCAGCTCATCCGGATGAAGAGCGGCCCGTAGTGGCCGTAGTCGGCAGGCCACCAGTCCTGGGATGTCGTCATCACCTCGAAGACGTCGCGCTTCAGCGCATCGACGTCGAGGGTGGCGAACTCTTTCGCGTAGTCGTAGTCCTCGTCCATCGGGTCGGATCGGGGCGAGTGCTGGTGGAGAACCTGAAGGTCCAGCTGATTCGGCCACCAGTCCCGGTTCGTCCTGGGCCGCCGAGTCGGTGTGGGCGTCGGCGAAGGGATTACTGGGTTCTCGCTTTCACTGCCGGACATGCCCGTTCTTCTTCCTGTCTCGGTGTTCCTGCTGCCGGCCACCGCTCTTGACGTCGTTGACCTCGCTGGTGTCGAGCACGTCGACTCACAAAATCAGCGCGCCATGGCTCCCACCGGCTGGAAAATTGCCGTGCCGCGTCCGTATGGTCGCGCACCGCAGACCACACCTCCATGAAACACGCAGAGCACCCCCATAGGACAGACGTGAGAGAAGGGGCGGCCTTTCTGCTTCCGCGCCGACTTGCGACGCAGGCCGAATCGAATATGACAGCACCCGGACTGGCCGGAGGGGCCCGGCTGGTGGCGGCCGTAGGGCGTGGTACGCCTCGAACGGCGGGCGGGCGAACGGCCTGAGTGAGTAGTCGTCCATCTTGATCGCCATCTGGTGGGCCACGCGTTGGACGCCCGCTGGACCTGGTTCCGTGCGTTTTTGGGACTCATCATCGAGGTCGTCTTGCCGCGCAGTGCGGCCGATATGTCGTTCAACCGGTTCCTGGAGCGGACCGGTGGCGGATTGCACCACGTGTCGTTCGACGCCACCGATACTCGCGACCCGGCGGGCCCAGGGCTCCGTCCGCGACGACATCCCCGCCGACCCGCTCGCCGACCAGCTCAGCGCCCTGGGCAACGATTGGATGATGACGCTGCCGTTCACACCCGAGAGGCTCGCACCGCGCCAGGGCCCCGGCCTTCGTCACTGCGCGATGGTCGATCGCTCCAGTCCCGGAACATTCCGCAAGGGCTGGGGCGTGAACAATGATGTGACCGCTGCCACGAGCGTAGTCCGCGCCTGCCGCGTAGTGTCCTTTCGTCTTCATTGCGGACGTGCCGTCAAGTAAGTCAGCGACTGGTCAGCTTCAGTCCTTGATGTTGATCGGCACCCCGTTGGAAAACCGTGTCGATGTAGAGCGAAAAACGCCCTTGACCTGCAAGAGCAGGCAGGGAGCCAACCCTCTAGACGACCGAATGCTGCGCACCATGTTCAGTCCAAGATCTAGCGTTTGGGTGTTTCCGCAGGTCAGAGGCTTGATGACGCCGCTCGGGTCAGCAAACGGTCAGCATTGGGCGCCGGAGCGTCCCAGCTTGCTGACCAGGTGGCCGCGATGACGGGGGACCTGGACACAGTGCCTGGCTCCCGCTTGGGACGTTCGCTGCGTTACTCGACAGCTCGTCCGCGGTATGGGTCCGGAGTGAGTGGGCTGCGTTCGGGACCGAAGCGGCGTGCCTTGTGAATGCCGCCAGCCCACTCCGGCCGTGATCGCGACCTCGCCCGCTCCGGTGACCTTCTCGTCCACTGCGCCGGCGCCATGGGCCTCACCTTCGGCACCGTCGTCATCTCCGACACCGAGACCGAAGCCGCAGCCGACTCCGCTGCGGCGGCCCACCGCGTGACCTGCTGCGTCATGATCACCCGCGCCCGCGAGCGGGGCTGGTCCCGGGTCTGCAGGGCAGCCGGTTGCCGCGCCGCCTGGGGGATGCTCGCGGGTAGGCGATGATGCGCCAAGCGCCCACTGGGTGAGATCTCCGATGGAAGGGCGGCCGGCCGCCCGACCCGTACGTACGACAGGGGACCCCCGTATCCGCCATGCCGCCGCCTCCCAGCAGCGATACTGAATGCATGGACACGCCGATCACCCCCCCGCGCCGAGGTGCTGCGGGACCGCTACCGTAGCCGACTGCCGGAGCGCTTGCAGGATCTGGCCGGCCCCGTCGAGGGCAACGTGGACCTGCCGCTCCACATCGTCTGGTCCGGGCGGACGAGCTACAGACTGGACCGTCCGAAGTCCCGCATGACGCTCTACCGGACCGTCCTCGCCGAAGGACTGGGTGAGGACCTGGTGGCTCTCCTGCACCACCGGCTGCTCACCGAGCAGTGGCCCGTGCTGCGGCGCTTGATCAGTCCCTACATCCGCGAGGTCTGGGAGGATGCCTTCCCCGAGCCGCTCCGCACCGCTCCGGCCGACACGACCGCCGAGTGAGGCTCACTCCGCCCCACGAGCGTCTCCTCGCCGACATCCTCGACCTCGGCTCCCCCTACCCTCTGGTCCTCACCGGCCGATACGCCGTGCAGGCCCACGGCCTGGTCGAACGCTTCAGCCGTGACCTCGACGTCGCCACCGAGAACCCCGCTCCGATGCAGGAGATCGTCGCCTCACTCACAGCAGGCCTCAGCGCGCGCGGATGGCGAACCACGCACGTCCAGACCGATCCGCTCAGCGGCCGGTTCCTCGTCACCGATCCGGACACCGGCGAGGAGTGCGAGGTCGACGCCCTCAAGGAGGCGTTCTGGGCTCCGCCTGCCCAGACCCCCTACGGCCCCGTTCTTTCCCTCGACGACGTGATCGGCACAAAGGTCCGTGCCCTCGCCGACCGCGGTACCGTCCGCGACCTCATCGACGTCCAGGCTGCCTCCCGCCACCGCTCCACCGCCGACCTCGAATCCCTGGGCCGCCGTCGCGCCCACGACGAGTTCAGCCTCAAAGATCTCCGGGACCGGCTGATCGGCGCGGACTGGTACGAGGATGAGGACTAAACCGCGTACGGGCTCACCTCCCGGCAGATCGAACAACTCAAGGCGTGGGCGCTGGAGTGGGCGGAGGGTCTGGGTGCGCGGATCCATGACCATAACGCCTGAGAGGCGGTCATCGCGTCCATCCCCTCTGCCGCCGTTGCAACGAGAGGATGCGGCGCCGAGGGCTGCTGTGGCTCGTCTACGGAGGGCTGTCCCTCTGCAGAGGAAGGCTCACCTCCCCCGTTGTGTCCGGGGTTGAAGCCGGTCCAGAGGAAGGAGTAGACGAGCGCGGGGAACACGCAGGAGGCCGCGAGGCTCAGCGAGGTACGGCCCTTCTGCCCGATCAGGTCGCGGGTCACGGAGACGGCAGCGGCGAAGGTCACGCTCGCCACGGCTGTGAGGACGGCGAGGAAGGCGACACAGGCCACGAGGGTGATGAGCACGACCCGGCTGGTGGAGTGGTGGGGAGGACCTCCGATGCCAGAAGGATCGGGGCTCCCTGTCCCTTCGCATCGACCGCCCCGATCTGTTCGCTGCCCACCACCGCGGCCGCGGCGAAGCCGGTCGTGATCAGGAGCAGGTAGAAGAGGCCGGTCAGCCCTACGGCGACGCTCAGTGAGCGCCGAGCGGCGGGCACGTCCCGGCTGCGCTGACGCGAAGGAGCAGATGGGGCATCATCGCGGCGCCGAGGATGACGACGATGTGGTCGCTGATCGTGCCGAGCGGCCCGAAGTCGGCGGTGTGCGCCCACAGTCCGGGGCTGAGGTAGTCATCCGGCGACATGCTCTTGTCCATGGCGGCCGACAGCACGGATTCAGGGCTCCAGTCGAACAGGCGGAGCGCCAGCAGGGTGACTGCGGCGAGCGTCGCCAGGGCTACGGGCACCTTGGCGACCTGTACGAAACTGGTGCCGCGCAGATCGGCCACTGCTGCGAAGCAGGTGATGAGGAATCCCATCAGCACCGTGCACACCACCTGGGCCGTCTCGGTCGGCATGTCGATCAGAAGAGCGGCGGTCCTGCCGCCGGCACGCAGTTGAACCATGAGCAGGGGTACGGCGATGCACAGCGTCACCACCGCACCGGCGATCCGCGTTCCCGGTCCCTCAGCACGCAGGGAGAACAGGTCGCCCAGGGTGTAGCGGCGGGTCGCGCGAATCCTGGAGGCGAGGAGCAGGAAGACGCCGAGTGCGAGGGCACTGTCGACGGCGGTCGAGACTCCGTCGTAGCCGAAGAGGGCGATCGCTCCCGGCAGCGAGACCAGAATGACGACCGTGATCTGTTCTCCCGCCGTCGCGACGCCGTTGAAGACGGGTGGGAGAGACCGGTCGGCGACGTAGAGGCGTTCCGGGGCGTCGTCCTGAGTGGCGAGGGTGAAGACCCACGGGAGGCAAAGGCCGATGAAGCTAGGAAGGCGGTGATGACCGCGCCTCGCGGCGGAGCCGATGAGGTCGGGCGAGCTGAAGCTCAGGAGGGAAACCGTCACCAGTTGCCCCCGGCCGGACGAGAGGCAGCAGTCGTCGCCGACGCCGGTTCGCTGGAGGACGCGGCCCGGTTCTCGTACCACCACGTCCCGACGACGAGGACGACGAGCTGCGTGAGCGCCCACGTCATGCCGAGGGTGAGACGTCCGTACACGGAGATCTCTCCGAGGGCCCTGGAGCAGGAGAGCAAGACACCGACGGCGAGCGGCAGCGCGTTGACAGTGACCAGCACCCGTGTGTCACGGGGGGAGTGCTGGGAGGAAGCGGAGGGCACGGGACCTCTCTCTGATGATGAAAAGGAAGACGGACACGGCGCGAGGGGGCGCGGAGACGGTCGCAGCCGTTGAGGACAAGCAATGGAGTCGGGCGGCAGCGCTCCGTACCGGTCGAAAGTCCATGCCTGCGACCGCGGGGGCTCGATGGTGGCGCGGCCTCCACGGCCTGGTCGCAGCGAGGTTGGTGAAGAGCCCCGTACCGGGACGCGTCGGGTGTCAGCGGCGAGTGGTCGCCGTCAGGCCGGCGTATTGCCCGGCCCGCTCCAGCAGTCGGGGGACACCCGTTTCGAGCGACGGCCCGAAGGTCTTGTCGTGGGGACGCTCCCCACGCTGCCAGCGGGTGTAGATGGCCTCGCAGAAGATCGCTGCCTTCCACAGGGCGAGGGTCTGATACCAGGGCAGCGGGGTCAGATCGAGACCCGTGCGGGACTGGTACCGCTCTGCCAGCCGGCGCTGGGGGAGGTAGCCGGGTGACCGGGTCACGCGGGTGAGTTCGAGCGGGGTGGCCGGGCTGCCCGCCTCGGAGTAGGTGGCGGTGAGGTACCCCAGGTCCGCGAGCGGGTCACCCAGCGTGGCCATCTCCCAGTCCAGGATCGCGAGGATTTTGGCCGGCGCCTGTGGAGCGAACATGAGGTTGCCCATGCGGTAGTCACCGTGCACCACCGAGGCCGCCTGGCTCGTCGGCAGGTTGCGGCCGAGCCAGTCCCCGATGCGCTCCACCGCAGGGAGGCTGCGTGTGGTGTTGACCTCCCACAACCCGCGGAACCTGTCGACCTGGCGCCGGAGATAGCCCTCGGGGAAACCCAGGGAGGCGAGTTCCCCTCCGGTGACGTCGATGCTGTGCAGGGCGACGAGGGTGTCGATGACCGCCTCGCTGGTGGCCCGGCGCTGTTCGGCGGAGGAGAGGTGGGGTGGGATCGTGTCGGTGATGACGATTCCGTCGAGCCGGGACATGAGGTAGAACGGCACGCCCAGAAGCGACTCGTCCTCGCAGACGGCGACGATCTCCGGTACCGGTACCCCGTGCTCACCGAGGATCTTCTGGATACGGGCCTCGCGCACCATGTCGTGCGTCGACCTGGGCAGGGGCGGCCGCGGTCCACGGCGTAGTACGACGCAGTCGCCACCGCGCTGGATCAGATAGGTGATGTTGGAGTGGCCGTCGCCGATGCGCTGCCACGCGAGCGGGCCGCTGCCGATGCCGTGTGCGTCGAGGAAGCCGGTGACCGCGTCGAGGACCAGGAGCGGAGGGCTGTCGAGGTGACGGGTCCTCTCCCAGCTTGCGACGACTTCCACGCCGTCAGGGACGGTGTGCATCACGCGCCTCCGTCCTGGCCGACGACGGCATCGCCCCTGTACCGCTCACCGGCCCGGACCGAGGCGTGGCGGCCCGCCGAGGCGCGGCGGGCGATGGCCCACCTGTGGGTTTCGTTGGAGCCGTCGTAGATACGGAACGGACGGACCTCGCTCAGGTACTGCGCCAGCGGGAGCCCGTCGGAGACCCCGTCCCCGCCACAGATCTGGATGGCGCGGTCGATCACCCGAAAGATCGCCTCCGAGCAGTGCACCTTGGCGATCGACGACATGGCCGAACCCGCCTTCGGGTCACTGTGCAGCAGAGCCGCGGTCTTGGTGATGATCGCGTCGGAGGTCTCGATGTCGATCACCGACTCGGCGATCAGGTGCTGTGCCAAGCCCAGCGAGTCGATCGGACCGCCGAACAGCTCACGCCTTCCGGCCCGGTCCAGCGCGATGTCGTGCGCCCGCCGCGCCAGCCCCAGCCACCGCATGCAGTGCGTGAGGCGTGCCGGTCCGAGCCGGACCTGCGCGTACCGGAATCCGAGCCCCACCTCGCCGAGCACCGCGTCGTCGGCGACGAAGCAGTCCTCGAGGTACACGTGCGGGTGACCGCCGTCGATGGAGCGGTCGACGGTGTGGATCGCCTCGCCGACCCAGATCCCGGGGTTCGTCATGTCGACGAGGAACATGGTGGCCCCCTCGGGGGAGCCGTCGACGGCCGGGGTCCGGGCCATGACGATGCAGAATCCCGCACCGACAGCGCCGCTGGTGAACCGCTTGTGACCGTCGATGATCCAGCCGCCGTCGGCGCGCACGGCCGTGGTCCGCAGCGCCGCCGGGTCGGATCCCGCCCCCGGGTGGGGCTCGGTCATGCCGAAGCAGGACCGGACGTCCCCCGCCGCCAGAGGCGCGAGATAGCGCTTCTTCTGCTCCTCGGTGGCTATGAGGTTAAGCATGTGCATGTTCCCCTCGTCGGGTGCCATGCAGTTGAGCGCGACGGGACCGATCGGCGAGTAGCCGGCCTCGTGGAGAATCGGTGACCAGTGCTCGATGGACAGGCCCTGCCCGCCGTACTCCGTCGGCACGAGCGGCGCGAAGACACCGGCCTCCTTCGCCGCAGCCTGCAGTCGGCCACGGGTGGCCTGGTCGAGACGTCCCCCCGGTGGGGGCTCCGAGTCGATGACGACCTCGCGGATGAACCGGCGAATGCGCTCACGCAGCTCCGCGACGTCCGGCGGAAGGTGAGGGAAAGTCATGGCTGTCCTTTGTCTGATGGGCGCGGTCGTTACGCGGTGCCGCCGGCGACCGTGAGGCCGCCGTCGACGTTGAGGACGTGACCGGTGACCCAGGAGGAGTCCTCAGAGGCCAGGTAGGCCACGGCGGAGGCGATGTCCGAGGGCACGCCCAGACGCCGCAGCGGATAGTCGGCGGCCACCTCGGCTTCCTTGCCCTCGTACAGGGCTTCGGCGAACCGGGTCTTCACCACCGCGGGTGCCACGGCGTTGACACGGATCTCCGGGCCGAGCTCGACGGCCAGGGTCCTGGTCAGGTGGGACACCGCCGCCTTGCTCACGCCGTAGAGGCCGATGCCGGGGGAGGGGGTGTCTGCGGTCACCGAGGAGAGGTTCACGACGGTGCCGCGGCGTTCGGCGAAACGGAGCTCCGGGTGGGTCACCGCGTCCTGCACCCAGGCGAGGGTGGCGAGGACGTTGACCTCCAACACCTTGCGGGCGACGTCGAGGTCCAGGCCGACGACGGGACCGTACGCCGGGTTGATGCCCGCGTTGTTCACGAGGACGTCCAGTCCGCCGAACTCGCGTGCGACAGCGTCGAACACCTCGCGGCGGTGCTCGGGGTCGTCCGCCTTGCCGGCGACGGTGATGACGCTGCCCCGGGGAAGAGCAGCGGCGGCCTCTTCGAGCGGTCCGGCCTTGCGCGCGGTGATGCACACGCGCGCCCCTTCGGCGACGAGCCGCTCGGCGACGGCGAGGCCGATGCCCCGGCTCGCTCCGGTCACGATGGCGGTGCGGCCCGAGAAACGCCCCTGGTCGGTGTGGTTCTCGCTCATCGATCAGTCCTTCGAGGGTGATACCGGCCCGGTGCCGTCGACGCCCCGGAGCTCGGCACGCCGGATCTTGCCGCTCTGCGTCTTGGGCAGGTCGGCGAGGAAATGGATCAGGCGGGGACACTTGTAGGCGGCCAGCCGCTCACGGGAGAAGGCGATCAGCTCCTCCGCCGTGGCGGTCAGACCCGCCTTGAGCGAGACGTAGGCGACGACGGTCTCGCCGCGGTACGCGTCCGGCTGCCCGACGACCGCTGCCTCCAGCACGGACGGGTGCTCGTACAGCACGTCCTCGACCTCGCGCGGCCAGACCTTGTAACCGGACACGTTGATCTGGTCCTTGAGCCGGTCCACCAGGTAGACCCAGCCCTGCTCGTCGATGACGGCGACGTCACCGGTACGAAGCCGGCCCTCCGGCATCGTCCGGCGGGTGGCCTCGGGCTTGCCCCAGTACCCGGGCACCACCTGCGGCCCGCTCAACTCGAGTTCGCCCTGCTCCCCGTTCGGCAGCGGGTTGCCGTGCGGGTCCACGACGCGCGCGGTGAGGTGCGGCAGGGGCCTGCCGATGGACAGCGTCCCGCTCGGCAGATGCACGGGCGCCCTGTCCCCCGGAGGCACGGCGATGACGGCGGACGTCGTCTCGGTCATCCCGTAGCCGTTGTGGAGGTAGACGCCGAACCGCTCCTGGAACCGCTCGACGGTCGCCGGCGGGATCGGCGCGCCCCCGGAGTACAGGGCCTTCACCGACGCGAAGTGCTGGGGACCGGCCTGCGGCAGCTCGTAGATCGCGTTGTACGCCGTGATGGAGCCGATCGTGCAGGTCACCCCGTGCTCGGCGAAGGCCTCCAGCACGACCTCGGGGTGGAACCGGCCCGTGAGGACGAGCGTGGTGTCGGTGAGCAGGGAGATCGTCGCGTTGACCACCGCGCCGGTGATGTGGAACAGCGGGGCGATGGCGAACACGACGTCCCCGTCGCTCAGACCGGTCCAGGAGGCGTAGGTCGATACCACGCTCAGAACGTTGCCGTGGGTGTTCATGGCACCCTTCGGCGGCCCCGTCGTGCCGGAGGTGTAGGTCAGGAACGCCACGTCGTCGCCGGTCAGCTGTACGGGCGAAGGGCTGCGGCCCGTGAACTCAGCGATCAGCGCCACGAGGTCGCCGTCCGGCGCCGGGGCGAGGCGTTGCGTTGTTGCGAAGACCCGCGGATCGTTGCGGGACTGGTAGTCCAGTGCCGACGTGCTGACCAGCCATCGGACCGTGCTCCCCGCCAGCGTGCCGAGCGTCTCGTGGACGTCCGCGTCCGCGCAGACGACGCCGACCGCCCCGGAGTCGTCGATGATCCGGCGGAGCTCCTGGCGCCGGTACATCGGGTTGAGTCCCAGTGCCGTGGCCCCCAGCTTCCACAGGGCCAGCAGCACCAGCGCGTACTGGGGGATGTTCTGCAGGTACACGCCGACGCGATCACCCCGGCCGGTTCCGCGGGCCTCGAATGCGGCAGCCAGGGCGTCCGACGCCGCGTCCACCTCCTGCGCGGACAGAGCGCCGTCGAAGAAGCGGAGCGCTGTGCCCTCCGGGTTCTTCGCCACGCGTGCCTTCCAGGCGGCCACGAGCGAGTCGGGAACCGCATCCGTCCCCGGGCCGAATCCGTCGGGGAGCGTGTCCCCCCGCCGGCCCTCATCCAATGTCATCTGCCGTCCTTCCCACCCGTGTCGATGCGCTTGTCGTGCCGGTTACGTGAGTTCGCGCTTGAGGATCTTTCCGGTGGACGTCATCGGCAGCATCTCGACGATCTCCACGATGCGCGGGTACTTGTAGCCGGCCATCTGCTCCTTGCCCCAGGCGATCAGCTCATCGGGACTGGCCTCGGCGCCGGGGTCGAGGATGACGAACGCCTTGATCTCCTCGCCGTGGCTCTCGTGGGGCACGCCGACGACCGCGGCCAGGCTGATCGCCGGGTGCGTCATCAGGACCTCCTCGATCTCACGCGGGTACACGTTGAAGCCGCCGCGGATGATCAGGTCCTTCGCCCGGTCGACGATGTAGTAGAAGCCGTCCTCGTCCCTGCGGGCCAGGTCGCCGGTGCGGAACCAGCCGTCCCTGATTGCTTCGGCTGTGGCGTGGGGGCGACCGTGGTAGCCCTTCATCACGTTGTGGCCCTTGACCGCGATCTCGCCGATGGCGCTGCCCGTTCCGTCGTCCTCGACCTCGGACCAGTCGGAGTTGACGAGCTTGAGTTCCACGCCCCAGATCGGCACGCCGATGGAGCCGGGCCGCGGCTCTCGCGCCGGATCGCTGAAGGTCACCACCGGCGAGGTCTCGGAGAGGCCGTAGCCCTCCAGAACCTGGACGCCCAGTCGCTCCCTGACCTGTTTGATGATCTCGGCAGGGAGCGAGGCACCGCCGGAGACGCCGACTCGCAGGTTCCTCGCGATCCTTGCTGCGTCGACATCGTCGGTGAGCGCCTGCAACAGGCCCCACCACATGGTGGGGACGCCTGCGAAGAAGGTGATGTCCTCCTGCTGCATCAGGGACACCGCCTGCCGGGCGTCGAATCGGGGCAGCAGCACCAGTGTGCTCGCCGTCGAGAAGCCGGCGTTCATCTGCACGGTCGCGCCGAAGGAGTGGAACAGCGGCAGCACGAGCAGGTGGGTGTCCGAGGCCGGCTGGTTGTCCAACAGCCGGTTGCAGGCGAGGGCGTTGAGAACGAGGTTGGCGTGGCTGAGTTCGGAGCCCTTCGCCTGTCCTGTCGTACCACTCGTGTAGAGCAGCACAGCCGGGTCGTCCCCGGTGGTCCCCATGCTGTCGAACGTCGTCGGCGTGCCCCGCAGCGCGGCGCCCATGGTCTCGACGCCCTCGATCGGGCTTTCCGCCTCGGGATCGGCGGTGATGAGGAAGAAGTGCTCGCAGCCCGCGGTGTCGGTGAACCCGGCGTGTCCCTCCGCACCCATCGGCAGACCCGCGTCTCCCTCGAAGCAGAAGTACGCCTTCGCCTCCGAGTCGGCCAGGTGGTAGGCGATCTCCCGGCCCTTGAGCAGGATGTTGAGCGGTACGACGACGGCGCCGGCCTTGAGGATCCCGTAGTAGACGATCGGGAACCAGGGCAAGTTCGGACAGCTGAGCGCGACCTTGTCGCCGGGCCAGATGCCGCGGTCGACCAGGAGGTTGGCGACCCGGTTCGCGGCGGCGTCGACCTGGGCGTAGGTGAGGCGCGTCGGGCCGAGGACGACTGCGTCCCGGTTCGGGTGGGCGCGGGCGGAGTCCTCGAGCAGGACCGAGAGGTTCAGCATGGTGTCTTCCAGGAATGTGGGCCAGGCCAGGTCGCGGGGGACGGGACACACGGCCTGGCCCTGAGCGGGTGGGGGCTACACGTGGCTTGATGCGGATGTCACAACTTCCGCAGCAGCTGGTCGAGGGCCTCGGCCGTCGCCTCGACGTCGGCGGTGGTATGGGCCGTACTGATGAAGACCTTGCCGGACGGCATGAACAGGAAGCCCTGACGCAGCATCCCTTCGAGGATCGCGGTCCAGAGCCCGCCGGTTCCGTGGAGCCCCGTGGCCCCACCGGCGGGGACGTACTGGAGGAGCGAGCCGACCCGGTTGAAGCGGCCGAAGTCAGGAGATGAACCGAGGGCGCCACCGACGAGGGCCTCGAACTGGGACGAGGTCTGTTCGAGCAGCGCGTAGACCGCAGGATCGGTCAGGACGCGCATCGTCGCCTCGACGGCTGCCAGTGCGATCGGGTTGGCGTTGAAGGTTCCGGCATGAACGACGCCGGACGTCACCTGATCGACCAGCTCCGCTCGGCCGACGACGGCGCTCTGCGTGAAACCGCCGGCCATCGCCTTCCCGAAGACGGACAGGTCGGGCAGCACGCCGTACTTCTCGGCCGCCCCGCCCCGGGCGATTCGGAACCCGGCGATCACCTCGTCGAAGATGAGGACGACGCCGTGTCGGTCGCAGAGCGTTCGCAGCGTCGACAGGAATTGCGGTGAGGGTGCTTCGACGCCGGCGTTGCTCATCACCGGGTCGACGAGCACGGCCGCGATGTCGCGCTCGACGGACTCGCTCAGCAGGCGTTCGGCCAGCTGTACGTCGTTGAAGCGCGCCACGACCAGGTCGTCCAGCACGCTGGTCGACTGCCCTGGTCCGCCGGGGGATGCAGGGCGATCGCAGTCGTCCTCGGACATCCCGGCATACACGGTGTCATGCCAGCCGTGGTAGCTCTTGGCGAACTTGAGCACGCGGCGCCGCCCGGTGACGGCTCGCGCGAGGCGCAGCGCGACCTGCACCGCTTCGGTCCCCGTGTTGCTCCACAGCAGGCGCTCGCCGTGCGGCACGGCTTCGAGGACCGCTTCCGCCGCGCGATACTCGAGCGCGTGGCCGGTGCCGACGACCTGCATCTTCTTCGCGACCTCGGACACCGCGGACAGCACGCGCGGGTCACCGTGACCGAGGACGAGCGGGCCCCAGGCCATCACGTAGTCGATGTACCGGTCGCCGTCCAGGTCCCAGACGTATGCGCCCTGTGCCTCTTGCACGAAGAGCGGATGGGGAGGCATCGCGGCGCGCAGGCCTGACCCCACACCCCCGCCGACGCTGCGTCGAGCTCGCTCGAACGCCAAGCGTGATGATTCCAGGGCCATGCGATTGCCCCTGCCTTTCAGTACCTGATCACCGAGCGGATGCCGATGCCGCGCTGCATCTGGTCGAACGCCTCGTTGATGTCCTTCAGATCGATCACACGCGTCACAAGGGAGTCGAGATCGATGCGGTTGTTCATGTAGTGGTCGATCAGCATGGGGAAGTCGGAATCCGGCTTGCTCGAGCCGTAGTTCGAGCCGATGAGCGACAGCTCCTGATCGGACATGACGAACGGGTCGATGGAGATCCTCATGCCGTCCGCCACCTGCCCGGCGACCACCGCCGTGCCGCCTCGGGCCAGGACCTCGTAGGCCGACTCGATGGTGCGTGGCAGCCCGATGGCCTCGATGGCGATCTCCACACCGCGTCCGTCGGTGAGCTCGTGCACCCTGTCGGCGAAATTCTCGCGGCCGTTGTTGATCAGATCTGTCGCACCGAAGACGCGTGCCTGCTCGAGCTTCTCATCGGAGATGTCCGCGGCGATGATCCTCCGCGCGCCGGCGAGCCGAGCACCCTGAATCGCGTTCAGGCCGACGCCGCCGCAGCCGAGGACCAGCACGGTGTCGCTCGGACGCACCTTGGCCGTGTTGACGGCCGCGCCGACGCCGGTGGTGACGGCGCATCCGACCAGAGCCGACTGTTCGAACGGGGCGTCGTTCCGGATGGCGATCGCGCCCGATTCGGGCACGAGAGCGTACTGGCCGAACGTTCCGAGGCCCGCGAAGCTGTAGACGTCGTCCCCGCTCACGGACGCGATTCGAGACCGGCCGTCGAACGACAGATGATTCGCCGAGTGTTGGCTGACCATGTCACAGAGGACCGGTCTGCCACTGATGCAATAGCGGCAGCGGCGACAGGACGGCGTCCAGGACAGCACGACGTGATCGCCCTTCTTCAGCGTCGTGACACCTTCGCCGACACTCTCGACGATCCCGGACCCTTCATGGCCGAGAATCATCGGCGATGGCACCTCCCATTCGCCTACGACGACGTGAAGGTCGCTGTGGCACACCCCGCTTGCTTTGAGCCGCACGAGCACCTCGCCGGGCGGAGGCGTCGAAGGGAGAGTCACTTTCTCGATGGTCAGTGGTTCGTTCGGTGCCCTGAAGACAGCGGCGTCGAATTCGATGGTCATGACAGGTTTCCTTCTGTCCGCGCTGTGGCGATCACGTCCGAGCGGTGCGGATGAGTTTCTTGTTGGCGAACTCGTCGATTCCCGCCCGGCCCAGTTCGCGGCCGAAACCGGACCGCTTGACCCCACCAAAAGGCAGTTCCGCGCCCTCGAGTCCGACGCCGTTGATGAAGACCATGCCTGCGTCGATCTTGTCCGCGACGCGCATCGCCTGCTCGGCGTCCGTCGTGAACACGTAGGAGCCCAGGCCGTACGGTGTTCCGTTCGCCAGGTCGACAGCCTCGTCCTCGGATCCGGCTCGATAGACGATCGCGACGGGGCCGAAGAGCTCCTCGGCGGCCGACGGCGACGTCGGCGATACGCCCGTCAGAATGCCGGGCGGGAAGTGCGCCCCTTCGCGCTGTCCTGCGGAGACGAAGGTCGCCCCGTCATCGATGGCTCGCTCGACTTGTTCTTCGAGGCGCTCGGCAGCGGCGACCGAGGACAGTGGCGCCAGGCCGTCGGCCATGGCGAGGACTTTCTGGGTGAACTTGTCGAGGAACGCGTCATAGATGTCGTCGGCGACGATGATTCGCTTGCCGGCGTTGCACGCCTGCCCGGTGTTCTCGAATCGAGCGTCGACCGCCGCCTGGACCGTGGCGTCGAGGTCGTGCGTCGACAGCACGATGAAGGGGTCCGAGCCGCCCAGTTCGAGCACCACCTTCTTGAGGCTGCGCCCGGCCCTTTCGGCGATCTCCGCGCCGGCCCGCTCCGAACCGGTGAAGGAGACGCCTTGCACCCTGGGGTCCGCGATGGCGCGAGCGATCTGCTCGTTGGTGGCGTAGACGTTGACATAGCTGCCCTCGGGACAGCCCGCGTCCGTGAACAACTGCTGCAGAGCCGCGGACGACTCCGGACACTGCGGCGCGTGCTTGAGCACGATGGTATTGCCCAGCGCGAGATTGGGTGCGGCGAATCGGGCGACCTGGTAATACGGGTAGTTCCAGGGCATGATCCCCAACAACACGCCGATCGGCTGGCGACGGATGAAGGCGGTGCCCTCTGCCTCGAGAAGCTCGATCGGCTCGTCGGCGAGGAACCTGTGCGCGTTCTCGGCGTAGTACCTGTAGATGGAAGCGCTGAACTCGACCTCTGCGATGGCCTGGTCCACCGGCTTGCCCATCTCCCGGTGGATGATCTCGGCAAGTTGCCCGCTGCGCTCGCTGTGCAAGGTGGCGACGGTGCTCAACAACTGCGCGCGCTGAGCCACCGAGGTCTGCCTCGACCATTGCGCGTAGGCCTGCGCCGCCGAGTCGAGCGCCCTGTCGACAGCCTTGTCTGTCGCGGCGGGGTACCCCTTGACCAACTTGCCGCTGGCGGGGTCCACCACCGCGTACACGGGCCTGTTCGCCATACTGACTCCGTCTTCGTGCTCGGGGTTCATGCGATGGCCCCTGTTGCGTGAGCGGGCTTCGCATCCAAGGCCGCGTTGTGGTGGTGCAGCGCGCGGTAGGCGCGGAAGTAGACGAATCCCTGGGTGCCCCAGGTCGCCAGCGCAGCGGTGTAGAAGACCGTGCGGTTCTCGTCGTCGAACGGCAGGGGGAACAAGTCGTAGGTGATCGCGATGGCGGTCCCGGCGGCGGTGACCAGTCCCGTCCAGATCGCCGGCCACCTCGCGCCCGCGTCCCAGAGCCGCTTGACGAAGTACCCGACGAAGACTGCCGTGAGGAGATTGACGACGAGGTAGAACACGGCGACCGAGAACGCGGCGCGGTCGGTGTGGAGATCCGCGCCGTGGAAGTGCCGGAGGAACAGACCGGCCACAATCGCAACTCCGAACAGGGCGACATCGACGCCGAGGCTCGGCTTGTAGCGATGGGTGACCTTCATCAAGCCCATGATCAGGATGAGCGTGATGCCGACCGACCTGGAGAACGCGTCGAAGAAGTACGCCACGTCGTACAGGACGCTGCCGCTGTCGGCTCCGAGCAGCGACCAGAGCAGGAAGTTGCTGCCCGACGTCGCGACGACCATCCACTCGAGACCGAGGAGGTAGTTGCCGTACCGGCGGATGAACCTCCATCCGTAGAAGTAGCCGGCGAAGATCATCCACAGGTCGGCCAGCAGGAACAGCGCTTCCTTCATCGCAGCGCCCCCTCCCGGACGTCGCGGGACAGGAGGGCGGCGACGCGCTCGGCGGCGCGCTGGCCCGTCAGGACCGCGCCGTTCATGGTGCCGGCCCATTCGCCGGCGGTTTCGGTACCGGCCCAGTGGATGCGCCCGTGGGGCTCGGTCAGGGCCCTGCCGTAGCTCGTGGTCGCGTAGGGGGCGACAGCAGGATTGGGACCACCTGGGGCGAACGGTTCCGATCCCCAGCAGTGGTCCACGTAGTCGATGGGGTTGCGGGCCTGCGGACCGTAGAGGTCGGCGAGCTGCTGGATGACCCGGTCGCGTCGGGTCTCGGCGCTGAAACCGTCGAAGACGCGCGGATCGCAGAAGGCCATCAGCACGCCCGGTCCGCTGTGGGCGGGTGACACATCGAAGGTGATGAACACGGTTCCGGTGTCGGTCACTGCCTCGCCGGAGAGTCCGCCGGCCCGCCAGAACGGCACTTCGTAAGCCGCGAAAGCCTTGCTCAGCACGCCCATGCGCCAGGTTCGTGTGAGCCCTTCGGCCTGCTCGGGCAGAGCGGGATCGAACGCGATGGCGGCGCGGTGCGCCGGCGCGGCCGTGACGATCCCGTACCTGGCGTGGATCTCGTCGGAGTCGGTGTGGACGGTGACGCCGTTGTCGTCCTGCGCGATACGGCGCACCGGTGTCCCCAGGCGCACGCGGTCGCCGAGCTTCTCCGCCACCCGCTTGGCGATCTCCTGGGTGGTTTCGACGAGCCGGTCCTGCTGCTGGCCGCCCTCGACGTCCAGCATGTGATCGATGCCGCCCGCTGCACGGATGTAGCGCAGTGCGTGCAGCAGGGAGACGTCTGACGGGGTGCAGCCCCACTGCACCTTGCTGATGACGGTCATCAGCGCACGGGTGCTGGGCAGGGCGTTCTTCCGGTCGAGCCACTCGCCGAACGAGATGGTGTCGAGCCGGCTCGCCTCGGGCGACTCCCACGCCGCGTCCACGTCGATGGTCGAGACGAGCTTGTTCACGGCCATCTGCATGCGGGCCATGTCCACCAGGGCCGCGGGGGAGACCTTGGGGATGGTGCCGCTGTAGGTGCGGCGCCGGCCTGCCATCCACAGCACGTTGCGACCCTGGTTGAACTGGGCGGTCGTGGTACACCCCACCCGGCTCGCAAGGTCCCGGATGGCAGTGTGGCGCCGTGCCACCCACGTTGCTCCGAGGTCGACCTTCACGCCTGCCACCTCGCCGGACAGGGATCGGCCTCCGACCCGGTCGCGGCCTTCCACGACCAGGACGGACTGCCCCATGCTCGCCAGTCGCTCGGCAGCGCTCAGGCCGGCGAAGCCGGCACCGACGACCACGACGTCGACCGAGGTGTCCCCGGAGCCGGGCTTACGAGATCCGGACATGGTTTCCTCCTTCGCCCACGCGGTCCGCGTGCTGCGAGATGTACTGGGTGACGGGGCCGACGAGGGCCTGGGGAATGTGGTGGCCCATGCCGGGAATGACCACGTGCTGGGCCGAGCGGATCGCCTTCACCGTCGCTTCGCCGCCGCTCGGGTGGACCAGCAGGTCCCGGTCGCCGTTGATGACGAGCGTCGGTGCCGTGATGGTGCTCAACTGGGCCGTCCGGTCTCCGGAGCGCTGGATCGCCTGGACCTGGCGCGCCACGCCGGCCGCCGGGTCACCGGCGCTGCGGTCCCAGCCGCGCGCTGCGATGGCCGCCTCGGCCGCGTCGTCGATGGGATATCCCGTTCCCGCGACGTGCCTGGTGATCCGCAGGTGGGCCCGGACCGCCGCGGTTCTGGTCCTCGCCGGTGGGGCGGCGAGGAGCCGGATCGTCGACAGCGCCGGCTGGCCCACTTTCTTCGACCCGGTGGTCGAGTAGATGGAGGTCAGCGACAGAACGCGCTCGGGGGCCGTGGCCGCGATCGTCTGCGCGATCATCCCGCCCATCGATCGCCCCACCAGGTGCACCCGCGAGATCCCGAGGCAGTCGAGTACGCCGACGGCGTCCTGGGCCATGTCGGCGAGCGCGTACGCGTCGCTGCGCGGGCGCCCGGCGAGCTGACGCCACAGCGCCGGAGGGGGTGCGGCGACGAACGTCGACTGGCCGACGTCACGGTTGTCGATCGCGACGACCCGGAAACCGCGGGCGACGAGCGAGCCGAAAAACGCGTCGGTCCAGAAGGTGAGGTCCTCGCCCATACCGGCGATGAGGAGGATGGTGGGGTCGGCCTTGTCGCCGAAGTCCCGGAAGCAGATCCTCATCCCGGACGGCAGGGCCGCGTACCGGTCGGTGCTCTCCGCACCGCTCGTCTCAGACATGGGTGGCTCGCCTCCCACCGAGCGACTGCGCGGCCGCCCGACGGGAGCCGAACTCGAGGTGCTCGTCGGCCACCGGGCCGCGAAGGGCCTTGGCGTCCTCGGGGTAGGACATCGCCATCCGCCAGGGCTTTTCGAGGCCCTGCTTGGGCATGCGCTTCTCGGCGCGCTTGGCGTACCCCGCCTGAAGGTCCATGACGGGCCTGCGCTCCGTCCCCGCCGGCGCGACCGGAACCACCGTGTCGCATCCGCGGGCGTCCATGTGCCTGACCAGGTCGATGAAGTAGCGACACATCAGGCTCACCTTGAGCGTCCAGGACGAGGTGGTGTAGCCGATCGCCATCGCCCAGTTCGGAATCCCGCTCAGCAGCATTCCGCGGTAACAGAGCGCGTCCGCGATGTCGACCTGACGCCCGTCGACCACGATGGGCATGCCGCCGAAGAGCTGCAGGTTCAGCCCCGTCGCGGTGACGATGACGTCGGCTTCCAGCTCCTCACCCGAGCTCAGCACGATTCCGCGTTTGCTGAACCGCGCGATCGTGTCGGTGACGACGGTCGCGGAACCCTTCTTGATCGCGTCGAAGAAGTCGCCGTCCGGCGCCAGACACAGACGCTGGTCCCACGGGTCGTACGGCGGATTGAAGTGCTTGTCGACGTCGAACCCCTTGGGCAGCCGCTTGATGTTCTCGCGCCGGATCAACCGACGCCCGGCCTTCGGGAACGTCCGCAGTCCCTTGACGACGGCGCGGTCGAGCCAGATGTTCTTGAACCGCGTCACGGCGTACCCGCGCTCCTCCCCGAGCACCTTCGTGAGCGCCAGGGCGACCTTGTCGACGCGCGGCAGCGCCAGGACGTACGTCGGGGTCCGCTGCAGCATCGTCACGTGCCGGGCGGCGCCGGGCCCGGTGGCCATGGCCGGCACCAGCGTGATCGCCGTCGCGCCGCTGCCGATGACGACGACCTTCTTGCCGCTGTAGTCGAGCGTCTCGGGCCAGTGCTGCGGATGGACGATCGTGCCTTCGAAGTCGTCGCGCCCCGGGAACTGGGGGGAGAACCCCTCGTCGTACCGGTAGTAGCCGGTGGCGGCGAACACCCATCCGGCACGGATCGTCTTGGTTACGGTGCCCCCGCCGGCGGGGTCGGCTGCCTCGACGGTGAGGGTCCACCGCGCCTCGTACGAGGACCATTCGGCCCTGACGACCCGGTGGCGCAGCCTGATGAGGGGCTCCAGGTGGTTCTCCTCGACCGTCTCCCGAAGGTAGTCCCGGATCAGCGGCGCGTCGGCGATCGCGGCTTCGTGACGCCACGGCTTGAACTCGTAGCCGAACGTGTGGAGGTCCGAGTCCGAGCGGATGCCCGGGTAGCGGAAGAGCTCCCACGTGCCACCGATGTTGTCGCGGCCCTCGAGCACGAGCAGGGACTTGCCGGGGAGTTCCCGGCTGAAATAGCTGGCCGCGCCGATTCCGGAGATCCCCGCTCCGATGATGACCACGTCGAACTCCTCGACGGCGTCAAGCACCTCAGTTGTCATGGTGTTTCCTCGCTGTTCCCGGGGTGGTGATCTCACTGTCGCCAGCCACGGCCACGGGCGGAACGACAGGGTGCACCAGCTGGTCCCAGGGCTCGGTGCACGATGCACAAGCGGTCCGGCAGCGCCGCCCTCAGGCGGTTGCAGGCAGCCGGGCACGGCCTCGGCCGAGGTCTCGCCGACTCTCGAAAGAAGCCGGGATCCCGCGGATCTCTCTGCTGTGGCCGACCTCGCCGCATCTCTTGCGGTGACTTCACCGGCGTGATAGTCGTTTGCGGCGTTTACCAGTACTAAACACGTGCGGCAGCGCGTGCCTCGCTCGAGGACTCGAACCGGGCTCAGTCCTGAGAGGTCGTGGCTCTCTCTGGTAGCCGTCGCCCGCGGCCACCTCATCGGCCGGCTCTCTCCAGGTCGATCACTGGATGCACGCCGCGCACGTGGCCGGAGAAGCAGAACCCGGATCTCGTCGCCCTGCTGCGGGGCAGACGCGCCGGTTCACCCCGTGTGGCCGTACCCCCTCACCTCCTCATCACCCAACCATGACGAGCCGGCACCGGCCCGTGAGCTGAAAGGTGGTCGACATGGCCGACCTCTCCGAGACAGGGCACTTCGAAGCACCCGGCAGGGAAGCAGGCCCAGGCAACCCGCTGCGCCGCGGGCTCGGCGTACCGCAGATCGTCTTCATGGTCGTCGCCGCGGCGGCGCCGCTCGGGCTGGTGGCCGGCGGGGTGCCGATCGCCTTCGCCGTGAGCGGCAGCCCGGGAATGCCCCTGTTCTTCGCGCTGACCACCGTTATGCTGCTGATCTTCGCGGTCGGCTTCACCCTGATGGCGGGACGGGTGCGCGACGCGGGCGCCTTCTACGCCTACGTCCAGGCTGGGTTGGGCCGGATACCCGGTCTCTCGGCAGCGACCCTGGCGCTCTTCTCCTACACACTGATTCTCGTCGGGGTGAACGCCTACGTCGGCGTCGCGACGAGCAATGTCGTCGAGCGGTACGCCGGCATCAGCTCCCCGTGGTGGTTGTGGGCGTTCGTCTCGCTGGGGATCATTGCTTCCCTCGGCTATCGGGACATCGAGCTGAGCGCCAAGGTGCTCGGTGTCGTGCTGGTGCTGGAATCCCTCCTGCTCCTGGTCATGGACCTCGGCATCGTGGGCCACGGTGGCGCCCATGGCCTGACGGCGAAGCCCCTGTTGCCTTCGATCCTGGGGAATGGCTCCCCGGGCCTCGGCATGATGTTCGCCTTCTTCGGGTTCATCGGTTTCGAGGCGACGGCCGTGTTCCGCGACGAGGCCAAGGACCCTGACGTCACGGTTCCGCGAGCGACGTACGTCGCGATCCTGGTGGTCGGGATCTTCTACTCGTTCACCGTGTGGGCGGTCGTCTTGGGCGTCGGCGCCGACTCGGTGACCGGCGCCGCGAAGGCCGACCCCGAGGGCCTGGTCCTCGCGCTGGCGCGGAGCTACGTCGGACCCGTCTGGTTCGACGTGATGCAAATGCTCCTGATAACCAGTCAGTTCGCGTGCGCGCTGGCCTTTCACAACGTCGTGACGCGCTACCAGTTCGCGCTGCCCCGGGCCGGTGCCCTTCCGGCGCGGCTGGGCGTCGTTCATCCCCGGCACCGGGCGCCGTCAGCGTCCTCGGGCGTCGTCTCGGCGGTCGCGTTCGTCACCACGCTTGTCGTCGTCGCGCTCGACCTGGACCCGATCGCGAACGTCTACGCCTGGTTCTCCGGCGCCGCCACCCTCGGCATCGTCCTGCTCATGGCGGCCACCAGCCTCGCGGTGATCGGCGTTTTCCGGCAAGTCGATGAGCAGGATGGGCAGCGGTCGGTGTGGCGCACGGTCGTGGCCCCGGCCCTGGCCTTCCTCGGCCTGACCTGTGTGGTCTACCTGGTGGTTGCCAACTTCCCGCTCCTCGTCGGCACCACCGAGGGCGCCTGGGTGATCGGCGGGTTCGTCGCCCTCTCGGCCGTAGCCGGCTTGGTGCAGGCGCTCGTCATGCGGACGTGCCGCCCGGCTGTCTACGAGCGACTCGATGCGGGCGGCTCTAGGAGGGTTCGCGGGCGACACGAAGGAGCGGAGGCGACAGGACCCACAGGACCTCGCTGACCGTCGTGCCCGGATTGTCGAACTGGTGCAGCGTCCGACCGGAGAACGAGGTGGACACACCGGCTGACAGCATCCGGGTCTCGCCCCCGACGATCAGACGGGTCGAGCCGCTCAGTCCCAGCGCGAAGATCGTGGTGGTGTCGAGCCGATAGGGGCCACCCGTTCCCCCGCCTGGTTCGATCACTGAACGGAAGACTTGGAACGCCGTGGTGCTGGCGGGCGTGAGCAGGTACTCGGTGACTCCTTCACCGCCCATGTCGATCCGGCTTCCGCCCGCCACGACCTGCTCATCGGGGTAGGCGAACAGCTCGCCGACCCCGATCTTCAGCACATCGCAGACTCGCAGCAACGTCGCGACGGACACGTTGGTGAGACCACGTTCCAACTGACTCAGGAAGCCCTTGGTGACGTCTGCCTGATGCGCAACCTCCGTCAACGACAACCCGCGGCTGAGCCTGATCTCCCTCAGTTGCGCGCCTGTGGACGCTTCGAGGGCAGGGGAGCTCTTGGCTGCTCCGCCCGCCTTCCCGCTGTCATCGATGGACATGGTGTGCTCACCGCCCGTCCTGAGGTCGAAATCGTGTGGCCTTCGGGAGAAGGGGCGACGTCGCCGAACCCCTTGCAGCACCCCTGACGGCGTGATAAATCTTCCGCCGTTTACTCATACTAAACACCACGCTGCTGGAGACCACGTGCGGGGCCGGAAGCCGCCGCTGCCGCATGGTGGTAGCGGCCCGACGCCTCTCGCTGTCGTCGGCCGACGGCATGGCACCCGACCTCGCTGGCGGCCATGCCGCTGGCCGGCCCTTCCTCTGTCTGTGACACGGCACGTCGGGAGCGCCGGCTCCAAAGGATCAGAGGGAGACTTGAGAAATGGAAGATCTGTGGCCCCCGCCCTCCCGCGAGGTCGCTGATGCGATGAGGTCACTCTGCCAGCGCCTGCTGACGGAAACGGACGCACTGGTCGATGCCTTCGCAAGGCCCTCTCTCGTGGCCCAGAACGATCCTGCCCTCCTCGCCGATGCCTCGCTGGTCGAGGAGGATCGGGAGCTCAACCGTTCCGATCTCGTCCAATGGCTGACCGCGAACATCCAGAAACCGGGGCGGCGGGTGGAGCCGTACGTCGGCCCGAGGACCACGGCGTACATCAACGATCTCGTCTCACGTGGCATCGCGCCCGACTTCGCTGGTGCCTGGCGCGTGGCACTGGGGATCGGCTGGCGGCGATGGCTGGAGGAATGCGTGGCGCACTGCGCCGACGCCGACCTGCTCGTGGGGGTCTTGGACGTGTCGGGGAAGTCGCTGGTGCAGTACGCCCTCGATTCGGTCGCGGCCCTGCGCGAGGCCGGCCTCGCCGCTG
>NZ_MUBM01000282.1:8075-13992 GCF_002154505.1 Streptomyces carpinensis | reverse complement strand
TGCCGCGGACCACGGCGGCGGCGATGCCGTCGCCGAACAGGCCGTTGGACAGCAGGGAGCCCACGCCCAGGTCGGTGGGCTGGTAGCACAGCGAGCAGAACTCACAGGCCACGATCAGGGCGTTGGCGTCCGGGTAGGCCGTGCAGAAGTCGTGGGCCCGGTTGATCGCGGCGCCGCCCGCCGCACAGCCCAGCTGGGCTATGGGTATCTGGCGGGTGGTGGAGTCGAAGTCCATCTCGTTGATCAGCCACGCCGTCAGCGAGGGCATCATGAAGCCCGTGCACGAGACGTAGATGATCACATCGATGTCCGTCGTCAGGAGCTCGGCGTCGTCGAGCGCTCGCTGGATGACCGCGGGGACGCGGGCCTTGGCCTCCTGCTCGTAGAGCTTGTTGCGCTCTTCGAAGCCCGGGTGCTCCAGGGTCTGCTCGATGGGCTGCACGATGTGCCGGGTGCGCACACCGGTGTTCTCGATCAGCCGGAGGGCCAGCGGGAGTTGCGGGTGGTCCGCGTGACGGGAACGCGCGAGCTCCAGCGTTTGCTCCATGGTGATCACGTGTTCTGGAACGGACACCGAGGGCCTGCACAAAGTCGCCATGATCCGTGCCTGCTTTCGCCTTCCGGAAGGCCGGTAGCCCCCCGGTCAGAGGGTTGTGCACCCAGAAGGGTGGTCCACCCACGATCACCCGGGAGAGCGATGATCTCTCGCGGGACTACTCCAATCCGGCGACCACGGGCCGGGGCCGCCCGGCCGCCGTACCGTCCGCGGACCGAAGCACGAGACGGCCGCGATAGGAAGAAATGTGCAGGTCAGGGACGCCTGGAGAGAGGCGCCGAGGGCGCGGTCGATCCGACCCCCGCCGGGGCTCGCTGAAGGCACGGCGTGCGAGGGCCCGCGCGGCGCACCCGGCGAAGGGGCGAGGCGGTCGAGTGGGGCGTCGACGGCCTCCGCCGCGGGAGACAGTGGGGACGGGCCATGGGAGGATTGCACGAGCGGTCGGCCGGCAGCCGGTTGCCGGCGTGCGGCCGTGGCACCTGGGCGCGGATCTACGCGTTCAACGGGCCTCGGAGGGATGTGCTCAACGGGCCTCGCGAGGACGCGCTCAACGGGCCCCGAGAGATGGTGCCTTGTGGTCGGCGGGGTGCGGGCGGGGGCCGGCGCTCGGTCCCCTGGCGCGGTCGCGCTCGCGGCGACGCCGGGCCCGCGCTGATGCCGGACGCGGACGTGGGGGCCTGGCGGCGCTCACCCGGAGGCCGCGCCGCTGCTGTGCGCGATGCAGGCCACGTCGATCCGGTCGGCCAGTTTGGCCAGTTCGATGGTCAGCGCGGCCACCGTGTCCTCGTCGAGACCCTCCTGCCCCGCCTCCACCAGGCGCAGCCACCGGCCGCCCACCGTCCGCAGCAGCTTGCTCACATCGGCCGCGGCCACCTGCAAGGTACCGCGGTCGTCGACGATCAGAGGGAGAGTCACTTCGCGGTTCACAAAAAGGATCGTAGCCGTGGAACCCTCACGCTCCGTGCCATACGGTGGTGATGTTGCAGAACTCGCGGATTCCGTGCCCGGACAGCTCACGCCCGTACCCCGACCGCTTCACCCCGCCGAACGGGAACGCCGGGTGCGACGCGGTCATCCCGTTGACGTACACGCCGCCCGCCTCCAGGTCCCGCACGAACCGGTCCACCTCGTTCTCGTCGCGCGTCCACACGTTTGAACTGAGCCCGAACAGCGAGTCGTTGGCGATCAGCACCGCCTCGTCCAGGTCGGCCGCGTGGTAGAGGGTGGCGACCGGGCCGAAGGCCTCCTCGCGGTGGATGCGCATCTCGCGGGTGATGCCGGCGACGACGGTCGGCGGGTAGTACCAGCCGGGCCCGTCGGGCCGTTCGCCGCCGCACAGCACGCTCGCACCACCGCGCCGGGCGTCGTCGACGAGCTCCTCCAGGTCCGCCCGGCCCCGCTCGCTGGAGAGCGGACCCACCTCGGTGTCCTCCTGCATCGGGTCACCGATCTTCAGCGCCTTCATGCCGGCCACGAAACGCTCGGCGAAGGCGTCGTAGACGTCCGAGTGCACGATGAACCGCTTGGCGGCGATGCACGACTGCCCGTTGTTCTGCACCCGCGCGGTCACCGCGACCTGGGCGGCCCGGTCGATGTCGGCGGACGGCATCACGATGAACGGGTCGCTGCCGCCCAGCTCCATCACCGTCTTCTTGATCATCTCCCCGGCGGTGGACGCCACCGCCCGCCCCGCCGGCTCGCTGCCGGTCAGCGTGGCCGCCTTGACCCGTTCGTCGCGCAGGATGTCGTCGACGGCGCCGGAGCCGACGAGCAAGGTCTGGAAGCAGCCCTCGGTGAAGCCCGCCCGGTGGAACAGGTCCTCCAGGTACAGCGCGGTCTGCGGCACGTTGGAGGCGTGCTTGAGCAGCCCGACGTTGCCGGCCATCAGCGCGGGCGCCGCGAACCGGATCACCTGCCACAGGGGGAAGTTCCAGGGCATCACCGCGAGCACCGGGCCGAGCGGCCGGTAGCGGACCAGCGCGCGGGAGGCACCGGAGTCCTTCACGTCGGACTCGGCGGGCTCCTCGTCGGCGAGGAGTTCCTCCGCGTGCTCGGCGTACCAGCGGATCGCCTTGGCGCACTTGGCGGCCTCGGCGCGGGCCTGCTTGACCGGCTTGCCCATCTCCGTGGTCATGATCCGGCTGATCTCCGGCTGATCTTCGTCGAGGACGTCCGCGGCCCGGTTCATGAGGCGGGCCCGCTCGGCGAAGGAGGTCGTCCGGTAGGTGCGGAAGGTGGCCTCGGCGAGCTGGAGCCGGCGCTCGATCTCCTCCTCGTCCATGGCCTCGTACGTCTTGAGCGTCTCGCCGTTGGCGGGGTTCACCGTGGCGATGGACATGGCTGACCTCCCTGGGAGCGGGCTGTGCTTCGACCTTCGCGCGCCGCGGCGCCGTCCGCAACGCGTGGGGCTTTCTCAGAGCGAGTGCTCAGCCAGTCGGTCGAGAAACGCGGCCTGGGCGGTGACGATCACCTCGCGGGCCCGGTCCAGTCCGAGCCACGCGACCCGGTCGAGCTCGGGGAACTCCTGGGTCCGCCCGGACCGCGGCGGCCACTCCATCAGGAACGTGCCGGGGACCACCGCCGTCGGGTCGAGGTCGCCCTCGACCGCCCAGACGGTGACGATCTTGCCGTTCTTCTGCCGGACCTCGCCGAGCGACACCCCCTCGCCGTCGGGCGGCTCCAGCCCCAGCTCCTCGCGGAACTCCCGGCGGGCGGCCTCCCAGGCGGGTTCGTCCGGCTCGTACTCGCCCTTGGGCACGGTCCACGCCCCCGTGTCGCGCCGCGCCCAGAAAGGGCCGCCCATGTGCCCGAGCAGGACCTCCGGACCGTCGCCGGTGCGCCGGAACAGCAGCAGGCCGGCACTGTGCCTGGCCCTTCTGCTCTGCCCTTCCCGCCGGTCCGGTTCCCCCTGCCGGTTCCGCCGGTTCCCCCGGTCCGGCCGGTCCCGTGGGTCCTGCGGGTCCCGCCGGTCGCGCTCGTCCGTCACGGCCGCACCTCCGGGTGTGCGGCCAGCAGCGTCTCCACGGTGTCCGCCTCCTCCGGGCGCTTGTCCTCGCGATAGCGCACGACCCGGGCGAAGCGGAGGGTGACGCCCGCCGGGTAGCGCGTGGACCGCTGCAGGCCGTCGTAGGCGATCTCGACGACCAGCCCGGGTCGTACGACCACCCCCCAGCCCTTCTCCTCGACGGCCAGCTCCCGCAGCCGCTCGGTCTGCCAGGCCAGCATCGCGTCCGTCATGCCCTTGAAGGTCTTGCCGAGCATGGCGAAGCCGCCGTCGGCGGTGCGGGCGCCCAGATGCAGGTTGGACAGCCGGCCGGTGCGGCGGCCGTGGCCCCACTCGGCGGCCAGGACCACGAGGTCGAGCGTGTGGACGGGCTTCACCTTCAGCCAGGAGGCACCGCGCCGGCCCGCGCTGTAGGGGGCGTCGAGCGCCTTGACGACCACACCCTCGTGTCCGCGTTCCAGGGTCTTCTCGAGGAAGTCCTCGGCCCGCCCGACCTCCTCCGGCCCGGACACGACCGCGCGCCGCACCCGCATGGGTTCGGGGACCAGCCGGGCCAGCTCGGCGTGTCGCTCGGTGAACGGCAGGTCGAGCAGGTCCCTGTCGCTGACCGACAGCGCGTCGAAGAAGACCGGTGAGACGGGGACCGCCTCTGCGGCCGTGGCCACGTCCAGCCGGGAGCCGACGCGCCCGGCGGTCTCCTGGAAGGAGCGCGGGCGCCCGTCCGCCCCGAAGGAGATGACCTCTCCGTCCAGGATGAACCGCTCACCCGGCAACGCCAGGGCGGCCGTGGTCACTTCGGGCAGCCGGTCGGTGATGTCGTCCAGGGTGCGGGTGTGGACCCGTACCGTGTCGCCGTCCCGGTGCACCTGGACCCGGATGCCGTCCAGTTTCTCCTCCACGGCGCACGCTCCCAGCTTGTCCACGGCCTCGGCCACGGAGGAGGCGCTGTGCGCGAGCATCGGCAGGACCGGACGGCCCACGGTGAGCCGGAAGCGCGCCAGGGCCGCCGGGCCGTCGGCGAGCAGGGCCCGTGCCACCGTCTGCAGCGACCCGGCCAGCATCACCGCCCGCCGCACGTCCGCCGCCGGTGCGCCGGTCGCCCCGGCGAGCCCCTCCACGGCGACGGCGTCCAGTGCCCCCTGCCGGACCTCCCCGGTGAGCAGTCCGAGCAGGAACCGCTGCTCGTCCTCGGTGGCCGTGCCCATCAACTCGCCGACGATCCTGGTGCGTTCCGTCTGCGAGCCCGGCCCGGACACCTTGCCCAGTTCGCCCAGCCGGGCGTCCACCTCGCGCACGGTGAGGGACGGCCCGGCGGCCGGGGCGACCCGGCGGCCGAGCACCTTCCACCCCACGCCGAGCCGCCCCTGCGGCAGCCGTCCCGCCAGGTACGGGATGACGATCGGCACGTCGTCCGCCTCCGCCTCCCGGAACAGCTCCGCAAGGAGGGCGATCTTCCGGGAGCGCGCCGAGGCGGCCGCGACCTCCCGCGACACCTGCGCCAGCCGGGCGAGCAACATGCAGTCATGGTGCACCGCAGAACGCCGCTCTACACCCGGGCGGTGCCGTTTACCCCGGCGATGCCGTTCAACCGATGGGTCCTGGCTTCCGCCGCGCAGCCGGGCGCGCTTTTGGACGGTGCTGTTCGTCGGGTGGTGGCTGGGTCTTGTGGTGGATTCGGGCGGTGCTGTTGATCTGGTGGTGCATGGGTCCTGTGGTGGTTTGGGTGCGGCGATTGTTCATCCGGTGGTGTCTGGGTCTTGCGGTGGGTTCGAGCGGTGCTGTTCATCGGGCGGTGCCCGGATCCCGCCACGTAGTCCGGCGGTGCCGTTCACAAGGCGGACGTGGGTCCTGCCTCGCGCAGCCGGGCGGTGCCGTTGATTGGGCGGGCCCGGACTCCGCCCCGCATTCTGGCGGTGCGCCGCGGCCGCCCCGAGCGGTGTCGGGGCCCCCGCCGCGCCCCTTCGCGGCGCGGTCACCGGGCGCGGCCGGGGCCTGCCGCGCCCTGGGACGCCCCTCACCCGGGCGGGGCCTGGACCCCGCTGCGCCCTCGGGGGTGCCGTTCATCTGGCGGGGCAGGATTCCGCCGCGCCCTCGGGCGGAACCAGGCGGTGCCCGCATCCGGCCGGGCGCTCGGCGTTTTCCTGCATTCCGGCGGAGCTCGGGGCCAGGCCCAGGCTCCGGGCCAGGCCCAGGCTCCGGGCCCGGGCCGTGCTCCGGGCGCGGGTCAGTACTCCGTACCCGCGCCGAGCCCCGCACTTGGCGGTGCCGCGCGCCGGGCGGTGCCCCGCGCCGGGCGGCGCCGCGCACCTGGCAGTGCTCCGCGCCGGGCGGTGCCCCGTACCCGGCGGTGCCGCGTA
>NZ_MUBM01000282.1:0-8011 GCF_002154505.1 Streptomyces carpinensis | reverse complement strand
TGCCGCGTACCCGGCGGTGCCCCGCGCCGGGCGGTGTTCCGCACCCGGTGATGTTTCCGCGCCCGGCGGTGCTCCCCGCATCCAGGCGATCGCCCAGGCTGTCCTCCCACCCCGTCAACCCGTCCCCGTCGGCCCTCCCGCCTCGCCGTGTCCTACCTCCCCGGGCGGCGCCCTACCCCCGGCCGGCGCTCTGGGCCGTCACGGTCGTGTCGAGGTCGGCGAACAGCAGTTCGCCGTTGATCGCCGCGCCGGCCCGGTAGCCGCGGCTGGCCGAGTTGATCACCTGCTCGGCGAAGCCGCTGGCGTTCCCGGCGGCCCACAGGCCGGGGACGGTCGTCAGGCCCCGCTCGTCGATCACGGGGTAGGCGCCGAAGGGTGTCTCGCGCAGCTCGGCGCCCAGCCGCAGCAGGAGATCGTTGCGCGGCAGCGCGCGCGGGGCGACGAACAGCGCCTCACGGGCGTGGACCGTCCCGTCGGCGAGCCGGACCCCGGTCAGCCGGTCGGCCTCGACGACCACGCCCGCCACCTCACCGGGCACCACCTCGACCCCGGCCGCGGCCAGCCTGCGCAGATCGTCGTCGGACAACTCCACCTCACCGACCTGGTGCAGGAAAAGGGTCACGTCCTTGGACCACTGGGTGACCATCAGTGCCTGGTGCACGCTCAGCGGGCTCGTCGCGAGCACGCCGAAGGCCTGGTCACGCACCTCCCAGCCGTGGCAGTACGGGCAGTGCAGCACGTCCCGGCCGAAGCGCTCGGCCACGCCCGGGACTGCCGGGAGCTCGTCCTTCAGCCCGGTGGCGACGACCAGATGCCGGGCGTGGACGGCGCGTCCGCCCGTCAGAGTCACGTCGAACTCGCCGGCCGCGTCCCGGACGGCGTCCACCGCCCGGTCCCGGACCAGCTCGACCCCGTACCGCGCGATCTCCTCACGGCCGGTGGCCAGGAACGCGGCCGGTGACATGCCGTCCCTGGACAGGAAGCCCTGCATGTGCGCGCTCGGCGTGTTGCGCGGCTCACCCGCGTCGACGACCAGCGTGCGCCGCCGGGCCCGGCCCAGGACCAGCGCGGCGGACAGCCCGGCCGCCCCGCCTCCGACGACGACCACTTCGTATGCGTGCTTCTCCTCGTACGTCTCGTCGCCGTACGTCTCGCCGTACTTCTCGGTCACGGTGACCACCTCCGCGGACGACGGTCACCCCTGCCGTGCCGGATTGACAAACGTCTTTGCCGATCCTGCAATGTCAGCATGACGACCGACGACGTACTGGCGGGAGTGGGGCCGAGGCTGCGGCGGATCCGCAAGGAGCGGGAGGTGACCCTGGCGGCTCTTTCGGAGACGACCGGCATCTCCGTCAGCACCCTGTCGCGGCTGGAGTCCGGCCTGCGCAAACCCAGCCTCGAACTGCTGCTGCCCATCGCACAGGCCCATCAGGTGCCGCTCGACGAGCTGGTCGGCGCTCCTCCGGTGGGCGACCCGCGGGTGCGGGCCAAGCCGATCGTGCGCGGTGGCCGCACCCACTGGCCGCTGACCAGACAGCCGGGCGGTCTGCAGGCGTTCAAGGTGCTCGAACCGCGGCGCAGCCTCGAACCCGAGCCCCGGACCCACGAGGGGTACGAGTGGCTGTACGTGCTCTCCGGGAAGCTGCGGCTGGTGCTGGGCGAGCACGACGTGGTGCTCACGGCGGGCGAGGCGGCGGAGTTCGACACGCGCGTGCCGCACTGGTTCGGCTCGACGGGCGAGGGGCCGGTGGAGTTCCTGAGCCTGTTCGGGCCGCAGGGCGAGCGCATGCACGTACGGGCACGGCCGTCGCGGCGTGGTGAAGACGACTGACGTCCGGTGTTCCCGGATCGGCAAGCGACCGCTTAGTATGCCTCCCGTCGGGTTCGAGTGTCCGAGTAACCGCAGTCCCGTGGAGGCGGCGCATGCAGGCATGGCGAGTGCACGAGAACGGCGAGCCGAGCGAGGTGATGCGCCTGGAGGAGACCGAGCGGCCCACGCCCGGTGACGGCCAGGTCCTGCTGAGGGTGCGGGCCGCCAACATCAACTTCCCGGACGCGCTGCTGTGCCGCGGCCAGTACCAGGTCCGGCCACCGCTGCCCTTCACGCCGGGCGTGGAGATCTGCGGCGAGACGGCCGACGGCCGCAGAGTGATCGCCAACCCGGCGCTGCCGTACGGCGGTTTCGCCGAGTACGCCGTCGCCGACGCGGCGGCGCTGCTGGCCGCCCCCGAGGCGCTGGACGACGCCGAGGCGGCTGCCCTGCACATCGGCTACCAGACGGGCTGGTTCGGCCTGCACCGCCGGGCGCACCTGGAGGCCGGTGAGACGCTGCTCGTCCACGCCGCCGCCGGCGGGGTCGGCAGTGCGGCCGTGCAGCTCGGCAAGGCGGCCGGCGCCACGGTCATCGGTGTCGTCGGGGGCCCGGACAAGGCCGCCGTGGCCCGGGAACTGGGCTGCGACGTCGTCGTCGACCGGCACGGCGAGGACGTCGTCGCCGCGGTCAAGGAGGCCACCGGCGGCCGGGGTGCCGACGTGATCTACGACCCGGTCGGCGGCCAGGCCTACGCCCAGTCCGCCAAGGTCGTCGCCTTCGAGGGCCGGATCGTGGTCGTCGGCTTCGCCAGCGGGTCCATTCCGAGCCCCGCGCTCAACCACGCCCTCATCAAGAACTACTCCATCCTCGGCCTGCACTGGGGCCTGTACAACACCAAGAACCCCAAGCTGGTCCAGCACTGCCACGAGCAGCTCACCGAGCTGGCCGCCCGGGGGGCGATCAGGCCCCTGGTGAGCGAACGGGTGCCGCTGGGCGGGGCCGCGGCCGCCGTGCAGTGGGTCGCCGACGGTGCCACCACCGGCCGGGTGGCCGTCGTCCCGTCCCTGGACCTCTCGTCGGAGAACGGAGCAGCCGCATGACCGACGCAGCCGGACTCAAGCGCCGAACGGCCGAGTTGCTGGCCGCGCACCCCCCGGCCACCACCGACCGCCTCGACTTCCTCAGGGCCCGCTTCGACGCGGGGCTCGCCTGGGTGCACTACCCGGAGGGCCTCGGCGGGCTCGGCGCCCCGCGCTCCCTGCAGGCCGTCGTCGACGCCGAACTGGAGGCCGCGGGCGCCCCCGACAACGATCCGCGCCGCATCGGCATCGGCCTCGGCATGGCCGCCCCGACCATCCTGCGCTACGGCACCGAGGAGCAGAAGCAGCGCTTCCTGCGGCCCCTGTGGACCGGGGAGGAGGTCTGGTGCCAGCTGTTCAGCGAGCCCGGCGCCGGCTCCGACCTGGCTGCGCTCGGCACCCGCGCCGTGCGGGACGCAGGGGGAGACTGGGTGGTCAACGGGCAGAAGGTGTGGACCTCCAGCGCGCATCTCGCCCGGTGGGCCATCCTCATCGCCCGCACCGACCCCGCCCTCCCCAAGCACCAGGGCATCACCTACTTCCTCTGCGACATGACCGACCCCGGTGTCGAGGTCCGGCCGCTGCGCCAGATCACCGGAGAGGCCGAGTTCAACGAGGTCTTCCTGACCGACGTCCGCATCCCCGACTCACGCCGCCTCGGCGAGATCGGTGACGGCTGGCGGGTCGCCCAGACCACCCTCATGAACGAGCGCGTCTCCATCGGCGGCATGCGGCTGCCCCGCGAGGGCGGCATGATCGGCCGGGTCGCGCAGACCTGGCGCGAACGCCCGGAACTGCGCACCCACGACCTGCACCAGCGGCTGCTGGGCCTGTGGGTCGAGGCCGAGGTCGCCCGCCTCACCGGAGAGCGGCTGCGCCAGCAGCTCGTCGCGGGGCAGCCGGGTCCGGAGGGCTCCGGCATGAAGCTCGCCTTCGCCCGCCTCAACCAGGAGATCAGCGGCCTGGAGGTGGAACTGCGCGGCGAGGAGGGGCTGCTGTACGACGACTGGACCATGCGCCGCCCCGAACTGGTCGACTTCACCGGACGCGACGCCGGCTACCGCTATCTGCGTTCCAAGGGCAACAGCATCGAGGGCGGGACCAGCGAGGTCCTGCTCAACATCGTCGCCGAGCGCGTCCTGGGCCTGCCCGCAGAGCCGCGCACCGACAAGGACGTCGCCTGGAAGGACCTCGCCCGATGAGCACGACGAGTACGCCGAGCACCGAGCCCGACCTGCTGTACTCCGAGGAGGAAGAGGCGCTGCGCGCCGCCGTCCGGGACCTGCTCACCGACCACTGCGACCCGGCGGGCGTGATCGCACGCGCGGAGTCGGACGCTCCGCACGACCTCGCGCTCTGGAAGTCGCTCGCGGACGGCATGGGCATGGCCGGTCTGCTGGTCCCCGAGGACCGCGGCGGCCAGGGCGCCACGCACCGCGAGGCGGCCGTCGTGCTGGAGGAGCTCGGCCGCGCGGTGGCTCCCGTCCCCTATCTCACCAGCGCCGTCGTCGCCGCCGAGGCGCTGCTGGCCTGCGAGGGCGACGTCTGTGCCGAGCTGCTGTCCCGGCTGGCGTCCGGCCGGGCGATCGGCGTCCTGGCGGTCGGGCTGCACCACGCACCGGGCGGCTTCGAGACCGTACGCCAGGAAGACGGCCTCCTGCACGGGACCTTGACCGGCGTCGCGGACGCGGCGGTCGCGGACGTGCTGCTCGTCCCGGTGCGGGACGGCGGACTCTACGCGGTCGACGCGAGCGAGGTGACCGTCACCCCGCAGGTGTCCCTGGACCTGACCCGGCCGGTCGCGACCGTCACCTTCACGGGCGCGCGCGGCCGTCTGCTGGGCGATGCCGGACCCGCCGTACGCCGGGCCCTGCGCGCCGGGGCCGGACTGCTCGCCTCGGAGCAGCTGGGCCTCGCCGACTGGACGCTCGCGGAGACGGTGCGCTACCTGAAGGAGCGCAAGCAGTTCAACCGGCCCGTCGGCGGCTTCCAGGCGCTCAAGCACCGGCTCGCCCAGCTGTGGCTGGAGGTCGTTGGACTCCGCGCCGCCGCGCGCAACGCGGCCGACGCGCTCGCGCGGGACGAGGACGCCGATGTGGCCGTGGCCGTCGCACAGGCCTACGCCGCCTCGGTCGCCGTCCACGCGGCCGAGGAGGCGCTGCAACTGCACGGCGGTATCGGCATGACCTGGGAGCACCCGGTCCACCTGTATCTGAAGCGGGCCAAGGCGGACTCGATCGCCTACGGCACGGCGGGCGCCCACCGGGAGGCGCTGGCCCGTCTGGTCGACCTCCAGGCGCCCTGACCGACCGGCCGTGAAGCCCGCCCCACCCGGGCGGGCTTTTCGGTGTGCGCGATCGGACGAAGTGAACAACGGGCGGCCTTCCGGCCAACTCACCGCAGGGAAGGGCCCTCTGGACGGAGAGCGCGTTCATACTCTCCCCGGTCCCATCCGGCCCCTTCAGGGAGGCAGAGCATGGCCCTCACCACCCGTCGCACAGCCCTGACGACCCTCGGCGCCGCACTCGCGGGCACGGTCGCACTGCCCGCCGCGCCTGCCGCCGCCGGGGAACGGGCGCGAGGCCCGCACCCGCTGTGGCACGCCCACGCCCACAACGACTACGAACACCCCCGCCCCCTCTTCGACGCACTCGACCACCGCTTCGGCAGCGTGGAGGCCGACATCTACCTCGTGGGCGACCAGCTCCTCGTCGCCCACGACCCCGTCGACCTCGACCCCAGGCGCACGCTCGAATCCCTCTACCTCGACCCGCTGTCCGCCCGGGTCAGGGCCGACCACGGGTCGGTGTACCAGGGATGGCGCAGGCCGCCCCTGCAACTCCTCATCGACATCAAGACCGAGGGCGCCTCGACGTACCGGGAACTCGACCGCCACCTGACGCGCTACGGGCACCTGTTCACCACGTACGCCCACGGGCGTGTGCACCCCGGACCGGTCACCGCGGTGATCTCCGGCGACCGTGCGGCCCGTGCCCCCATGGAGGCGCAGAGCGAGCGCCGGGCCTTCTACGACGGCCGGCTCAGCGATCTGGGCACCCCCGCCCCCGCCACCTTCGTTCCGCTGATCAGCGACAACTGGACCCAGAACTTCGGCTGGCTGGGCGAGGGCCCCTTCCCGGACGCCGAGCGCCGGAAGCTGCGGGCCATCGTCGGCCAGGCGCACGCGGACGGCCAGAAGGTCCGGTTCTGGGCCACTCCGGACACGGCGGGCCCGGCCCGCGACGCGCTGTGGAGCGAACTGCTCGCCGCCGGCGTCGACCTGCTCAACACCGACGACCTGGCCGGCCTGGAGGCGTTCCTCGACACGCACGAGCGACGGCGGTAGAACCGGCAGGCAGCCGGTGGAGCCCACCGCAGAACCACACGTTCGGAGGACACGTCAGCCGCCCGGACGAACCCTCCGCTACGCCACACTTGCGGCCGAAAGCCGCGACGTGGGCGTGGCGGAGGAGGTTGACGATGACGATTTCCATCTCTGCGGTGCTGTTGCTCGCGGTCCTTGCGATCATCTTCGTGCGCAACGGCGCACTGAAGTTCTCGCACGCCTTGGTCTGCTGCCTGCTCGGCTTCTTCCTGGCCTGTTCCAGCATGGCACCCACGATTCGCGAGGGGCTCGAGGCCACCGCGCAGATCGTCGGCAACCTGCGGCCCTGACCCCCGTCTCGCGGGACGGTTCACGAGGTGGGGGGACCAGTCACGAGGCGGGGAAGACTCCGATCCCGTTCGCCACCGCCCGTTCGGTACCGCCACTCGGGTGGTTGAGCACGCTCACCGCGCGCTTGCCGGGCTGCCGGACGACCAGCGTGCTGGATCCGCCGCCGTCCAGGTTGAAGCCCTCGCTGGCACCCAGGCTCCGCAGCGCCGAGGCGAGTTCCGCCACGGTGAGACCGCTGCGGTACTCGGACGCGCCGTCCAGGGCCAGGAGCAGCAGACGGTGGCCGTCGCCCGCGATGCCCACCGCGGTGCGCACCGTCGCCACCGTGTTGTCGAGGCCGGCCGGCGGTGTGCCGTGGCGCAGTACCGGGAAGCCGCCGATGGCGAAGGAGTACGCGGCCCCGGACGCCGCCACCAAGTGGTGCTCCACCCGCACGGGCTCGCCCCTGTACAGCTTGCGCAGCACTTGTGCTCCCGTCTCGCGGCCCACCAGTACCGTGGTGCCGGCCGGGATGGTGCCGCTGCCGGGCTTGCCGGCCGTGGCGACGACCTGACCGCCCCGGACGGTCACCTCGTAGGTGTCGGTGCTGCACGGGGCGCTTCTGCTGGAGTCCGTGCCGCACGTGGCCCGCGCCCGGGAGACGCCGCCCCAGTCGGAGGTGAACGCCCCGATCGAACCGACCGGCAGCGCGTACTGGTTGAGCCCGCCGAGCCTCCACATCCCCTCCGGGGTGCTCAGCGAGCCGGAGAGGGTCAGCCGGTCCAGACGTGCGGTGCGGTTCGTGCCCACACCGAGCACGTCCTCGGTCGTCGTGCCGGGCGGCAGGGCGGGCCCGAACCGCTGCCCGTGCGGCACCGCGGCCTTGAGGACGCGCCCGTCGGCGATCTCCGGGCCGACGGCCGAGCCGGTCGCGGCGACGCCCGGGTGCTGGGTCTCGGTGATGTGGAAGAAGTCGCCGTTGACGCCCGCCAGCGCGCCCTGGACGTCGGCGAGTTGGGACACCCTGCCGCGCGCCGCCACCGCGCCCGGACGCAGCAGGCCGATCCGTACGTGCTTGTTGTTCAGGTCCACGCTGACCAGGTGCGCGTGGGCCACTCCGTGGGCCGCGCGGAGGTCGAAGTCGCGGTACTCCACGCCCGGTGCGATCTCCTTGGCGCGTTGCGCGCCACTGGCTGACGAGGCCCCCACCAGGGCCGTGCCGGCCAGTGTGCCGCAGGCCAGGAGAGCTGCCAGCGCCGTTCTGAGCCGCCCATAGCGACATGTAGCAGTGCCCACCGTGCCCCCTGATGTCTCGTCACCTTCGCCTGGACTGAGCGAAGTGCACCAGAAGCCGGTGTTCCGTGCGGTGTTCGGGCGCCGGCGACGCGGGAACGGATGAGAAAACGCACTCCTTCGGGTGCTTCGGAAGGACGGCCGCTGCCGCGCGCCGGGGCCCCGGCG
>NZ_MUBM01000281.1 GCF_002154505.1 Streptomyces carpinensis | reverse complement strand
AGGCGCTCGAGCGCCTCACCGGAGCGGTCGGTGCCCACATCCTCGCCTCTCTCGCGCCGCGGAACGAAACCGGCCGCCGCCAGTCTTCGTCCCGGCCCCGCCGGCCGCAAGCAGCCGATCGCGCGATTCGACGAGGAGCCGCCGTCTCGCCGTCGGAGTAGGGTGATCGTGCCGGGGTACCGGCCGACAGGGCCTACGCCCCTGGTGGGAGGTGCCGGGCATGTCGGACGATCGGCGGGAGCCGCGATCGCTGCCGGGCGGTGAGTCCCTGGAGGACCTCAACGCCCAGGTACGGCAGTTGACTCTCGGGCAGCGCCGGCTGCGCCGATTGCTGGACGCGGTGGCGGCCATCAGCGCCGACATGGACATGCGGGCCGTGTTGCAGCACATCGTGGACACCGGCGTCGACCTTGTCGCCGCGCGCTACGGCGCTCTAGGCGTGCTCGGTGAGGACGGGGAGTTCGTCGATCTGATCACCGTCGGTGTCGATGCGGAACGGCTTCTGGCCGAGTCCGGACTGCCGCAGCGCCATGGGCTGCTGGGCAGCCTGATCACGGACCGCAGGCCGCTGCGCGTCGACGACGTGGCCGCCGACCCACGCTCGGTGGGGTTCCCGGCCGGCCACCCGCCGATGACCACGCTGGTCGGGGTGCCCCTGACCGTGCGCGGCACCGTCTACGGCAACCTGTACCTCGCCGACAAGCACGACGGAACGCCGTTCGGTGACGACGACGAGGCCATGCTGACCGCACTGGCCAGCGCGGCGGGCGTCAGCATCGAGAACGCCCGCCTGTACGAGCGCCTCAAGATGGCCGCCGAGCAGTTCCAGCGCCGGATGCTGCCCGTGCTGCCCGACCTGGCCCCGTTGCGGGTGGAGGCCCGCTACCAGCCGGCGTCCGAGCTGCCCAGGCTCGGCGGCGACTGGTACGACGCCATGGTCCTGCCCGACGGCGCGGTCCTCGTCGTCGTGGGGGACGTCACCGGCCACGACGTGGAGGCGGCGCCGGTGATGGCGCAGCTGCGCAACATGCTGCGGGCCCTGGCGTTCGACCGGTGCGGGCCGCCCAGCCTGATCGTGGACAAGCTCGACCACGCGCTGACCATGTACGCCGACCCGGTGGCGGCCACGCTGGTGGCGGCTCGCATCGAGCACGAGCCGGGCGCGGGCTTCACCATGCGCTGGACCAACGCCGGACATCCGCCGCCCCTGCTGGTGACGGCCGACGGCGACGCGCGCTGCCTGGCGCCCGAGCAGCACGGCATCCCAGTCGGCGTGGATCCGGGTCTGTTCCGCCCCGACCACACCCACGCGCTGCCTCCGCAGAGCACGCTGCTGCTGTTCACCGACGGCCTGGTCGAGCGGCGCGGTGAGGACATCGACGCCGGGCTTCTGGAGCTGGCCGACCGTGCCGCCGCCCTGGCCACGGCCCCGCTGGACACGATGTGCGACCGGCTGATGACCCGGCAGGACACCTACGACGACGTGGCCCTGCTGGCCGTGCGGGTGCCGGACGCATCGAACGCGGCGAACTCGGCAAGCACGGCAGACACCGCGAACACGGCGGGCACCCCGGCGTAGCTCCCCGCACGTCCGCCGTACGCGTCGCTGCGGGCCGCAGCGGGCGGCGCGCCCAGGCCCTGGACGACGTTCCGTGGATCAGCCGCTCCTGCCGTCGGTCAGCCACTCGGCCAGGACGGCGGCCTGGCTGTGGTCCACGTCCTTCGTGGCGGTCAGCAGCGTGAGCCGGTCGTGGGCGGCGAGGTCGCGCAGATGGCCGGCCGCGTCCCGGTGACCGGCGTCGCGCAGCTCGGCGAGGTAGCGGCGGCGGAACTCGTCGAACCGGCTCGGCTCGTGGCCGTACCAGCGGCGCAGTTCGGTGGACGGGGCGACGTCGCGCAGCCACTCGTCCAGGTGGGCGTCCTCCTTGCGCATCCCGCGCGGCCACACCCGGTCGACGAGCACGCGCTTGCCGTCCTGCGGGGAGGTGTCCTCGTAGACGCGGCGGTAGGTGATGGGCTTGGCCATGGCGTTGCCTCCGTATCGGCGAAGAGTCACGAACGGCCGTCGGGGCCGCGGTCCCCGGGCTCCGGTTCGTCGTGGCCGACGGTGTCCGCGTGCGGGGGCGGGTCGAAGTGGACGGTGATCTTCTCGAAGCCCTTGAAGGACTCCGTCGTGGCGTAGGACCGGTAGGCCCTCTGGTCGCCCGCGCTGAGGTGGACGCGATCGGTGAACGGGCTCAGCAGGCTCCTGGGCCACAGCCGCATCCACCGTACCGCGGTGATCTCCGCCGCGAACACGTACACCAGCGCGCCCAGATAGATCCAGGCCAGCAGGCCCAGCACGATGCCGAACAGGCCGTACGTGGCCGTCGTGCCCTTCAGCACATGACCGACGTAGTAGGTGCCGCCCCACAGCAGCCCCTGCCAGGCGCACGCGGCTCCCAGCGCCGGACCGTACATCACGCGCAACGGCAGCCGGCGCCGGGTGAGCAGGCGGTAGGTACCGATGAGCAGGGCCGCGTACAGCCCGACGCCGAGGAGCTCGGCGGCGATCCGCACACCGACCTGAAGCCGGGCGCCGAACAGGCCCGTCGCCCACTCCGTGACCGTGGACACGGCCGTGATCACGCACAGGCCCAGTGCGAGCAGCGTCAGGAACTTCAGCCCCTTGACGCGCGAGCGGAACGGGTCGGGGCGGGCGTGCCGGGGAACCGCGAAGATCTTGTTCAGTGCCTGCTGGGCGGCCTGGGCGACGTTCAGCGCTCCGTAGAGACTGCCGATCACACCCACTACGACGGCGATGGTGCTGCCGTGGAAGGAGTGGATGTTCTGGCCGATCTGGTCCCCGATCACCGGGAACTCGCTCAGCGCCGAGTTCAGGACCGCTTGCTGCAGATGGGGACTGCCGCTGAGGACGGAGCTGAGCACGGCGACGAGGAAGAGCAGCAGCGGGAAGAGCGAGAGGAAGCCGTAGTACGTCAGCAGCGCGGCCAGGTACGCGGCCTGGTCGTCGTAGAACTTGTAGATCACGGCCAGCGGCAGACCCGCCCAGCGATGCCGCCGCTGGTAGGCATCGAACCGGGCCAGCACTTCCATGCGCTCTCCCACACGTCTGCCATGGGCCCGCTCACGCGGGGCGACACCCGTTCCAGGTGCCCTGGCCAGGAGGTTTCATGCGACGGGCCGGGACACGGGCCCGACGGCCGCGGTGATTGCGGGCGGCCTGTGCGGTTACTCCCCACCCATGCACACCGACGACGACAAGCCGCTCGCCCTGGTGACGGGTGCCTCGAGCGGCATCGGATACGAACTTGCCGAGCAGTTCGCACGGCACGGCTTCGACCTGCTGGTCAACGCCGAGGATGACCGCCTCGACCATGCGGTGCGGCGGTTGCGGGAGAGGGGCGCCGACGTACGGGCGGTACGCGCCGACCTGCGGGACCCGGCGGGCGTGGACCACCTGGTCGCCGCCACGACCGGCCTTCAGGTGGACGTGGCGGCGCTGAACGCGGGGGTGGGGCAGGGCGGTTCCTTCCTGGACACCGACCTGGCCGACGATCTCTCCGTGATCGACCTGAACGTGACCTCGACGGTCCGCCTCGCCAAGCCGCTGCTCAGGGCCATGGTGGAACGGGGCGAGGGCAGCCTGGTGTTCACCTCCTCCATCGCCGCCACGATGCCGGGGTCCTTCCAGTCGGTCTACAACGCGTCGAAGTCCTTCGTCCAGTCCTTCGCCCAGGCCCTGCAGGAGGAGGTGAAAGACACCGGCGTGACGGTCACCGCCTTCATGCCCGGGCCGACCGACACGGACTTCTTCCGGCGGGCCGACATGGGTGACACGAAGATCGGCAGCGGTGACAAGGACGACCCGGCGCAGGTCGCCGAGCAGGCCTACGAGGCCGTGATGAAGGGCCGGAAGAAGGTGGTCACCGGATCGCTGAAGACCCGGCTGCAGGGCGCCGCGAACAGGGTGCTCCCCGACAGCGCCAAGGCCGCCGCCCACCGCAGGATGGCCGAGCCGGGCACGGGCGGGGACGACGACAGCGGGCGGCAGTAGGGCTCTGCCCGCCCCTCAGCTGCCCGGGACCATGCCGGGTGCGCGGTCCGAGGCCGGCCAGACGTACGGCAGATCGTCCGGCACGTCCGGGAACAGGGCCGCGTAAGTGGCGGGGTCCTTGCGGACCAGCGCCGACCGGTGGCTCAGGTGCATTGCCTCGTCACCGAGCCACGGCGGCAGCTCGCCTGCCCGCGCCAGCTCCGGCTGGTCCCGCACGGGACGGCCGGGGCGATGCGCCGCGAGCTCGGCGACGAGCGTGGCCGCGCAGCTGTCCTGGTGGCCGAGGTCCCGCCAGACGCGACAGACGTCCAGTCCGTACCGCACCAGGGCTTCCTCGTATCCGGCCCACATGCGCACGGCCGGATGGTGGCGCCACCCGTAGCCGGGAACCGTCAGGCCGCGCAGCACCTGCAGCACCTCCACCCGCTGCTTCCCCAGCCTGCGGCGGTCGAGCACCAGCGCGGACTCCGTGAAGCCGGGGTACGGCAGGAAGGTCTGCATGACGCCGTCCGGTGTCGGAGGTGAGCGAAAAGGTCTCCGGGGCAGTCTCCCGGTCCTCCGGGCGCCGTGCCTCCCTCGTTGCGCTGGACGGCGCAACGCACTCGGCTCAAGGGGGGCGGCGCGCGTGAGCGGTGTGCCGGTGGTGGAAGACATGGCGCACACGCGAACCCGAGGAGGCCGAATGCCCGATGCCGTGGCCGAGGACGGCGTGCTGTGTGCTGCGCCCGTCGACGACGGTGCCCTGCCCGCCGGCCGGGGCGTGCAGGGCTTCGAGCAGCTCAGCGCGGTGGCCGACGCGGTCCTCTACGAGGGCTACCTGCTCTATCCGTACCGCCGTTCGTCGCCCAAGAACCGTGTCCGGTGGCAGTTCGGGGTGCTGCTGCCCCGGGACTGGGTTGAGCGTGACGGCCCGGCCGCGGCCGGTGTGTCCGGCTCCGCCGACTCCTGGTACCAGCAGACCGAGTGCCTGCTGCGGGTCCGGGGGCCGGACGCCGTGCTGCGCGTGCGGGTGCGCTACCTGCAGACGCAGCACAAGCAGGTCGAGGCGGCACTGGGCGACGGCGGGCATCGCCCTGTCGAGTCGCTGCGGACGGACGACGGCACTGCTCATCTGACCTTCGACGAGGCGGTACCGCAGGAGACCGACCTCACCGTCGCCCTGGACGACCTGCTGCGGCGGGAACTCACCGTCCCGGTGGGCGCGGCGGCCGGCGCGGAGAGCGGGCCGCTGCCCGCGGGTGCCGGACGTGTGGTGCGGCGGCGCGAGGAGATCCGGGCGAGCACCACGCTCGTGGCCGAACGGCTCGCTCCCGGCCTGGTCCGGCTCCGGGTGCGCACCGAGAACACGGGCCTGGCCCCGGACCCGGATGTCTCCCGTGACGAGGCGCTGCGCCAGGCGCTCATCGCCACCCATTCCCTGATCGGCGGCCTCGGGGTGGAGTTCGTGTCGCTGATCGACCCGCCTGCGGATCTGGCGGAGCACGTGGCCGAGTGCCGCAACGAGTTCACGTTCCCGGTGCTCGGCGGGCAGGCGCCCGCCGACGGCGCCGGGGGCACCGGGCCGGTCCTGCTCTCCTCGCCGATCATCCTGCCCGACCGTCCGCAGGTGGCGCCGGAGAGCCCGGGCGATCTGCACGACGCCGCGGAGATCGACGAGATCCTGACGCTGCGCACGATGCTCCTGACCGACGAGGAGAAGGCCGAGGCACGCGCGACCGATCCGCGGGCCGCCGCGATCCTCGACCGGGTGGACACCATGCCCCCGGAGGTATTCGGCCGGCTGCACGGCGCCATCCGCTCCCTGGCCCCGGCGCGGCAGGACCCGTCCGGCGGGGCACCGCCCGCCTGGTGGCAGGAGGGCGGTGACGAGGACCTCTCCCCCGCGACGGACACAGTGCTCGTCGACGGTGTACGCGTGGGCTGCGGCAGCCGGGTCCGGCTTCGTCCGCGGGGCCGGGGCGCCGACGCCCAGGACATGTTCCTGGCCGGGCGTACCGCCCGGGTCGCCGCCGTCCGCCACGACGTGGACGGCGGTGTGCACCTCGCCGTCACCGTGGACGACGATCCGGCCGCCGAGCTCCACACCTGGTACGGCCGCTTCCACTACTTCCGTCCCGACGAACTCGAACCGTTGTGCGACGAACCGACCCCCGCACCCTGATCCAACCGCACCCCCACACCACCCCACCGACCACGGACAGCAAAGGGCAGCAACGCAGATGACCGCCACCGACGCCCGCTCCACGCCACGCAAGCCCGCACAGATCGTGGACATGTCCTGGGACCCGATCACCCGGATCATCGGGAACCTGGGCATCTACACGAAGATCGACTTCGCCAACCAGGAAGTGCTCGAGTGCCGCTCCACCTCGTCCCTCTTCCGCGGCTACTCAGTGTTCATGAGGGGCAAGGACCCCAGGGACGCCGGGTTCATCACCTCCCGGATCTGCGGGATCTGCGGAGACAACCACACCACCTGCTCCAACTACGCCCAGCAGATGGCCTACGGCGTCAAACCCCCGCCCCTCGCCGAACACATCACCAACCTCGGCGAAGCCGCCGAATACATGTTCGATCACACGATCTTCCAGGACAACCTGGTCTTCGTCGACTTCTGCGAAGCCATGGTGAAGGCCACCAACCCGACCCTCCTGGCCCGGGCGGAGCGCACCGAGGCACCGCGCGGACACATTCACGGCTACCGGACGATCGCCGACATCATGCGCGCCTTCAACCCCTTCGAGGGCGAGGTGTACAAGCAGGCGCTGAAGGTGTCACGCGTGACGCGGGAGATGTTCTGCCTGATGGAGGGCCGCCACGTGCACCCCTCCACGCTGTATCCCGGCGGCGTCGGCACCATGCCCCAGCCCACCACCTTCACCGACTACCTCTCCCGCCTGCTCAGGGTGCTGGACTTCATCAAGCAGGCAGTGGCGATGAACGACGACGTCTTCGACTTCTTCTACCAGGCCATGCCGGGATACGAGGAGGTCGGCCGGCGCCGGATCCTGCTGGGCTGCTGGGGCGCCTTCCAGAACTCCGACTCCTGCGACTACCGCTACGAGACGATGAACGACTGGGGCAAGGACATGTTCGTCACCCCCGGCATCATCGTCGACGGCGAACTGGTCACCAACAACCTGGTCGACATCAACCTCGGCCTGCGCATCCTGCTCGGCTCCTCCTACTACCAGGACTGGGTGAACGAGCAGCCGTTCGTCACCCACGACCCGCTGGGCAACCCGGTGGACATCCGCCACCCCTGGAACCAGACCACCGTGCCCGCCCCGCAGAAACGTGACTTCGACGGCAACTACAGCTGGGTGATGAGCCCGCGCTGGTACGACCGGCGAACCGGTGACCACCTCGCCCTGGACACCGGCGGCGGTCCCCTGGCCCGGCTGTGGTCCACCGCGCTGAGCGGGCGAGTCGACACCCCTTACGTCAAGGCCACCGGTCGCAGCGTCCGCATCACCCTGCCCAAGAGCGAGAAGCTGCCCGAGACCACTCTGGAGTGGCACATCCCGAAGTGGTCCAACACCATCGAACGCGACCGGGCGCGCCCCTACTTCGTCGCCTACGCCGCCGCCATGGCCTTCCAGTTCGTCGAGCGCGCGATGCAGCTCGTCCGCGGTGGCGACACCAAGATCTTCGAGAACTTCGAGGTCCCCGACGAGGCGATCGGCTGCGGCTTCCACGAGGCCGTCCGCGGCGTCCTCTCCCACCACCTGGTCATCAGGGACAAGAAGATCGCCAACTACCACCCGTACCCGCCCACTCCGTGGAACGCCAGCCCCCGCGACATCTACGGCACCCCCGGCCCGTACGAGGACGCCGTCCAGGGGCAGCCGATCTTCGAGGAGAACGGCCCGGACGACTTCAAGGGAGTCGACATCATGCGCACCGTCCGCAGTTTCGACCCGTGTCTGCCCTGCGGCGTCCACATGTACATCGGCAACGGCAGAACCCTCACCACCAGCCACACCCCCACCTACGGAGCCGGCCATGGCTGATGCCGGGCACCGCTCCCCCACCGGCCGCCTCGGGGACCCGGACGTCGAGGCCCGGCTCGCCCGGATCGACGAGCTGCTCGCGGGACTCGACTGCGCGCCCGGTCCGACCGTGCGCCTCGCGGTGGAGGCCGTACGGCTGCTGACGGAGGTCTACGGCGAGGCGCTGGCCCGGGTGCTGGAGCGCGCGGACGAGGAACTGGCCCGGCGACTGGCCGAGGACGAGTTGCTGGGGCACCTGCTGGTGATGCACGCGATCCATCCGGAGTCCGCCGAGCGCCGGGCCGCCCGCGCGGTCGAACGGCTGCGGCCCGCCGTGCGCGAACGCGGCGGCGACGTGGAGTGGGCCGGCCTGGACGGATCGGTGGCCCGCGTGCGCCTGAGCACCGGCGGCGGCTGCGGTTCCGGGTGCGGCGGCGGAGCCGGCGACGTCGGCGAGGCGGTTCGTGAGGCGGTGCGTCAGGCGGTGCTCGCCGCCGCTCCCGAGCTGACGGCGGTGGAGTCCGTTCCGGACGCCGCCGACCGGCGGGCGGCACCGGCGTTCGTACCGCTGGACGCCTTGGCGCGACGGCCCTCGGATCCGTCCGGGACACGGGAGGCCGTGTGAGCCCGGAAGGGGCGCTGGCCCGCCTGATCCGGTCCTCGGCCGACCGTCCGGCCGAGGCCGAGGCGTGCGAGCTGTGCGCCGCCCCGGTGCCCGAGGAGCACGCCCACCTCTACGACACCGTGGAGGCGGAACTGCGGTGCGCCTGCGGACCGTGTTCGGTGCTGTTCGCCGGGGACGGTGCGGGCGGCGGGCACTTCCGGCTCGTGCCACGGCGCCGGGTCCGCCTGCGCCGTGTCGACACGCAGACCCTCGGGGTGCCGGTCGGCCTGGTCTTCTTCGTGCCGCACACCGACGGCACGATCACCGCCCAGGGGCCGAGCCCGGCGGGGGCCATGCGGTGGGAGGTGGACGCCGCCGCCTGGCGGCAGGCTGGCGAGCGGTGCCCCGAACTCGCCACCGTGGAACCGGAGGTGGAGGCGCTGCTGGTGAATACCGTCCGCGGCCAGGACCACCACTGGATCGTGCCCCTCGACGACTGCTTCCGGATGGTCGCCGTCGTGCGCCGGGAGTGGCGGGGGCTGTCGGGCGGTGGCCGGGTGTGGCCGGCCGTGGAGGAGTTCTTCGCCGGGCTCACCGAGCGACGCTGAGCAACGGGGAGTGGCCGTGCACGAGTTGTCGATCGCGACCGCGATCGTGGAGCGGGCCGAGGAGTGGGCGCGGGCCGACGGGACGGACGCCGTCTCGTCGGTGACCGTGCGGGTCGGTGAGCTGTCCGGCGTGGTGCCCGACGCGCTGGACTTCGCCTTCGAGGTGGCCCGGGAGGGCACCGCCCTGGCCGGGGCACGGCTCGTCGTCGAGCAGGTGACGGCACGGGCGTACTGCGACCCGTGCGCGGCGGAGTTCGCGGTGGGCATGCCCCCGTTCTTCTGGTGCCCGCGCTGCGACCGTCCGTCGCAGGAGCTGCGCAGCGGACGGGAGTTGGAGATCACCGGCATCGAGCCGACGGGCGCGCACTGATCGCCCCCGCACGCCGGCCGCCCCCGGGAGGAGGCGATCCCGCCGGTGCCCGACACACCGGCGGGGTCGTCTCCTCCCGGGGGCGGCGCGCGCCCGGGTCGACAGCTGCCCCGGTCAGCAGATGCGCGGCAGTTGCTCGCCGAGCGGCAGGTCGACGACCCGGGTGCCGCCCAGGCCGGTGGAGACGACGACCATGCCGGGGTGTTCGGAGACGCACTCGCCGATGAGCGCGGCCCCGCCGCCCTGCGGGTGGGCGTGCATCGCCTCCAGGACCGCCTCGGCCTCCGCCTGCGGCACGAAGGCCACCAGCCGCCCCTCGTTGGCGACGTACAGCGGGTCCAGGCCGAGGAATCCGCAGGCGTTGACGACCGCCTCCGGGACGGGAATGGCGCGCTCCTGGAGCCGGACGCCGGTGCCTGATGCGCGGGCGATCTCGTTGAGGGAGGCGGCGAGCCCGCCCCGGGTGGGGTCGCGCAGCACGTGGACGTCCGAGGTGACGGCCAGCATGGCGGCCACCAGGTCCGCCAGGGGAGCGGTGTCGCTGGCGACCTCGACGCCGAACTCCAGGCCCTCGCGGACGCTCATGATGGCGACGCCGTGCAGTCCGATCGGTCCGCTGACGATGACGGCGTCGCCCGGCCGGGCCCGCTGGGGGCGGATGTCCACCCCTTCGGGAACGAGTCCGACACCGGCGGTGGTGACGTACACGCCGTCGCCGTGCCCGGCCTCCACGACCTTGGTGTCGCCGGTGGCCACGGTGACGCCGGCCGCCTCCGCCGCCGCGCCCATGGCACGGGCGATGCGGTCGACGACGGCCAGCTCGACGCCTTCTTCGAGAACGAAGGCCGCGGAGAGGTAGGCGGGGCGGGCGCCGCTCATCGCCAGGTCGTTGACCGTGCCGTTGACCGCCAGGTCGCCGAGGCTGCCGCCGGGGAAGAACAGGGGCCGCACGACGTAGGAGTCGGTGGAGAACGCCAGCCTCGCGCCGCCGAGGTGGAGGACGGCGCTGTCGCCCATGCCGGCGAGAACGGGGTTGCCGTAGGCCGGGGCGAACACGTCGTGGATCAGTTCGGCGGACAGGGCGCCGCCTCCGCCGTGGCCCATGACCACGACCGGCTGGTCGCGCAGCGGCGCGGGGCAGGTCCAGTTCGCCGGGTCTACGGGGGCGGTCTCGGTCGCCTCGGAAGCCAGTTCAGCCAACGGGGTTCATCTCCTCCTGCGGGATACGGGAGCCCTGTGCCGGAGTGCCGTTCATCCGCCGGTACAGGTAGTACGCCGCGCAGGCGCCCTCGCTGGAGACCATGGTGGCGCCGAGCGGGGTGCGCGGGGTGCAGGCGGTGCCGAACGCGGCGCACTCGGTGGGTTTGATCAGCCCCTGCAGGACCTCACCGGCCCGGCACACGGCGGGTTCCTCCGTGCGGATGCCGGTGACGTCGAAGCGGTGCTCGGCATCGTAGGCGCGGTAGGCGTCCGACAGCCGCCAGCCGCTGGCGGGGATGCGCCCGATGCCGCGCCAGTTCCGGTCGGCGACCTCGAAGACCTCCTCGAGCATGCGCAGGGCCGCCGGGTTGCCCTGTTCGCGCACCGCGCGCGGGTAGGCGTTGTCCACCCGGTGCTCGCCGCGCTCCAGCTGGTGGACGGCGCGGCGGATGCCCTCGAGGATGTCCAGCGGTTCGAAGCCGGTGACCACGATCGGAACGCGGTGCCGCTCGGCCAGCTCCGGGTACTCGGCGGTGCCCATCACACTGCACACGTGCCCGGCGGCCAGGAAGCCCTGCACCCGGCAGGTGGGGGCGGTCATGATGGCCTCGACGGCCGGTGGGACCCGGACATGGGAGACCAGGAGGCTGAAGTTGTCCAGGCCCAGACGGCGCGCCTGGTGGACGGCCATGGCGTTGGCGGGCGCCGTCGTCTCGAAGCCGATGGCGAAGAACACCACCTGTCGGTCGGGGTGTTCCCGGGCGAGCCGCAGGGCGTCGAGCGGCGAGTACACCACCCGCACGTCACCGCCCTCGCCCTTGACCCGGAACAGGTCGCGGTCCGTGCCCGGCACACGCAGCATGTCGCCGAACGAGCAGAAGATCACTCCGGGGCGCGCGGCGATCTCCAGCGCCTTGTCGATGACCTCCAGCGGGGTCACACACACCGGGCAGCCTGGCCCGTGAATCAACTCCAGCTTTTCCGGTAGCAGTTGATCGATCCCGTGCCGGATGATGGAGTGGGTCTGGCCGCCGCAGACCTCCATCAGCGCCCACGGCTGGGTGACCGTCGCACGGATCTCGTCCAGCAGCCGCCGGGCCAGCTCGGGGTCGTTGAACTCGTCGATGTACTTCACCGGGCCTCACTCCCGCTCTGTTCACTCGCCACGGCCGCGGGGGCGTAGGGGGCCTCGCGCCCGGCCTGCTCGGCCGCCTGCTGCCAGGCGTCGCCGAACTCCTCCTCCAGCAGCCCCAGTTGCTCGAAAAGCTCAAGGGACGCCCGGGCCGACTCCTCGTCCAGCCGTTGCAGGGCGAAGCCGACGTGGACGATCACGTACTCCCCCACCCGCAGGTCGGGCAGGTACTCCAGACACGCCTGTTTCCGTACCCCGCCGAAGTCGATCAGGCCGGTGAGCGGGTCGGCACGGTGGTCGATGGACACGACCTTGCCGGGCACTGCCAAGCACATGGGTCACTCCGTCTCGTCGCTGTCAGGGGTCCGTCGTCGCCGGTGTGCCGCGACCACGAGCTGCCCGAGGGCCAGACCGCCGTCGTTCGGCGGGACCTCGCCGTGGCGCAGTACCGCGAAGCCGTCCGCGGCCAGCAGCGCGGCGCACTCCTCCTCCAGCAGGCCGTTGGCGAAGACGCCACCGCTGAGGACGACTGCGCCCAGGCCCGTGGCCCCGCGGGCGCGGCGGCAGATCTCCGCGACGGCCCGGGCCACGCCCCGGTGGAAGCGTGCCGCGAGGACGGGTGCCGGGGTACCGCGCCGCTGGTCGGTGAGGAGCGCCCGCAGCATGGGCGCGGGGTCGCAACGCAGGGGGCCGTTCGCGGTGGTCAGCCCGAAGGGGTACGCCGCCGTGTCCGCGTCCCGGGCCTCGGTGGCCGCCGCTTCCAGTTCGAGCGCGGCCTGTGCCTCGTAGTGCGCGCGATGGCAGATGCCGACGAGGGACGACACGGCGTCGAAGAGCCGGCCCATGCTGGAGGTCGGCACGCAGGCCAGACCCCGCTCCAACTGCCGTCGCAGCACGGTCCGTTCCTCGGCCGGGCAGGCGGTGACGCTGGGCAGGCCGGGGTCCCACGGCAGCCCCGCGGCCCACAGCCGGGCCAGCGCCAGGCGGCACGGGTTGGCCACCCCGGCGTCGCCGCCGGGCAGCGGGGCGGGGGTCAGGTGGGCGAAGCGGCGGTGGCCGACGTAGTCGGCGAGCAGGATCTCGCCGCCCCAGACGGTGCCGTCGTCGCCGTAACCCGTCCCGTCGAAGGCGACGCCGATCACCCGTGTGGTGCCGTCGAGACCGTGCTCGGCCATCGCCGAGGCGATGTGCGCGTGGTGGTGCTGGACGAACACCGGCTCCGGGTTCGGCAGTCGGGCAGCCCGCCGGCGTGCCCAGCGGGCGGAGTGGTAGCCGGGGTGCCGGTCGGCGGCGACCAGTTCGGGGCTGACCCCGGTGAGGGTCCGCAGGTGCCTCTCGGCCCGCCGGGCGGCCTCCAGGGTGGCCAGGTCGCCCATGTCGCCGATGTGCGGGCCGAACCAGGCCTGGTCGCCCTCGCCCACGCAGGGCACGTTCTTCAGGTCGCCGCCCACCGCGAGCGCCGGGCGCACCGGGACGGGCAGGCGCAGCGGCCGGGGCACGTAGCCGCGGGAGCGGCGCAGCACCTGCTCGGTGCCGTCGGGGCGCACCCGCAGCAGGGAGTCGTCGCACGGGGAGGCGACGGGTCGGTCGTGGGCGAGCCAGGCGTCGGCCAGCCCGGCCAGCCGGGTCAGCGCCTCGTCGTCGTCCGTGACGATGGGCTCGCCGGAGCGGTTGCCGCTGGTCATCACGAGGACGCGGGGGGCCGGGGGGTCGCCTGGCAGCCCGAACAGCAGGGTGTGCACGGGGGTGTAGGGCAGCATGACGCCGATGTGCGGGCTGCCGGGACACACCTCGTCGGCCGGCCGGGGGCCGCTGCCCGGGGTGCGCCGGCGCAGCAGGACGATGGGCCGCCGGGCGCCGGTGAGCGCGGCCCGTTCACGCTCGCCCACTACGGCGATGCGCTCCGCGGTGGCCAGGTCCGCGCACATCACCGCGAAGGCCTTGCCGCCCCTGTCCTTGCGGGCGCGCAGCGTGGCGACGGCACGGGGGTCGGTGGCGTCGCAGGCCAGGTGGTAGCCGCCGACGCCCTTGACGGCGACGATCCGCCCGGCGGCGAGCAGCGACCGGGCCGCCGCCAGTGCTTCGGCGTCCCGGGCCGGGCGCAGGCCGCTGCCCTCGGCGGGCAGCAGGCGCAGCCGGGGGCCGCAGTCGGGGCAGGCGACGGGCTGTGCGTGGAAACGCCGGTCGGCGGGGTCGGTGTACTCGCGCGCGCAGGCCGGGCACATCGGGAAGGCGCCCATGGTCGTGGCCGCACGGTCGTAGGGCATCGCGGTGGCGATGGTGAAGCGGGGGCCGCAGTGGGTGCAGGTGATGAAAGGGTGCCGGTGGCGCCGGTCGGCGGGGTCGGCCAGCTCCCGCCCGACACCGCGACCTGTGCCGACTGCCTGCGGGAGCTGG
>NZ_MUBM01000280.1 GCF_002154505.1 Streptomyces carpinensis | reverse complement strand
CAGCTGCTGGGCGCGCTGCAGTCGGGCAGCGCCGACTACGACGTGGTCAACCTGGACGTGACGTGGGTGCCGGAGTTCGCCGAGGCGGGGCTGATCCGCCCGCTGCCGTCCGACGGCGCCGTCGACGACGACGTCGTGCCCTCGGTGGCCGGCACGGCCCGCTGGAAGGGCCGGGTGTACTCGGCGCCGTTCAACAGCGATGTGGGGCTGCTCTACTACCGCCGCGACTACCTGCGTCAGGCGGGCGTGCAGCAGACCACCCTCGGCCCCAAGCCGGCCTGGCAGAACCTGCTCAGCCTCGGCGACACCCTCGACGCCAACCCGCCCAAGGGCTTCGAGAAGACCTGGACGACGCAGCTGGCCGCGTACGAGGGTCGTACGGTCAACGCCATCGAGGCGTTCGCATCGGCCACGAAGGACTTCTCCCTCACCGACGACTCCGGCCACTACACCGGCGACCTGCAGGAGCTGACCGACGGCATCGCGGAGCTGCGCCGGCGCACCGGGAAGCCGTACACCCTGGACGACGCCGTCGACTCCGACGAGGCCGCCTCGCTCAGCGACTTCGCGGACGGCCGCACCGCCTTCCTCCGGCAGTGGCCGTACGCCTATGGCACGCTCCACCAGACCTTCACCGACCAGCAGCTCGGCGTGGCGCCGCTGCCCGGCCGGGCGGTGCTCGGCGGGCAGAACCTGGCGGTGACCCGGTCCTCGCCGCGGCCGGGGAAGGCGGCCGACCTGATCGCCTTTCTCACCAGTGCCGAGAGCGAACGCTGTCTGCTGGACGCCGGCTTCGCCGCGACCCGGACGTCCGCGTACGAGTCCGACGACGTCAAGTGCACCTCCGCGCCCACCGCGGGAGCGGGTGGTGGTCCTTCGGCGTCACCCACCGGGGAGAGCACCGACCGCATGCCCCGCGACGCCGCCGGTCGCCCGGAGTACGCCCGCCGCATCCTGCTGCCCGCGCTGCGCGACGCGGTCCCGCGCCCCCGCACCCCCCTCTACGGGGCCTTCACCCAGACCTTCACCACCGTGCTGGGCGACCTGTTCACCGACGACCCGCCGAGCGACGCGGTCCTGGCCCGCCGGCTGGACAAGGCACTGCGCAAGGCGCTGCCGGACTGAGCGGCCGGACGGATGGGGCGACGGGACCGATGAGCGGCCGGACGGAGAGGCCGCCGTGTCGTCGAACCGCGGCCTAGCGGTTCTGGACGGCCACCTGCTGGGCGGGCGCGGGGGCCGCGGCCCTCGCCGGTCCCGCGTTCGCCGCGGTGACCAGGGCGGCCACGGCTATCAGGGCGGCACCGAATCCTCTGACGTGACGTGCGGAGATGCGACCTTGGCGCGCGACAGTGCGTCCGGGCACGGCAACCGACCTCGCAGCGGCGGTGAACGACAGTGACGGATTAATTGCGTTTAACGCGCTCTCCAAACTACGGGGTGACGGGGTCCAACCGGAAGAGTGCCAGGGGGAGTTGGGCGGTCGTGGGTAAAACGTCCGGTGCTGACGACAGGTCAGTGAACGGGCCCTCCGGTAAGTGCGCTTACTGGCATGATTAACCGTATGGCGAAGCGGGACGACCCGGAGACCATCGGGCGCAGGGTGCAGCGGCTGAGGCGCGAACAGGGGCTTACCCAGCGGCAGTTGGCGGAACCGGCGTACACGCCCGCGTACGTCTCCACCCTGGAGGCCGGCCGCGTACGCCCCTCCGACGAGGCGCTCCGGCACCTGGCCGAGCGGCTCGGCGTCGCCTTCGACGAGCTGGCCACCGGGCGCCCCGCCCATCTCGCCACCGATCTGCGGCTGCGGCTGACCGAGGCGCAGCGCACGCTGACCGGCGGGGACACCGGGAACGCGGCCGAACAGTACGCCCGGCTGCTCACCGAGGCCGAGGAGCACGAGCTGACCGAGGTCGAGGCCGACGCCCTGCTGGGTCTCGGCGAGTGCGCCCTGGAGAGCGGTGAGCTGGCGACCGGCCGGGAGTACTTCGAGCGCTCCGAACGGACCCTGGCCGACGCACCGCTGCCGGCCCGCGTCCCGGCGCTGCGCGGCCGTGCCGTCTCCCACTACCTGGCGGGGGAGCTGCGCTACGCCGTCTACCTCCTGGAGTCCACCCTCGACGAGCTCAACCGCGGGGGTCTGCACGATCCCGACGCCCTGCTCCTGCTCTACGCCAGTGTCATCGGCCCGTACATGGACATGGGCGCGCACGCGCGGGCCGCCCAGGCGGCCGAGTTCGCCCTCGCCCTCGCCCCTCAGGCGGGCGACCCGGCGCTGGTGGCCCGGATGCACCGGTCGGTCGCGCGGACGCTGCTCGCGGAGGGGCGGATCGCCGAGGCGGACGCCTCGCTGGCGAAGGCCGCCGAGCTCTACCGGCACCTCCAGCTGCGCACCGAACTCGCCAACTGCCACTGGATGCGCGGTTACGTCTACGCGCAGAACGGCGAACTGGAGCGCGCCGAGGAGGAGCTGCGTGCCGCGCAGGACATGCTGACGGCCCGGCGTGCCGCCCTCTACACCAGCCAGGTCGTGGTCGAACTGGCCGACGTGCTGCACCGGCGAGGCAAGTCGGAGGAGGCCGGCGACCTGCTGCGGCAGGTCCTCGGCGATCTCCACTCCGAGCGCGGCGCGGTGCACGCCGCCGCCGCGCACCGCCTGCTCGGCATCATCGCCGAGGACACACGGGACACGGAGGCGGCCGAGGAGCACTACGTGCGCGCGCTGAGCCTGCTGGAACGGGCCGGCGCGGCGGGCGACCTGGCCGACCTGTGCCGGCTCCTGGGCGACCTGCTCCGCCGCACCGGGCGGGTGGAGGCGGCCCTGGACGCCTACCGCACCGGCCTGGGCCACCGCACGGCTCCGGGCACGACCACTCTGGGCCCCGCCCCGGCCCAGCCGCCTCTGTGACGGAAGTGGCTCCTCCTAGGATCACCGCATGGACCCAGTGGCCTTCCGCGCTGTCGTCGTGGTCGTGCTCGCCGGCGTCGGCAGCATCGAGAGCAGGCTCTCCCGGGCCGACCGGCGCATGGCGCGGGTGGAGCGCGAACTCGACCTGGTCCTCGACCACTTGGACCTGCGCGAGGACGACCCGCGGCTGGATGAGGTGTCAGGGCTGGTGCGCGCCGGGAAGCGGATCGAGGCGATCAAGGCGTACCGGGAGGCCACGGGTGCCGGCCTGAAGGAGGCCAGGGACGCCGTGGACCGCATGGCCGCCTGAGCCCGGCGGGCGCGTGCCCCTGTGGGCACCGGGCCGGGCCGTGGCCGATCCCCGGCGAGTACCCGATCCCGTGGGGCCGGGTCAGGCCTGGGCGCGGGCCCGGCGGTGGACGTCGGTCAGGCGTTGCACGCCTGACTGGATCGCGTGGGCGGTGGCGTTGGGCGGGAGGGCGCCGAGAGCGCCTTCGGTGAGGGTGATCGCGTCACCGCCGACACGTACGGCGGCGACTTCGAGGGTGAGTGTGGTGGCGTCCCCCTGGTTCCCTTCGGCGCCCCCGTCCCCCTCGCTCCCGTAGTAGTCGTCGTAGGAGTCGTACGAGTCACTCATGGTGTTCGACTGCCCGGTGAAGGTGATCCGCAGGCCTTGCCGTCCGTCCCCGACGTCCGGCAGATCGAGGCCGGTGACCTGCACTTCCTGCACCCCGGACCGGGTGGTCGTCGCCGAGAACCGGCCGCAGGTCTGCGGCAGCGTCCGCAGCCAGGCCAGCGAGCGGTCCACGTCCGCCGGGAGCCGCGAGAGGACCTGGTAGCGCAGTTGGGCGGAGTCGTCGCCGTCGTCGAAGCCGGTCACCGCGTAGGTGCCGGTCGGGGCGCCGAGCGGCTGGTCGGCGTAGACGGCGTCGAGGAGACGCTGGCAGTCCGGGACATCGGTCCGTGCCTTCAGCACTCCGTCCCGCCAGGTCGCGGCGCCCTGCGTCGGCACCCAGGGCGCGCCCAGGTCGGCCGGGGTGAGCAGCGCGGTCTGCGCCTGCGCGGCGGTGAGCGCGCCGGAGCCCGACAAGGCGGGCGCGGCCGAGCGGGTGGCCATGGCGTCGGCGGCCCGGCCCGACTGCCCGGGCGTGCAGGCGGACGCGGTCAGCAGGGCGGCCGTGCACAGGACGCAGGCGGAAAGGAGCCGGGCGGCCGGGGGACGGTGCATGGCGGTGCCTCCAGAGGGGCAAGCGGCGGCGCGGAGCGGGCGTTTCTCCCACGGCACCACCGAGCCGCCCCGCCCACCAGCGAGCCGGGCCGTACGGGCGAGGGCCGTACGGGTGAGGACCGCCGTCGGCTCGTCCACGCCGCACCCGGTGGGGAGAAAATCCCTCGCCCGTGCGACCGGCCGCTGCTAGCGTTCCGTCCATGCAGCGTGTCGTGCCGTGTCTCATCACGACGACGCCGGAGAGTGTCCCGGCGCGCTGACAGCTGAGCTGAACGAAGCCCCGGGGCGAGTGCCCCGGGGCTTCGGCGTTCTCCCGCTCTGCGCCTCCCGGGCTCCTCGCCCCTCCCGCACCCCTGAGGAGCCCGCCATGCACGACCACCGCCGCCTCGGCCGTGAGCTCGGCCTGTTCGACACCGACCCGTTGATCGGCGCGGGTCTGCCGTACTGGCTGCCCGACGGCGCCGTGGTGCGCCACGCCCTGGAGGAGTACGTCCGTGAGGCCGAGCGCGCGGCCGGCTACCGGCACGTGTACTCGCCCGTCCTCGGCAAGCGTGAGCTGTACGAGACCTCCGGGCACTGGGCGCACTACAGCGACGACATGTTCCCGCCGATGGAGTTGGGCGCCGAGCAGGTCGTCCTGCGCCCCAGTCTCTGCCCGCACCACGCCCTCATCTACCGCTCGCGTTCCCGCAGCTACCGGGAACTGCCCCTGCGGATCGCCGAGCTGGGCGGCATGTACCGCTCGGAGCTGTCCGGCGTCCTCGGCGGGCTGACCCGGGTGCGGGCCATCCAGCTCAACGACGCGCACGTCTTCTGCACCCTGGAACAGGCCGTCGACGAGGCCCGCGCCGCCTTGGGCCTGATCGCCCGCGCCTACGCCGACCTCAGCATCGAGGCCGCACGGTACCGTCTGTCCCTGCCCGGCGACGGCGGCAAGTACGTCGCCGACCCGGGCCTGTGGCGACGCGCCACCGCGCTGCTGAGAGAGGTGCTCGACGGGACCGGTGTCGGCTACGAGGAGGCCGAGGGCGAGGCGGCCTTCTACGGACCCAAGATCGACGTGCAGATCGTGGACGCGGCCGGCCGCGAGGCCACCCTGTCCACCGTCCAGATCGACTTCCACCAGCCCGAACGGTTCGACCTGCACTACATCGGCGCCGACGGCGCCAAGCACCGCCCGGTGATGGTGCACCGCAGTGTCATCGGCAGCGTGGAACGCGCCGTCGCGCACCTGATCGAGCGGCACGGCGGGGCCTTCCCGGCGTGGCTGGCACCCGTGCAGCTGGTGGTGCTGCCGGTGGCCGAGGCGCAGGCGGAGCGCGCCGAGGACGTCGTACGGCAGGCTTCGGCGCGGGGGCTGCGGGCCGAGCTCGCCGGAGCGGAGCACGGCAGTCTGGGGGCCAGGATCCGGGCGGCGCGGCTCGTGCCGTACCAGGCGGTGATCGGGGACCGGGAGGCCGGGAGCGGACTGGCCGCCGTGCGGCTGCGGGACGGGCGCCGGCCGGGGGCCGTGCCCGTCGGGGAACTGCTGAACCGGATCGCGGAACAGGTGGCGGCGCGGGGCACCGGGCTGTGGGAGTGAGGCACCGGCGCATAGGCTCGCTGTGACGGAACGTTTCCCAGGGAGCCCGCCGTGACCGGTCAGCCCACCCCCGCCACGCCCGTGATCATCGACTGCGACACCGGGGTCGACGACGCGCTGGCCCTGTTGTTCGCCGTGCGCCACCCGGGTCTGGAGCTGCGCGCGGTCAGCTGCGTCGCCGGGAACACGGACGTGGACCAGGTGGTGCGCAACACGCTGACCGTCCTGGAACAGGCGGGCGCCCCCGAGATCCCGGTCGCGCGGGGCGCCGAGCGACCACTGCTCGAGCCCCTGCGCACCGCGCACCACGTGCACGGCCGGGACGGCATGGGCGACCTCGGGCTGCCCGCGCCCGGCCGCCGGCCGGTCGACGTGGACGCCGTGTCGCTGCTGCGCCGCGAGATCCTGGCGTCGCCCCGCCCGGTCACGCTGATCCCCACCGCGCCCCTGACCAACATCGCCCTGCTGCTGCGCACCCACCCGGAGGTGACGGGCAACATCGAGCGGATCGTGTTCATGGGCGGCGCGGTGGGCGCCGGGAACGCCACGGCGGTCGCCGAGTTCAACGTCTGGCACGACCCGGAGGCGGCGGCGGTCCTGCTCACCGCCGGAGTGCCGATCACGATGTACGGGCTGGACGTGTTCCGGCGGGTGATCGTCCCGGCCGAGGACGTACGGAGGCTGCGCGAGAGCACCGAGCCGGGCGCGAACCTCGCGGGGCGGCTGCTCGCCCACCGCGACCCGGTCACCTCCGAGGAGAACCCCGCCGGCGGGCTCGGCGACGCGGGCGCGGTCTGCTCCGTCGCCGACCCGGCGGGGCTGACCACGCACCGGCTGCCGGTGGAGGTGAACCTCGCGCCGGGCCCCGCGCGCGGGCAGACGGTCGTCGACCGCCGCCCGCGCCCCGGCGAGGCGGAACTGCACGGCGAGGCCCGCGAACAGCCCCTGGTGGACGTGGCCCTGGACATCGAGGTCGAGCGGTACGTGAAGCTGTACCTGTCCACGGTCGAGAACGCCGGGGCGTTCGGCGTCTAGTCCGTGTCGGCCGCCCGGACCGCCCAGCGCTGCTCCACCTTGGCCGCCTTCCAGTACGCCAGCGCCGCCGCCCACACCACGACGAACAGGCCGACGATGATGTAGCCCACGTGGTCCAGGTCGAGGTCCGCGATCCAGCCGGTGACCTCGTCGCGCAGGTCGAGCTTGTCGTGCAGGACGCCGACGAGCTCGATCGTGCCGATCAGGAAGGCGACGGCGATGGACAGGCCGGTGATGGTGAGGTTGTAGAAGACCTTGCGGACGGGGTTGGAGAACGCCCACTGGTAGGCGAAGTTCATGAACGTGCCGTCCAGGGTGTCGAACAGGCTCATCCCGGCGGCGAAGAGCAGGGGCAGACAGAGGATCGCGTACCAGGGCAGGCCGGCCGCAGCGCCCGAACCGGCCATCACCATCAGCGTGACCTCGGTGGCCGTGTCGAAGCCGAGGCCGAAGAGGAAGCCGAGCGGGTACATCTGCCCCGGCCGTGAGACGGACCTGGTCAGCCGGCCGAGTATGCGGTTCATGAACCCCCGGGAGTCCAGGTGCTGTTCGAGTTCCGCCTCGTCGTACGCCCCCGCCCGCATCGCCCGGAAGACCTTCAGGATGCCCACCAGCGCGACCAGGTTGAGGGCGGCGATCAGGTAGAGGAAGGCCCCGGAGATCGTCGTGCCCATGAAGCCGAGGACCTGGTGGGTGCGCGAGCCCTCGTTCATGACCTTGCCGGCCAGCGAGGTCCCTCCGGCGATCAGCAGGGCGAGGAGCACCACCACGCTGGAGTGGCCCAGCGCGAACCAGAAGCCCACCGACACCGGGCGCTTGCCGTCGGCCATCAGCTTGCGGGTGGTGTTGTCGATGGCGGCGATGTGGTCGGCGTCGAAGGCATGGCGCATGCCGAGGGTGTAGGCGGTGATGCCGAGGCCGATGCCGAAGGCCTTGGTGCCGACTTGGTAGTGCTCGGGCACGACGAGCAGGAACAGGATCCCGAAGGCGACCACGTGCAGAGCGAGGACGACCCCCATCAGCCCGGCGGTCTTGAGGGTGTCCTCGCGCCGCCAACGGAAGGACGGCGGCCGGGCGGGCGCGGGCGTCGGGGCACGTTCGGGCAGGGTCATCGGTCATCACGCTCCAGCACCTCGTGGATCACTTCGTGAGCTGCCGTGGCCGGTCTCCTGGCTTACGGGTGCCTCCCTGCTCGTCAGAGCCGGGGGAGGGTGATGCGTGCCCGGCCCGCCTTCCCGGCCGCCGTACGACGGCCAGTGGCTGTCCCCCGAGGGACGTGGACCTGGAACTCCCCGATCACAGTGGCGAGGGCCGCGTCGACCTTTCATCGACTTCCCGAGCACCACGGCCCGCCCACCGTAGAGGCGGAACGGGTCGCCTGCATAGCTGCACAGCTGCGCAGGTATTCAAGATCACAAGTGTCTGCCTGCGAGGATGGTGGTATGCATCTCGTCCCTGCCGACCGTGCGGACCGTCGGAGCATCGACGGTCACCGGGTGTGCGACGCCATCGCGGCGATCGGCGACGCCGCGCACGTCCGCGCCTGGGCGGACCGCTTCTCGCTGCTCGCCGACCCCAAGCGGCTCGCTCTCCTGCTCGCCCTGCACCGCACCGG
>NZ_MUBM01000028.1:5107-6938 GCF_002154505.1 Streptomyces carpinensis | reverse complement strand
ACAACAACACCAACAACAACAGCAAGGGCAACGAGGGCAACAACAACCGCGGCGAGCGCGGCGAGCGCGGCCGCAGGCACCACGAGGAGGGCTGGATCCACATCAACGAGCGCTCCTACTCCGCCCACCCCAACGGCTGCATCACCGTGGTCAGCGGCCTGGGCTCCAACAGCTTCAACATCCGCAACGACAGCCGCAAGACCGTCGAGTTCTTCCGCGGGGTCACCTGCGACAACGGCGCCCCCGTCGCCACCGTCGGCCCGTGGAGCCAGAGCGACGGCGTGCAGGCCCGCTGCAAGGACGAGGACTTCAAGAAGCACGAGCACTTCAAGAAGGACGAGGACGACGAGAAGGGCAAGCACTTCAAGAAGGACGAGGACGACGAGAAGGGCGAGCACTTCAACAAGGACGAGGACGACTGCACGAAGGCCGTGCGCGTCAAGAACGGCGTGATCGGCAGCTTCCGCATCATCAAGCGCTTCGAAGACCGGGACGACTTCGGTGACCGGGGCGGCCGGGGCGACCGGGGCGACGAGGGAGGCGAGGGAGGCGACTACTAGAGCCGGCCCTACGATGCCGGCGATGCAGAACCCCGGCCCGCCGTAATCGGGCCGGGGCTCTACAACCAGGCACATCCCGCAGGACCCCGGCCCGCCGTAATCGGGCCGGGGTTCTCGTCTTGGGCCCCGCCCGGGAGCACCCCACCGGGATGCCCGCGGCCGGCCCGTGCCGTAAGGAGCCCACGCGCCTGCCACGCCATGCTAGAGCCGGACGACAGGCGCGGCGAGCCTGTCCGGGCCGGTGTCCTCCTGCACCACCGGCTCACCCGCCAGGCCGATTTCCGCTCCCGCGCCCTGCGTTGACGCTCCTTTCCCGGCGACGGCCGCCGGCCCCCTTGACCACCATCGGACGCACCCGGACGGGTGACGAAACCGTGCACCGTGCGCCTGGTGCGGCTCCCCCTGCCCGGCGATGTCACATTTCCCGGCCACGCATCCCTCACACAGACAGAGCAGCGATGCCCGCGGAGCACCTCCGGGGCCGCCGCCCCGGCGGGCATCGCGCTCGGCAGCGGCCGCGGCGAGCGGACATCACCGCTCGCGCGCCGTGTTCTGCTACCGCCGATCGAGTGGAAAACACCGGAAGCTTGAAGGAGCGAGGATGAGGATCTCCCCCCTGGTCGCGGCCGCCGCCGCGGTGGCGGCCGTCGCCGCCTTCGGCGCCCCGGCAGTCGCCGCGGGCCCGGGCCATCAGCACGACGCCACCACCGCCGTCCCGGTCAGCCCGTACCGGGCAGCGGCCGCGGGCAACCGCACGAGCACCGTGGGATCGTTCGAGCCCTACGCCGACTCCTACGGCCTGTTCCAGTGGGGCGGCACGAACACTCTCACCGCGGTCACCCTGAAAGTCAGGCCGCTCGGGTCGCGCTGCGACAGCCGCAGGATCGGCATCCGGCTGGTGACCATCCCCTACCACGGCGCCAAGCACTACTGGCCCTGGCACGGCTACACGACCGGCTGCGGCAGGACGTACACCTACAACACGTTCGCCAAGGACACCAACGGCATCCACTACGCCACCGTGGAACTCGGCGTCTTCAGCGGCAGCACGCTGAAGGGCACCAGGGACGCGGCCCCCTCCAGGCGTCCGAGCCCCTGAACGGGCAGACCACCCCGGGCCACCGGCGCAGGGGCGGCCGTGAGCCGCGGGCGCACCCGCCAAGGCGCCAACGCCCCTGCGGTCATCGGCCGGACGGCCCGGTGTGCCGGACGGGCCGGTGTGCCGGACGGCCCGGTGTGCCGGACGGGCCGGTGTGCCGGACGGGCCGGTG
>NZ_MUBM01000028.1:0-5028 GCF_002154505.1 Streptomyces carpinensis | reverse complement strand
CCGGTGGGCCGGACGGGCCGGCCGCTGAAGGAGGGTTTTCTTCCGCGGCCGGCACAGCGGGCGCCGGTCGCTCAGCGGGCGCCGGTCGCTCAGCGGCCTTCTCGCACCGTGCCGGCGCCGGCGGTGCGGGGCTGCAGCAGGGTGGCGGACGAGCGGTCCACGAGGTCGTGCAGGACCCTCAGATGCGCCTGGTCACCGCCGAGTCGGTCCAGGATGCGGTGGGCCCGGTCGCCGAAGCCGGCGATGTCGCTCGCGAAGCGGTGCAGCACTGCGGGCGTCTGCAGCAGGCCGGTCAGTTCCGCCCGGGCGTGCGCGGACGTCGGCGCCGCGCGGTGCAGGGCCAGGACACGCTGTGCGGCGTGGGGATCGGCTTGTTCCAGGGCGCAGGCGAGCAGGTAGGTCACGGTGCCGTTGAGCAGGTCCTCGTGGCGGCCGGAGAGGATGTCCTCCTGGTCGTTGAAGAGCTGCCACAGCACGCCGAACTCGTCGCCGAACGCGCGCCACAGTCGAACGCGCTGCGCGCCGGCGCCGGCCAGTTCCGCGGCCATGGCGGTGATCATGGCGAAGGGTGCGCCTGATTTGCCGCGGTAGGTGCTGATCACCGATGCGCGGGTGGCGGTGGCCGCCTGCGGGTGAAGGTCTTTCAGCTGGCCCTCGGTCGCGGCGATCCAGCACCTGAGGATCTCGGCCGACAGGGTGGGGCGGAGCGAGGGCGGGATCTGCTGGGACTGGACGACCAGAAGCGGCAGGGGGTTTCCGGCGATGACGGCGGCCAGCAGGGCCCGGCTGTCGTCATCGTCGGCGGCGGGGTGGGTGGCATGTGCATCGGCCAGGTCGTCCAGGCAGCAGGCGGAGGTCCACCACAGTTCGTGGACGACGGCCAGCGGGACGGCCGGCTCAAGGGCGCCCGTCTCGGCGGCGTGGACGAGCAGCGGCAGAACCGACAGCGGGTAGGCGAAGGTCCGCTGCCGCAGGAGGCCGGCGACGGCCGCGCGGACCGTGGGAGCCGCCGGTCCGAGCAGGTCCAGTGCCGCGTGCCGGCCCGCCTCGATCTGCACGGCCCACTCCCGGTGCACGTCCGTGTACGACACTGCCCTCACGCAAGCCCCCACTGATCGAGTGCGCTCCGGCACCGATTCGATCACCCGGGCGGGTGAGGAGCCAGGGCGCCTTTGCGCCATGGCCGAGGTGCGTGCTGCTCCGCGCTGCACGCGGCCGGCACGGCGGCCGCCCCCTGGTGCGCGGGGGGGGGTGGCGTGGGGGTCTTCGTTCAGCGGGTGTCGATGCTGCGGATGGTGCCGTCGGCGACGGCCTGGAGTTTGTCCGGGTTGGCGATGTTGTGGATGGTGGTGATGCGGCCGTCGGGGGTGATGTCGAAGGCGAGGACGGCGATCACGCGGTCCGGGCCGCTGAACACGATGCCCGGTGAGCCGTTGATCCCGGCGAGTTCGGCGTTCATGTCGGCGGGCTCGATGCCCTGGTAGGCGACCGTGCCGATGGCCGCGAACCAACTGGCCACCGTGGCGGCGCCGATGACCGGGCGCAGGGCCTGGCGGACCTTGCCGCCGCCGTCGGTCCACAGGGCGACATCCGGGGACAGCAGTTCCATCAGCGCGTTGACGTCACCGCCCGTCGCGGCGGCGAAGAACCGTTCGGTGACCTCCCGTTGGTGCGAGCGGTTGGCGGTGAAACGCGGCCGGCGGGCCCGTACGTGGGCACGGGCGCGGTGCACGGCCTGCCGTACGGCGGCTTCGGAGCGGTCCACCGCCTGCGCGATCTCGGCGTGGCTGAAGTCGAAGACCTCCTTCAGCACGAACACCGCGCGCTGAAGCGGGCTCAGCGTCTCCAGCACCACCAGCATCGCCATGGACACCGACTCGGCGTCGGTGACGGTGTCGGCGGTGTCGATGCCGGTGAGGACGGGTTCGGGAAGCCAGGGGCCGACGTAGGCCTCCCGTCGGTGCCGGGTGGAGCGCAGCCGTTCCATGGCCAGGTTCGTCACGATCCGTGTCAGGTACGCCTTGGGATCGGCCACGTGCGAGCGGTCGGCGGCCGACCACTTCAGCCAGGCGTCCTGGACCGCGTCCTCGGCATCGGCCGCAGTGCCCAGCACACGGTAGGCCACCGAGAACAGCAGGTTGCGGTACCGGGTGAACACCCGCTCGCCGGCGTCGGTGCGGTCATGCCGGAACTGCTGGGCCTGCTGGGCCTGCTGGGTCTGGGTCATCGTGTCTTCCCGGTCCGGGTGAAGCGGCCGCCGCGGGGCCAGACGGCGCCGGCGGCGGGCATCTTCTTCATACGGCCCCATGTGGGCCAGGGCGATGCGGTCACCGTCTCCTTGTACCGGACCGCCGTACGGCCGGTCAGCCGCATGCGGCGGGGGCTGCCGTCGGGGCGGGTGAACTGAACCACAGCGTCGTTGCGGCCCAGGCTGATCGGCGTGTGGTAGTAGCCGAAGCGGAACGGCTTGGGCTGCCTGCCCCGCAGCGAGCGGAGAATCGACACCGCGGCGTGCACACCGGTGGGCATGCCCGACTGGCAGGTGCCGTGCATGATCCCGTAGCCCTGACGGATCGCGGCGGCGTCACCCACCGCGTACACCTGCGGGTGGGACACCGACCGCAGGGCGGCGTCGGTGACGATCCGGCCGCGCTCGTCCACGATCAGTCCGGCGGCCGCCGCCACCGGCGACACCCGGGTGCCGCCCGCCCACACGACCACGTCGGCGGCGACACTGCCGGCGCCGGCCAGCTCGACCGCCGCGGGCAGCACCTTCACCACCTCCACCCCGCTGCGCACCCGCACACCCAGACGCTCGAGCGCGGCGTGCACATACGCCCTGGTCTTCGGGTTCAGGTCCGCGCCGGGCTCGGTACGACCCAGCAGAACGACGTGCAGTCCGGGGTGGCGTTCGGCGATCTCCGCGGCCGTCTCCACGCCGGTCAGTCCACTGCCGGCGACCACCACCGTGCCACTACCCAACCGGGCGAGCCGGCCGGCCAGCACCTCGGCGCCCTGGACACCGTCGAGGGTGTGGGCATGTTCGGCCACACCCGGCACCGCCGCCGTATCGGCCACGCCGCCCAGCCCGTACACCAGCGTGTCGTAGGACAGGACGCGGTCGTCGTCGATGCGAACGGTCCGCGTCTGCGCATCCAGGGAGGTCACCCAGCCGCACTCGAACACGGCGCCGGTGCCCTGCAACAGCCCAGGGACACAGAGTTCGGCCAGCTGCTGCCCCGTCGCCGTCATGTGCAGCCGCAGCCGCTCGGTGAACCGCTCCTGCCCGTTCACCACAATCACCCGCACATCGTGGCGGGACCCGATACGGGCCGCGAGCTGAACGGCCGCGGACATGCCCGCGTAACCGGCTCCCAGGACCACCACGCGATGTGTGGTCCCCGCCTTCACCGCACACTGTGCGCTCATCATTTTCCGCCTTCCCACTCGGGCTCTCGACGACCACCAGACGCAAAGTGACGGTACGTCCGTGACACACCCCCGACGTGACGCCCGCCACAGTCACGTGGGCTGGTGCGGGCCCCGTGCCCGCCACGCCGCGGTATCAGCCGCTCTCACCCTGCCGCCGCCGACCGCGTTCCTCGATCCATTGCCCGCGGGCGGCGCCGTCGTATCCACCACGCGGCCCTCGACAGGGCGAGGCTCATGAACGGCCAGCTCGGCCTGATCACAGCGGTGTCGCTGCCGGGGGCTGCGGTGCCTCGTATGTGATTGTTCAGGGTGCTGGAAGACCGTATTCGTGCACTCGTTGTCAGTGAGGACCGGTAACGTGTCGAACACCGGCCGCGCACCGGCCCAAGCCCGCCTCAGCCCATGACTGTCGGCAGTCGAGGCGCAGGCAGGCGGGACCTACGGGTCCGGGCGCATCAGTGCGAAGAACACCGCCGCTTGGCGCAGTTCGATCACCGCAGTCTGCTCTCAAGCGCGTGTATCGGGTCATTGGTCCGTGCACGCCAGTCGAGGACTGCCAATGGTCAGCAACCAGCGGAAGAGGAGCAGGGACACCAAGCGCGCCGAGACGACCGGCGCGTCCCGGGCTTTTGCCGCCACGGGGAAGGTGCACCTCCACGAGCCGATGCCGGACATGACCGCGCTCGGGCGACTGCCGTACGCGCCCGGGCGGGACCTCGACACCGGCCTCGCCGCGCGACTGGCCGCCGCCTGCCGTGCGCCCCTGCACGTCACACCCGACGCCGTCGCCGGAGAAGATCCGCACCGAGCACCGGCCGGCCCTCGCCACGCTCGCCGGCGAGCACGCGGGCCGCGCCCCTGCTGCCTCCGCCTCGCCCACTGCCAGATTGTGGGCGGACGACGCGGCCGCCTGCGAACTTCTGGACGACGTCCTCGACCACAGGGCGATTCGCGCCCCGCTCCAACGCGGACCTCGTGGCCAAGCTGCACACCGGAGTGCCGCCCCCCTCGACGGCCAAGACGACGCACTCCCGCCCCGAGCCCGACACCGGACCGACGGAAGGGGATGCTGCCGTACGTGCCGGGCCAGGAGACCAACCACGACCTTGCGGCCACAGCGGTCAGCGCGTGTCGGGCCGCATGCAAATCGTGCCAGGAGGCCCTCACTCCCGTGGGACGGGATACCGGCCGCACCAGCCACGGCCCGACACCGGCCGCGACCCGACGCCGACGGCGGTGAGGGCGGACCTGTTTGCCTGCCGCGCCGGTGACGGGGCCGGCGGGGCGGGTGGTCCAGTAGACGGCAGTCAGCTGACCGACCGAAGCTGCGGGCGCATGCGAAAGGGCCCGGGGGCCGGGCCCTTTCGTGTGGTAGCGGGGACAGGATTTGAACCTGCGACCTCTGGGTTATGAGCCCAGCGAGCTACCGAGCTGCTCCACCCCGCGTCGGCACCAGCAACAGTACACGTCCGGGAGTGCAGGGTGCGTTCAGGTCAGCCGCGGACGACGTTCTCTGCCTGAGGTCCCTTCTGGCCCTGCGTCACGTCGAAGGTCGCCTTCTCCTTCTCCCACTCGACTAGGGCGCGTATTGAGTCG